>DBGDEA010000028.1:0-118133 GCA_048342875.1 Collinsella sp. | reverse complement strand
TCGTTGCGGCGCGGCTGCGCCTCTGGCACTTCAACAACATTGTCGCAGCCCCGACCCGCGGTCACGAGCGGGGGCTCCTGTCGTTTCCGTGCCCCTGGATTGGGTCATAGTGTCTGACTCTGCCATTACATCGGTGTTGCCGTGGTTGTTGAGTAGTCATTGGGCACTTGGCACTTGGGGACGTTCCTTTTGTGCCGGCACCTGGGGACACTCCTTATGTCAAGAGATTGGTGCAAGAGGGATAGATTACCTTGCATCAATCTAATAAGTTGCGGTGAGATAGTTCTTGAATTGGCTTTTTGAGGGCTAAACAGGAACTATCTCACCGCAACTGCGTTGAGCGTTTTTTGGCAGCTGGTTTACTTGCTCGCGAAGAGCCAGACCAGGATGATCACCAGGATTGCGGCGACGATGCAGACGATGGCGCCGGTGAATTTGATGCGTGAGTCGCGGGTACGCTCGCGCACCGCGTCCTCGGTGGCTTCGAGCTGGGTAACCTCTCGCTCGGTCTCGGCGTGTTCGGCTTTGTCTCGGGCCAAGGATCCTGCAAGCGACTCAGTGATCTCTGGGTGGTCGTGTACCTCGGTCGCCTGCTCGATGATCGACTGTGCATGTGCGGCATCTGCTTGGGCGTTGGCGATGGTCTGCTCCTGGTCCCGGCGTGCCTTGTCCTCGGCAGTGATCTTCTCGCGCAGTTCGCGCTGACGAGTCGCGGCGGCGGTTTTTGCGGTCTGCAGCTCGTCGCGCGCGGCATCGGCCTCTGCCGTCACGGCCTGATGGGCTCGCTTGGCGTCGGCGATGGGGGCCTGCGCCTGTTCGACGGCCTGCTCGGCTGCGGCAAGCGAGTGCTCAAGGTCGGCGGTGATGCGCGGGACATCTTCTTCGGCTTTTCGCAGGGCATCTGCCGTGTCGGAGATCTGCATCGAGAGCTCGCTGGTGCGCACCGTATAGTTGGCGGGATTTGCCGAGGGATTGCGTTGCAGCTCGGCATACTCATGGCGCAGCGTCTCGAGCTGGGCGCGCGTGGCGTCGACGGTTTGTTGTGCGGCCGCAATGCCGGCGTCTCGCTCGGCCTTCACCTTGTCGCGGATGCGCTTGGAATCCTCAAGACGTCGAACGAGGCGGTTGCCGGTCTCGCGAGAGCTCGCCTCGCGGGCCTCCACGGCGTCGAGCGCGGCCTTCAGGCGGAGCTCAGTCGCGTCATCCTCTGTCTTCATTTGTTCGAGCTGACCCTTGAGCTCTGCTACTTTGGAAGCATGGACATCGCGATTGATTTCGGCTGCCGCAGCGGTCTTTTGCGCCGTGGCGATCGCCTGGCGCTGGTCGGCGACGATCTGGTCGTAGCGGCCTGCGATATCCTGGCGCGTCTCGAGTTCCTCGGCCTGATCGGCAATGCGCTGCTCAAGTTCGGCCAGGTGGGCGCGGGCATCGGCAAGTGCCTTTTTCGCGGCGTTCATCTCGCGTATGGCCGAGGCGCCCTGGGCGATAAAGGTGCCCACGGCGTTCGCAGTGTTCGAGACAGCGGTCCCCAGATCGCGGCTCGCGGCGGGGGAGTGCGGGGCGGTCGGGCGAGCGGTGTCGGCAGCGTCCGCATCGGCAGCCTGCGGCGCGGCGATATTGCCGGTACCGCCCTCGACCACAGAAAAGCCTGCTGCGTGCGGATCGACCGCATCGGCGCCAATCGTGGGGTGCTCGAGCTGCAGAAACGATGGCATGGTGCTGCCCTGGTCGGCAACCGGAGTCTCGCCGGGCACAAAGGTCGAGGCCGCCTCGGCGGCCTCCTCTTCCTCGGCATCAATATCGGCATCGGCGACGGCGTCTTTCATCGCTTTGACAGCATCCATCATGGAGTCCATGACGGCATCGAGCTCTTCTTCCGAAGACACCTCGATGGGGCCCGCTGCTTGCGGGGTGTCGTCCTGTACAGGGGCGTCGTCCTGAGCGGGCGCATCGTCGTTTTGCTCATCGGCGTTTTCTGATTCGGGGGTTTCCGCCGTAGCGCTTTCGTCCAAGATGGGGCCGTCGACGTCGGTACCATCGCAGGTCACAGCGTCAGTATCTGTGGTGACGTCTGCGGGATCATCAATATGCTGTTGAGTCTGGGGGTCCAGCTCGTCTGTCATAGGCATGTGCTCCTCATCGTTGTTTGTCACCCTATGATAAAGTCTCGCGCCGACATCCCACGCGCCGCAGCAAAGTTTCAAAACGTGTTCGATGGCTCGATCTGATAGTAATAACTCGGCCGCTTTATCCAGTTTGTACTTGACAATCCCTTCGCCGAACGACGTGGTGCCGTTCGCCTACCGCGGTCTTTTATTTTCGCTTGAACACGCTAAAGTTGCATTTCAGCTTTTGGCGCGTGAAGTTGGATGCGCGCAGTCGGCGGGCGTGCCCGTCGCGATTTGAAAGGACTTTGTATGGGACTTTTCACTGGTAAGACCGTGATCGTCACCGGCGGCGGTAAGGCCACGCTTAAGGACGGCTCCGCTGGCTCCATCGGTTACGGCATCGATATCGCTTTTGCCAAGGAGGGCGCAAACCTCGTCATCACCGGCCGCAACGTCGCCAAGCTCGAGGCTGCCAAGGAATCCCTCGAGGCCGAGTACGGCGTCAAGGTTCTGCCTGTTCAGGCTGATGTCTCGGCTGGTCAGGACAACGAGGCCGTCGTCCAGAACGTCATCGACAAGGCCATTGAGGAGTTCGGCCGCATCGACGCCGTCGTCAACAATGCTCAGGCTAGCGCCTCGGGCGTGACCATCGCCGACCACACCATGGATCAGTTTAACCTGGCCATTTATTCCGGTCTGTATGCCACCTATCTGTACATGCAGAAGGCCTATCCGCACCTGAAGGAGACCAAGGGCTCCGTGGTCAACTTTGCCTCGGGCGCCGGCCTGTTTGGCAACTTCGGCCAGTGCAGCTATGCCGCTGCCAAGGAGGGCATCCGCGGTCTGACTCGCGTTGCCGCCAACGAGTGGGGCAAGGACGGCATCAACGTCAACATCGTGTGCCCGCTTGCTTGGACCGCTGCGCTCGAGAACTTCCAGGATGCTTATCCCGAGGCGTTCAAGGCCAACGTCCACATGCCGCCGGCGGGCCACTACGGCGACGTCGAGAAGGAAATCGGCCGCGTGGTCGTTCAGCTCTGCGGTCCCGACTTTAAGTATATGAACGGCGAGACCGTCACCCTCGAGGGTGGAATGGGCCAGCGGCCTTAGGGGTTACGCGGTTTTTCCAAACCGCGTAACGGCTCGACGCTGCGCGGTCACCAGGGCGACAACTTGTCATTCAAAGAGGGCGGCATGACCAGAAGGTCTATGCCGCCCTCTTTTCATGCCAATTTGTTCGCCCTGGCGACCGCTCGCTGACGTCGCCAGAGCATCGGCGTTGCCTTGGCTGTTGGAGATGATCTCGTAGTCGTTGGGGACGTTCTTAAATGACTAGCTATAAGGGACACTCTTGCCGGCACTTGGGGACAGTCCCTAAGTGCCGGCAGATTGGGACACTTCTTTGCAAGGTGGCGCTGAAGATTGTCCTCGACGACTAGTCGTTTAATGCATCAGTTTCTGTCGAGTCGGTGCGGTTTGCTGGTTGCCCGTATAATGGTCTGCGTATGAACCGCAACCAAGGAGTTCCAGTTTATGGACCAGAACCTTTTTAAATTCGACCTGATCGCCGAGGACCCGACGACGCATGCGCGTGCCGGCGTGCTGCACACCCCGCACGGCGACATCGAGACGCCAATCTTCATGCCCGTGGGCACCAAGGCAAGCGTCAAGGGCATTCCTACCGAGACCGTCAAACAGCTCGGCGCCCAGATCGTGCTTGCCAATACCTATCATCTGTCCATGCGTCCCGGCGAGGACACTATCGCCGAGCTGGGCGGCCTGCACAAGTTTATGAACTGGCACGGTCCTATCCTCACCGACTCGGGCGGTTTCCAGGTGTTCAGCCACAACGACGCCGTCAAGCTCACCGACGAGGGCGTGCGCTTTATCGTCAACGATTACGACGGTCGCCACGTGTTCTGGACGCCCGAGGACAACATGGAAATCGCCATGAAGCTCGGCTCCGACATCTGCATGCAGCTCGATCAGTGCCCGGGCTATCCCGCCACGCGCGCCTACGTTGAGCGCGCCGTTGAGCTGTCGAGTATGTGGGCCGAGCGCTGCTATAAGGCGCATAACCGCGACGACCAGGCGCTCTTTGGCATTGTTCAGGGCGGCATGCACCTAGATCTGCGCCTGCGCTCGCTGCGCCATCTGGAGGAGTGCGGCGACTTCCCCGGTTACGGCATTGGCGGCTACTCGGTGGGCGAGGACCACGAGACCATGTTCGAGACCCTGGCACCGCTCGTAAGCGAGTACATGCCCAAGCACAAGCCGCGCTACCTGATGGGCGTCGGCAACCCCACCACCCTCGTGCGCGGTGTGGGCGTGGGTATCGACATGTTCGACTGCGTGCTACCGACGCGTACGGGCCGCATGGGTACGGCGTTCTCCAGCGAGGGTCGCCTTAACTTCCGCAACGCGCGCTTTGCGCACGACGACGGCCCCATCGACCCCACCTGCACCTGCCCGGTGTGCACGGGCGGCTACAGCCGCGCGCTCATCCGTCACATGGTCACGCAGAAGGAGATGCTCGGCGGCATTCTGCTTTCGATGCACAACATCTACTACCTGCTCAACCTTATGCAGCGTGCCCGCCAGGCCATTATCGAGGGCCGCTACGGCGCGTTTGTGAGCGACTGGATGAACAGCCCTGCGGCGGTGGATTACTAAGGGCGACAGACACGCTTGCAGAGCGTGGGCAATGGCAAAGGCTGAGCGGCAACCGCTCGTCACATTTGCTGACACCGGCTGCGCGACCGCTGACCGATAGCTTGCAAGCACTTGATGCATCGTGGGTACCATACCGAATAGTTGATGTTCGGGCGGGTGTTTGGCGCATGGCGTCGACCCCGCCCGCTTTTCTTTTTCTCGATAGGAGTACCCATGATTAAGAATGAGAACGTCGAGGGCGAGCCTGCCTACGACGAGACGTACCGCCGCGGCCCCGTGGTCATGCGCGGCCCCATGATTCCTAAGGACAACACCTACGCCAACCTGCTGGCGCCCGAGGAGTCGACCGACTGGCTGCATGCCGATCCGTGGCGCGTGCTGCGCATCCAGGCCGAGTTTGTCGATGGTTTTGGCGCGCTGGCCGAGTTAGGGCCTGCGGTGACCATCTTCGGTAGTGCCCGCACGCCCAAGACGGACCCGGCCTACAAGGCGGCGCGCACGGTCGGCCGTAAGATTGCCCAGCGCGGCGTGGCGGTTATCACCGGTGGCGGCCCCGGCATCATGGAAGCGGCCAACAGGGGAGCGGCGAGTGTCAACGGCAAGTCAGTTGGCCTGGGCATTGAATTGCCGCACGAGCATGGGCTCAATAAATACGTGAACCTCGGCATGGACTTCCGTTACTTCTTTGTGCGCAAGACCATGTTCGTCAAATACAGCTCGGGCGCCATCGTGTTTCCCGGCGGCTTTGGCACGCTCGACGAGATGTTCGAGGTGCTCACGCTGGTGCAAACGCACAAGGTCAAGCGCATGCCCCTCGTGCTGGTGGGCACAGAGTACTGGCAGGGCCTGTTCGACTGGCTCAACGGCCCGGTGATGGACGCCGGTATGATCAGCCCGCTCGATCCCGAGCTCGTGCACATCACCGACGACCTCAACGAAGCCGTCGACATCGCCCTGAGCGGGCTGATGTAGATCAATCGTGCCCACGCGACATGAATACGCATGGCAATCTGATGTTATTTAACATCAGATTGCCATTTATATTGGGTATACTGGTGTAAAAGACGAGGGCGAGGAGGTCGCAAATGTCTACAGCAACAGTTAAGCCTACGACGGTTCGAATCGAAGAGGGGCTCAAGGAGCAGGCGACTGAGTTCTTGGATTCGGTCGGCCTCAGCCTCAATTCCTATCTCAATCTTGCCGTTCGGCAGCTGGTAAATCAGCGAAAGATTCCTTTTGAGATTGTAGGAAGGGCGGAGGTGCCCAACGAGGCGACGAGGCGTGCCATGGTGATCGCCGAGGCTCATGAGTTGGGGATTTTGCCGGACGATAGCCCGTCATTCAATAACGCTGATGAGCTTATGTCATTCCTCGATGAGGAATAGCGATGTTCGAGTTTAAAGTCGAGGCTCAATTTAAGGTGGACTACAAACGAACGATGCGCATGCATCCGCAGCTAAAAAGTGAGTTTAAAGCGGCGGTTGCAGAGCTTGTGGCTCATGGGTCACTTCCGGCGGAGTATGGCGCCCACGAGCTCTCAAACCCGGGCGGAAACTACAACGGCCACATCGATTTCCACCTATCCGATGGCTTGGTCGATGTGGTCGTTCTTTATCTTCCCCATAAGACTAACCCAATGATTAGGCTGGTGAGAATGGGCACTCATCAGGAGCTGTTTCAGGGTCCGCTGGGCTGATCGCCGATTTCCAAGTTGTGGTGGAATAGGGATTGATTGGCGGCTAATAAGCCAAAAACAGTCCCTATTCCACCGCAACTGATGTGGGCGTCCCTAGTGAGTTGGCTGGTAGCGGGGGCAGTAGCTGATGGCGATGGCGTCGATGCCTACATGGGTGGCGATGGTGCAGCCGATGGGGCCGGTGCCGGCGTCTACATAGTCTTGGCCTGCGAGCGCTTGGCTGACGAGCTCTTGCTCCTCGGCGGCGCCGGTCGTGAGCACGCGCACGCTTGAACCCGGATGCTCAGCCAAAAACGCGAGGCAGTCGGCCATGGTGTTGACGACGATGCGCTTGGCGCCGCGGCCCTTCTTGATGGCCTTGATCTCGCCCGATTTCCACTCCGGCGAAACGGCCAGGCGAATGTTGAGCATCTGCGTGAGCTGGCCGGCGAGCTTGGGCGCGCGGCCGTTCTTAACGAGGTTCTCGAGCGTGCGCGGAATCAGCAGCAGGTGGGCGTCGGGCAGCGTCGCGCGGATCTGCGCCTCGGTCTCGTCCAGGCTGCGGCCGTCCTCGCGCATGGCCAGCGCGTACTCCACCAGCAGGCCCTCGGCACCCGAGCCGGTGCGCGAGTCGATGCAGCGCACGTCGAGTTCGTGCGTTTCGGCCGTCAGGCTGGCGTTGGCATAGCAGGCGGACCACTCGCTGCACAGTGAGATAAAGATGGCGCTATCATGGCCGTCGGCGAGCACGCGGTCAAAGAGTGCCTTGAACTCGCCGGCGCTCGGCTGCGAGGTGTGCGGCAGTTGCTCGGAGCCGGCCATGCGCGCGACGTATTCCTCGGCGGTAATCTGCACCTGGTCGAGCAGGTCCTCGCCCTCGATAATCACATGCAGCGGAATCACGTAAATGCCGAGCTCTTGAGCGTGGGCGGGGGAGATGTCCGACGTGGAGTCGGTTATGATGGCAAAAGACATAATTGCACCTTTCGTTGGGGCGCTTGCGCGCCGCCTTCTGAGAGCAAAGTGCGACAAGTATAGTAGAGTCGTTCCACATTACTAGGTTCAATTGTTGAATAGTCAACAGTTTGAAGTCTCGGTGTGGAAATCGTCAACTGGGGAAGAGGAATGCCGATGGAGGCGTTGGAGATAGGCAAACGGCCGGTCGTGTTGTTCGATTTTGACGGCACGGTGGCAGATACGGGCCGGGCAGTGATGACCTCGACGCGCAAGACGCTGGCTGCGCGCGGGTTTTCGGAGGCGCAGATGGGTGATCTGCGCCGTATGATCGGGCCGCCCCTGTGGAAGAGCTTTCACGACTTTTACGGCTTTTCCCGCGAGGAGTCGCTTGTGGTGGCCGACGAGTACCGCGCCTTTTTTGATGAGCTGGGGCCGGAGGAGTACCCCGTGTTCGATGGGGTCCCCGAGCTGCTGGATGGGTTGGCCGCCCAGGGCAAGCGTATGGCCGTGGCGACGTCTCGCATGGAGGCGAAGTGCATCGATATGGTTCATGAGCTGGGGCTTTGCCAGTTCGAAGCTGTGGTTGGCATGAATCCGCCGCAGGGACGCGAGACCAAGGCCGATTCGGTTCGCGATGCCCTGGCGGCGCTCGGCGCGACGGCCGACGATGCCGTGATGATCGGCGATCGCTTTAACGATGTGGAGGGCGCGCACGCGATGGGCGTGCCGTGCATCGGCATCTATTCGGGCGCGGCAGCGCCGGGGGAGCACGAGGCCGCGGGCGCCGATGCGGTGGTGCACTCGGTGGCCGAGCTTGCTAAACTTTTCGCTATCTAATAGACATAATGTGAGGGGCGGGCGTACCCGTCGCTCATTGGTAAGGAGGTCGTTCATGAATCAGGTGGAGCAGAGCGTTGCCGAGTATGTCGACGAGGTCTGGGAGGATGTCGTTGCCGATATCGAACAACTGGTGAGCTATCCGTCCGTGGCCGTTGCTGCCGATGCGGAGCCCGGTGCGCCGTTTGGCCGCCCGGTCCGTGACGCGCTCGATTGCGCGCTCGGCATTGCGCAAAAGCTCGGCTATCAGACGAGCGACGACGGGGGCTATGTGGGAATCGCCGATATCCCGGGTCGCGGCGACAAGCAGCTCGCGACTATCTGCCACGTGGACGTGGTTCCCGCTGGCCCCGGTTGGAACACCGACCCGTTTGCGATGGAGCGCCGCGAGGGCTGGCTGCTCGGTCGCGGCGTGATTGACGACAAGGGTCCGGCGGTGCTGTCGCTCTACGCCGGCGCTTATCTGCTCAAGCACGGCATTACCCCGCGCTATGCTTTCCGCGCGCTGCTGGGCTGCGATGAGGAAGTGGGCATGTCCGACGTTCACCATTATCTGGAGAACCACGCAGACCCCGACTTTTTGTTTACGCCCGATGCCGAGTTCCCGGTCTGCAATGCCGAGAAGGGCCAGTTTGGGGCGACGTTCGTGAGCTCCAAGATCGACGGCGGGCGCATCGTGTCGTGGAGCGGCGCCGAGGCGAGCAATGCCATTCCGTCGCAGTCCATCTGCGAGCTCGCGATTGCCGCCGATGAGCTGCCGGCGCCGGTCGAGAACGCCGATCGCCTTGAGATCACGACACTCGATAACGGGCATGCGCAGATTTTTGCCCACGGCATTGGCGGTCATGCCTCGATGCCTGAGGGCACTATCAACGCTGTCGGCCTGATCGTGGCGTATCTGCGCGAGGCCGAGGACGCGTTTGGCGCCCGTGACAAGCGCCTGTTGACGCCCGCCGAGCACGAGTTTGTCAAGTTTTTGGCCTTTGTGCATGCGGACGCCTATGGCCGCGGCCTGGGTATCGATGCGACGAGTCCGGCGTTTGGCCCGCTTACCTGCAACGCTGGCGTCATCCGCGTGGCGGATGGCCATATCGAGCAGGTCATCGACGTGCGCTTCCCCGACAGCACGAGTGCCGATACCATCCGCGAGCAGCTCGATCCGCTCGTGGGCCGTTTCGGCGTGACGTGCCAGCTGGGTCGCGCGAAGGTGCCGTTCTCGGTCTCTGCCGATGATCCGGCCGTGAAGGCGCTTATCGATACCTATAACGAGTTCACCGGCAAGCATGCTGAACCCTTTGCCATGGGCGGCGGCACGTACGCGCGCAACTTTGCCCGCGCCGTCTCGTTTGGCCCCGAGGAGACCGGCCTGGAGCTGCCCTCGTGGGGCGGCCAGATGCACGGCCCCAACGAGTGCGCCAACGAGGAACAGCTCAAGCAGGCGCTCAAGATCTATATTGTTGCGATCCTCCGTTTGAATGAATTAGAGCTTTAAGGTCTCGCGGTTTCCCAATCTAAGTTGCGGTGGAATAGTTCCTAGAATGGGCCATTTGATGGCCAAGCAGGAACTATTTCACCGCAACTTTGTTTTTATTGGTGTAAAAGGCGGGTCATGCTTGGTGGCGGGTTTGTTATTCGTTTGTAAAGGCCGTGCTGCGCTTGCGGTAAGGGTCTATCAAATGACCGTAAGAAACCGCAGTTGGCGCTGGTGCTGCCCGATCGGGGTCGTATCTTTCCAAACAGCAAAGCGGGTGGGGTGCCCGCGAGTCGCATGTATGAAAGGAAGATCATGCTCGATCAGGCTTATTCTCGTCGTCAGTTCCTCGGCCTCGCTGGTGGTCTTGCCAGCTTCGTGGGCCTCGGCCTCGTTGGCTGCGGTGGCGCGGGTGCTTCCAACGCCGCCGACAAGGGCAGCGCCACTGCCGCTGCCGAGTCTGTCTCCGGCGAGGTGACCTACGACGGCGCCTCCTCGTTCCAGGCTCTCGTCGAGGCCGCTGCAGAGAAGTTCATGGACGCCAACCCGGACGTCTCCGTCTCCGGTTCGGGTAACGGTTCGGGCAAGGGTCTGACCGCTGTCGCCGCCGGCACCGTTACCATCGGTAACTCCGACGTCTTCGCCGAGACCAAGCTCGAGGCCGACCAGGTCAAGAACCTCGTCGACCACGAGGTCGCCGTTGTGGGCATGGGCCCTGTCGTCTCCAAGAACGTGACGGTCGACGACCTGTCCCTCGAGCAGCTCAAGGGTATTTTCTCCGGCCAGATCACCAACTGGAAGGAGGTCGGCGGCGACGACGTCAAGATCGTCGTTCTCAACCGCAAGGCTGGCTCCGGCACCCGTGCCACCTTCGAGGCCGCCGTTTTTGGCGACGAGGCCGTCGACTTTAAGGGCGACGCCGAGCTCGACAAGTCCGGCGATGTCCAGACTCAGATGGGCAGTACCGACAACGCCATCTCCTACCTCGACTTCTCGCACTTCGATGACTCCAAGTTCAACGCCATCAAGGTCGAGGGCGTCGAGCCCAAGAGCAAGAACGTCACCGACGACTCCTTCAAGATCTGGGCGACCGAGCACATGTACTGCTCCAAGGACGCCGACGAGGCCACCAAGGCCTTCCTGGAGTTTATGCTCTCCGACGACGTCCAGGGCAAGCTCGTCGAGGAGCAGGGCTTCATCCCCGTCTCTGCCATGAAGGTCGTCAAGGACGCCAGCGGCAAGGTCTCCGCTAAATAAGTAATCGCCCCGGAAAGGTTTGCAATGGCAAAACAGCTGCCAAAGCGCGACCTTGAGAACGTGGGCCTGGGCGTCACGGGCGCGTGCGTTGCGCTCGTGACGCTTGTCGTTGCCGCGCTCATCTTTATGGTCGCCCAAAAGGGCCTCTCGGCTTTTCTCAAGGACGGCGTTTCGGTCGTCGAGTTCTTCACCGGCACCAAGTGGGACCTGGCCAACACGGCCAAAAACGGCCTGCCCTATACCGGCGCCCTGCCCCTGATCGTCACCTCGTTTGCGGTCATGGTGCTCTCCACGCTTATCGCGCTGCCCATCGCTATCGGCTCTGCCATCTTTGCGGTCGAGATCCAGCCTAAGTTTGGTTCCAAGATCTTTCAGCCGCTCATTGAGCTTTTGACCGGTATTCCCTCGGTCGTCTTTGGCCTGATCGGTTTTCACGTGGTCGTCGGCCTCATGAAGAGCGTTTTCCACGCAAGCACGGGCTTGGGCATCTTGCCCGGCGCCATCGTGCTGGCCGTCATGATCCTGCCGACGATGACCACGCTTTCGGTCGATGGCCTGCGCGCCGTGCCCGACAGCTACCGCCAGGGCTCGCTCGCGCTGGGCTACACCCGCTGGCAGACCATCTGGCACGTGGTACTCAAGTCCGCCATGCCGTCGCTCATGACTGCGGTCATCCTTGGTATGACCCGCGCCTTTGGCGAAACGCTTGCCGTGCGCATGGTTATCGGCGGTATCGAGGCCATGCCGACGTCACTGCTGTCGCCGGCATCCACCATCACCACCACGCTCACCACGTCTATGGCGGTCTATGCCGAGGGCTCGGCCCAGGACGATGTTCTGTGGGCGCTCGGTCTGCTGCTGATGGGCATGAGCCTCATCTTCATCCTGATCATCCACCTTATCGGCCGCAAGGGGGCGAAGGCTCGTGGCTAGCACGCGTATCCACATCGACGAGGCGAGGCTCGGGCGTGTCCAAAAGCAGGACCGCTTCGCCACGGGCGTGTTGACGGCGATCGTCGCCATAGTCATGCTCATCGTCGTCTCCATGGTGGCCTACATCCTGTTCGAGGGCATCTCGACGCTGTTCCAGCCGGGCTTTCTCACGGAGCCGTCGCGCGCCAACGGAACGCAGGGCGGCGTGCTCTACCAGCTGTTCGACTCGTTCTACCTGCTGTCGATCACCCTGGTCATCTCGGTGCCCATCAGCCTGGGCGGGGCGGTCTTCCTGGTTGAGTACGCGCCGAACGGCCCTATCCGCGACATCGCCTCGACCGCCATCGAGACGCTGTCCTCGCTGCCTTCCATCGTCGTCGGCATGTTCGGCTTTCTGGTGTTCTCGGTGCAGCTGGGCTGGAAGTACTCCATCATTTCCGGCGCTGTCGCGCTCACCATGTTCAACATCCCCATCCTGGTGCGCGTGATCCAACAGGCGCTCGAGGACGTGCCGCAGGCCCAGCGCGATGCGTGTCTGGCTATGGGCCTCACCCGCTGGGAGGCCACGCTGCACATCCTGATTCCCGAGGCCATGCCCGCTATCGTGACCGGCATCGTGCTTTCGGCCGGCCGTGTGTTTGGCGAGGCCGCAGCACTGCTCTTTACCTCGGGCATGAGCTCGCCGGTGCGTCTGAACTTCTGGAGCTTTAACCTGTCGAGCCCTACTTGCGCCTGGAACGTGTTCCGCCCCGGTGAGTCGCTCGCCGTGCATATCTACAAGATCTATGGCGAAGGCAGCCCCGAGGCCCAGCAGATCGTTTGGGGTACCGCGGCACTGCTGATGATTTGCGTGCTGCTGTTTAACGTAATCGCCCGCATTGTGGGCAAGCAACTGGCAAGGAAGATGACGGCCGAATGAGCGAGATGAATGTAACGCCCGCAACCGAAGCGGCATCGTCCGACACCCGGGACTTCCTGTCGAGCGTGGGGGAGAGCGAGAAGCGCGTGCGCGTGAGCGGCAAGGCCGTGAGCGACGAGGTCATGCTCTCCACCAAGGACGTCAACGTGTACTATGGCGACCACCATGCACTGCACAATACGTCGCTCGACTTCCACAAGGGCGAGATCACGGCGCTCATTGGGCCTTCGGGCTGCGGTAAGTCGACCTTCTTGCGTAGCCTCAACCTCATGAATCGCGAGATTCGCGGCTGCCGCGTGGAGGGCGAGATCAACTATCGCGGGCGCAACGTGAACACCAAGACCGAAAACACCTACGAGCTGCGCCGTTCCATTGGCATGGTGTTCCAGCAGCCCAACCCGTTCCGCAAGTCCATTCGCGACAACATCACGTTTGCGCCTAAGCGCCACGGCATCACCGACCGCGACGAGCTCGACCGCATGGTCGAGGAAAGCTTACGCGGCGCGGCGCTGTGGGACGAGGTCAAGGACAAGCTCGACAAGAGCGCCCATGCGCTTTCGGGCGGTCAGCAGCAGCGCCTGTGCATCGCGCGCACGCTGGCGCTCAACCCCGACGTGATCTTGTTCGACGAGCCCTGCTCGGCGCTCGACCCCATCTCGACGCTGGCGATCGAGGACCTCATGTCGTCGATCGTTGCCGACCGCGCCATCGTCATCGTGACGCACAACATGGAGCAGGCGTCGCGCGTGTCCAACCGCACGGCGTTCTTCTACATGGGCGATATGGTCGAGTACGACGAGACTGACGAGATTTTCCAACGGCCCAAGGACAAGCGGCTGAATGATTACCTCACCGGCATGTTCTCCTAGTCCGGGACATGCTTGAGGCCCGCGGTGGCCACGGTCGCCACGGGACTGATTGGAGAGGCGGGTCATCTCTTGTGGGAGATGGCCCGCCTTTTACTCTGCGACCGAAACGACCACCACAAAGGGGACAGGCGCCTTCGTGGTGGTTTGGGGTGGGGCTCGCTGCTATCATGGACAACGTTGAATTTCTACGAAGGAGCAGGGCATATGGCGATTCTTTTGGGATGCGATTCCGTCAGCCTAGAGTTTCCCACCAAGCATATTTTCGATAGCGTGACGCTCGGCGTGGGCGAGGGCGACCGCATTGGTATTGTCGGTAAAAACGGCGACGGCAAGTCGACGCTGCTGAGCGTGCTCGCTGGCACGCTGGAGCCCGACGACGGACGCGTGACGCACCGCCGCGGCACGACGATCGGTCTGCTCGGCCAAAAGGACAACCTGGTCGATACCGACACCGTGCATCATGCCGTTGTGGGCGACGCCCCCGAGTACGAGTGGGCGTCGAGCCCCCGCACGCGCCAGATCCTCGCCGGCCTCATCAGCGATGTGCCCTGGGAGGGCACGGTGGGCGAGCTTTCGGGCGGTCAGCGCCGTCGCGTGGACCTCGCGCGCTTGCTGATCGGCGATTACGACGTGCTCATGCTCGACGAGCCCACCAACCACCTGGATATGCGCACCATCAACTGGCTCGCGCGTCACTTAAAGGCCCGCTGGCAGCGCGGCCAGGGTGCCATGCTCGTGGTCACGCACGACCGCTGGTTCTTGGACGAGGTCTGCACCAGCATGTGGGAGGTCCACGACGGCCAGGTCGATCCCTTCGAGGGCGGCTATTCGGCATACATCCTGCAGCGCGTGGAGCGCGACCGCATGGCCGCCGTTACCGAGGAGCGCCGTCGCAACATGGCGCGCAAGGAGCTCGCGTGGCTGAGCCGCGGTGCCCAGGCTCGTTCCACCAAGCCCAAGTTTCGCGTGGATGCCGCTCGTGAGCTGATCGCCGACGTGCCGCCCGTGCGTGACGAGCTGGAGCTCAAGCGCCTGGCCGTGAGCCGCCTGGGCAAGCAGGTTATCGATGTGGTCGACGTGGACGCCGGCTATGCCGATACCGACGGCGCGCCCAAGCAGGTACTCTCCGACGTGACCTGGCTCATCGGCGCGGGCGACCGCTATGGTCTTTTGGGCGAGAATGGCGCTGGCAAGTCGACGCTGCTTGATGTGATCCAGGGCAAAATTGCGCCCACGCGCGGCCGCGTGAAGATTGGCCAGACAGTGCGCTTTGGCGTGCTGTCGCAGCAGCTCGAGGAGCTCGAGCCCTACATGGGCGACACGATCCGCGAGGTGCTCAGCCACTATAAGAAGTACTACGTCATCGACGGCAAGGAGACTTCGCCCGAGAAGCTTTGCGAGCGCCTGGGCTTTACGACGCAGCAGCTCTGGAGCCGCATCGGCGATCTTTCGGGCGGCCAGCGCCGTCGCCTGTCGCTGTTGCTGACGATTCTGGACGAGCCCAACGTGCTCATCCTGGACGAGCCGGGCAACGACCTGGATACCGACATGCTCGCGATTGTCGAGGACCTGCTGGACGGCTGGCCCGGCACGCTGATCCTGGTGACGCACGACCGCTTTTTGATGGAGCGCGTGACCGACCAGCAGTGGGCGCTGCTCGACGGCCACCTGACGCATATGCCCGGTGGCGTGGACCAGTACCTGCGCCTGTGCAACGCTACCGCCGAGGGCGAGCCCGTGGGCGCGCCGAGCGCCAAGACCGGCACGTTTGACACCGGTGCCGCGGCAGCTGCGGCCGAAAAGCCCAAGTCGAGCGGTCAGCCCAACGGCCTGTCCAACGCCGAGCGCCAGAAGCTCCGCCGCGAGGTGAGTTCGCTCGAGCGCAAGATGGAGACGCAGCGCACCCGCGTTGAGGAGGCCGAGGCAGCAATGGCCCAAGTCGATCCCACCAACTACACGGCGCTCGGCGAGCAGCAGGCAAAGATCGACGAGGCTCACGCCGCCATGGACGAGCTGGAGATGGCGTGGCTCGAGGCGAGCGAAAAGCTCGAGGGCGAGGAGTAGACGAGGATGATCAAGGCCGCATTTTTCGATATCGACGGCACGCTGCTGAGCTTTAAGACGCACCGGATTCCGGCGTCGGCGCAGCAGGTGCTCGATAGCTTTCACGAGCAGGGGATTGCGTGCGTGATCGCCACGGGTCGCCCGACCTACCAGATACCGGACTGGCTGTTCGACCTGGGTTGGGATGCGTACATTACGCTCTCGGGTCAGCACTGCTTTGATGCCGAGGGGGTTTACCGCAGCTGTCCGATCGATCCGGACGACGTCGCGGTGATTGTGGACCAGGTGGCGCAGGGGCGCTACGACTCGCTGTGCATGCAGGGCGAGAACTCGTTTGTGAACCGCCTGTCCGAGCGCGTGGTGACGGCTGGCAGCAACGCGGGAATCGTCTACCACGAGGAGCCGTTTGAGCACGCCTTTGACGCACCGGTCTACCAGTTCTGCGCCTTTGTGGACCCGGCCGACGAACATATCGTGACCGACGCCGTGTCGCATTCGCTCACCACGCGCTGGTGCGACCTGTTCTGCGACATTATTCCGGCCAACGGCGGCAAGGACCTGGGCGTGGCTGCGACACTGGAGCGGCTGGGTATCGACGCGAGCGAGGCGATTGCCTTTGGCGATGGCGAGAACGACCTGTCGATGTTTTCCGCCGTGGGCACGAGCGTGGCCATGGGTAACGCGCAGGACACGGTGAAAGCTGCGTCGACCTATGTAACGAGCGCCGTGGATGACGACGGGATCTACAACGCCGCGAAGCACTTTGGCCTGTTATAGCTGCGGCTCGGCACTTTGGGACGCTCCTTTTCTGCCGGCACCTGGGGACACTCCTTGCGGGGCGTCCCCATTTTGTTTTCGTCCCGCACGTTTTGTGAAACACGGCTAACTTTTAGGCAAAGTAGTAAGACATGGGCAACTTTTGCGGTAAAGTAAGCTGTGAAAAGTATCCAAAGGCTAACTAGCAATCATCGCGAAAGGCGGCCCATGGCCCTACGTGAATCCGGAGAAGACTATCTCGAATCGATCTACGTTCTGTCGGAACGTCAGGGCATCGTGCGCTCGATCGACGTTGCGGAGCACCTCGGCGTAACCAAGGCGAGCGTTTCCAAGGCCATGGCGACGTTGGAAAGCAACGGCTATGTCGAAATGGGCAAGCGCGACGTTCATCTGACGGAGCGTGGTCTGGAGGTCGCGCGCCAAATGTGGGAGCGTCACTGCTTTTTCGTGGGGCTGCTAGAGGATGCGGGTGTTTCGGCTGAGGTCGCGTCGCAAGAGGGCTGCCACATGGAGCACTGCCTAAGCGAGGAAAGCTTCGAGAAGCTGAGGGCGATGCTGGGACGGGACGGTGCTTCGGCGCCAATAATGACCGACTAGCACTCCCGCAGCGGCGCGGGACAGCGACCGGGATCAGTAGCACCACCAACTAAGTCCAATTCAGACAAGGAACCCCGTCAGTAAGCGATGCCCAAGAACCACCAGCTGTGTCAACGCAGGTCGGGGCCGGGCTTGGTTTTGAAAACACTTCGCAGCGCGAGGCCCGTCTTTCCGTTGCTCCGCAGGAGCAGGAAAGACGGGCCTCATGCGCGAGGACGTTTTCAAAACCAAGCCCGGTCCCGGCCGGACAGCCCACGAACGCTACAGGTTCTTGACACCCATCGCGCGCATGGCGTTCAGGATGGCGATGATCGCCACGCCTACGTCGCCGAACACAGCAAGCCACATGTTGGCAATGCCGAGTGCTGCCAACACTAGAATCAGCAGCTTAATGCCCAGCGCAAAGATGATGTTCTGCCAAACAATCGCCATGGTCTTGCGCGCCACGCGGATCGCGCGGGAAATGTTGGACGGCTTGTCATCCATGAGCACCACGTCGGCGGCCTCAATCGCGGCGTCGGAACCCATAGCGCCCATGGCAATGCCCACATCGGCGCGCGTAAGCACAGGTGCGTCGTTGATACCGTCGCCGACAAAGGCGAGCTTGCCCTTGCCGCTTTCGGCCGCGAGCAACGCCTCAACACGCTCGACCTTATCGCCCGGCAGCAGCTGCGCGTGGAACTCGTCGAGACTGAGTTGCTTGGCCACAGACGCCGCAACCTCCTCGCGGTCGCCCGTGAGCATGACGGTGCGCTTGACGCCGGCGGCGTGCAGGTCGCTGATCGTCTGCTCGGCATCGGCCTTGACGGTGTCGGCAATTACAATGTGGCCGGCATAGATGCCATCGACCAGCACGTGAAGGATCGTACCGACGACCTCGCAATCGGGCGCTTCGACTCCGGTCGCGGCGAGCATTTTTGCGTTGCCAACGACGACGTGCTTGCCGTCGATGGTTGCCGTCACGCCGTGGCCCGCGTCGTTGGCGGAGTTGCTAACGCGCTTGGGGTCGACCTCGCCCTGGTAGGCGACACGCACGGACTGCGCGATGGGGTGATCGGAGAACGACTCCGCAAGAGCTGCGACTTCAAGCAGCGACTGCTCGGTGTAGCCAGCCTCGGGGTGTACCGCCACGACCGAAAACGTGCCGTTGGTGAGCGTGCCGGTCTTGTCAAAGACGACGGTGTCCACATCGGCGAGCGTCTCGAGGTAGTTGGAGCCCTTGATGAGGACGCCCAGCTTGGATGCGCCGCCAATGCCGCCAAAGAAGCTGAGCGGGACGCTAATCACGAGCGCGCACGGGCAGCTGACGACCAGGAAGGTCAGGCCGCGCAGGATCCAGTCGGACCAGGCGCCGGTGACCAAGCCGCCGCCGAGCGCGAGTACCGCGGCAGCGCCGGTGACGGCGGGCGTGTAGACGCGGGCGAAGCGCGTGATAAAGTTCTCAGTGCGCGCCTTCTTTTCGCTGGCATTTTCCACGAGCTCCAGGACGCGTGCGACGGTGGACTCGCCAAAGGGCTTGGTGGTGCGCACGTGGATGAGCCCCGTCATGTTGATGCAGCCGCTGATGATATCGTCTCCGGTTTTGGCCGGGCGGGGGACCGACTCACCGGTAAGGGCGGCGGTGTCGAGCTGGGTTTCGCCCTCGACGATGACGCCGTCGATAGGCACGCGCTCGCCGGGCTTGACCACGATCACGGTGCCGACCGCGATGTCATCGGGGAAGACCTGCTCGAGTGTGCCGTCGGGCTGCTCGACGTTAGCGTAGTCGGGCGCGATGTCCATCATGGCACTGATCGACTTGCGGCTCTTGCCCACGGCGTACGCCTGAAACAGCTCGCCGACCTGGTAGAACAGCATGACGGCGGCGCCTTCGGCCATGTGCGGGTCGGTATCGGGGAAGAGCACCATGGCAAACGCGCCGATGGTCGCGACGGCCATGAGGAAGCTCTCGTCGAAGGCCTTGCCGCGGCGGATGTTGTTGAACGCCTTCTGGAGCACGTCGTAGCCGGCAATTAGGAACGGCACCAGGAACAGCACGAAGCTGGCGTAGATGTCACCCGGGGTACCGAATGCGGCGGTAAGGGCACCGAGTTCGTCGAGGGCATACACCACCGCAAAAATGCCCAGTGCTACCAGGATGCGGTTGCGCTTATGCTCGAGTGATTCTTTTTTCTTGCGCTTCTTCTTTTTCTTTTTGGGGTCGGCGGTGGCCATGACTCGTATCCTCCCATTTGAATGTATGAACACTCGCTCATATAATTTCGCGAGCAAAGGCCGCGGCAAGCGCGGTCTTGCGGGTTGGCGTAAACCTTGGCTAGAGAATGATCTCGCAGTCCGGCTCGGCGTCGGCGGTGAACTCCACAACGCGGTCGAGGACCTCGTCGAACTCGGCGTCATCGGCCTCGAGCGTCAGCTTCTGGGTCATATAGTTGACCGAAACGGACTTGACGCCCTCGAGCTTGGCCAGCTCGTCCTGAAGCTCGCGCGCGCAGTTGGCGCAGTCGATCTCGTCGAGCTTAAACTGCTTTTTCATGGTGGATTCCTTTCCCCGTATTTGCGGCTTGGGTGCAGGCCGCGCTGGTACCGTGGTTGGTTGCTATTCACAGATGTGGCTCATGCCCTGGTTGAGCATGGTGTAGACATGGTCATCGGCGAGCGAGTAGAGGATATTGCGCCCGTCGCGTCGGAATTTAACCAGGTGCGACTGCTTGAGCGTGCGCAGCTGGTGCGATACTGCCGACTGCGAGGTTGCGGTCGCCTCGGCGATGTCGGCCACGCAGAGCTCGCGGCCCATGAGGGCATAGAGAATCTTGATGCGCGTGGTGTCGCTGAAGACCTTGAACAGGTCGGCGAGGTCGTAGAGAAGCTCCTCGTCGGGAAGGTCCTCGGGTGAGCAGGTGGTGGGGATCACGGGCTCGGTGGCCTCGGTGTCGGGTTTCGTTTCATCAACGCGGATGCTCATTGCAATATCCTTTCATATGAACATGCGCTCATATAACTTGCTTCCGATTATATGAGTGTATGTTCATATGTCAATGACGTTCAGGTAATTCGTTGCACAAAATGATGGGGAATAGTGGACGAGATTCCGGACTGAGCGGTTTTGATAGCCGATGCCGGGGTGGGTGCCCCTGAGCCGTGCAAAAATTGGAGTATTCTGCAACGATAGGGGGTCTGGTAATTTATTGCAGGCCATATAATGCAGTTCAAGAGTTATCTTAGGGTGTTAATCCGATGAGTTCTTCCTCAAATGCTGCCTAACGCTCTCACGCAAGAGTGATTTCGCTTCACATTTGGATCCACTCGAGGGTGATAGACACCCGGCTCTGCTGAATACTCGCAATTTTGCACGTCGCTAGGGTACCCACCTTGTTAGCCGGCCTAGTTTCCGGCACCGAAGATCCTGCCCTCGGGCGCGAGGCTGCTTGTTTGGGCAAATGATGGGCTGTCGGATTCGACTGTCTGCATGTCATCGATTGCCGGAACTTCATTAATTGTCGGGTCATCCAGCGTGATGCCTTCGAGTGTTGCTTTTTCGAGGTCGATTCGTTGACGATCTTCGGAATCCTGGCGGAGCTGCTTCTGAATTCGCTTTTTCTCTTCTATAAGCCTTCTGAGTACAAACTGTCTCAGGTCCTCTTGCATGATTTGAAAGTCTTTTGGCAGACGCGAGGGGCGTACGCCCTCTTTCCGCTGGATTGCTTCCATGACCCTAACAAAAGCGCTGGCATGCATAAAGGAATAACGACTGACGGTGATGATTCCGTATCCCATGGACGCAAGCGCATTCTTGCGCTCCTCATCGATGGCGCGGTCTTCTTCCGCGTCATGATAAAAACCGTTGTATTCAATGTCTGTGCGAGATTTCTTTAGATATGCATCCATAAAGAACTTTTTGCGTCTCGTGAGATTCTTTGCGGCAGCGGTGACCTGCACCTCGTAATCGGTCTCAATTCCCTTAATACCAAGTCCTCCTTCGCTTTTAGGCAGCGTTAGCATCATGACAAAGGCCGTTTCCATAGGAGACCGGCATCCATCGCGTACACATTGGATCGCCTTTCGGGCAAGGGCCAAACCGTCGCATCTGGTAATGGAATTAAAGAACTGCTTTAACCTTTCGGTCGAGGTGAGCGCGAAACGCTCGGTATAGGAGGTGGAAGAGTCGGTTCCAAGGGAATAAGCGCCGCACAGTTCAAAGTAGTACTCCACTAGTTCGCGAAAAGAAAGATAGGTGGCGGCCTGAAGTGCGCAAAGCTCAACGCCAACAATGAAGATGCCATCTTTGAGCTCTATAAAGCGTGAGTTCGAGAATCGTTTTGAAGAAACGTGGCACTGACAGTTCATTGCATAGCGCGCATTCCTGCGATCAAACACCATCACCTCGAGGGAATCATTTGCGTCGAGGGAAACATCATTTTTGGTGAGCCATTCTGTGGCTGCGTCAAGGAGCGTTCCGGTGGGACATGATCCGTAAATCGCGGCAGGACTACAGGATTCGATGCCTTTCGCAGACACCGAATGCGCGGCCTGGTAGACCGCTTTTGCAGTGGTATGTGACAATACGATACTCATGGTATATATCGTGTCAGCTAATGTCGTGTTGATGGCGCTGAGTGGAAAAGCCGTTTTAGAGGTCTAACCAAATGCTGTCCAAAAGTTTGACGCAATTATGGGCTGGTATGCCCTAAATAAAAGTTTTCGCAGCTTAGCTATAGCATATAAATACTCAACTGCCGCACATTTGATAGTGATGCATCACCATCCGACAACGAATTACGCGTCGGGAATTGGCCGAAATCGTTCAAAATGAGGGTTCAGAATTTGTGATGGCAAATCTATCTGTGGAACGTAGGGCGGCCCCGCTGCGGGGTTTCCCGCTGCGGGGCCGCTCGTGAACGGGGCCATGCTTGTCGCAGGCGTTTCTACTTGGCAAACAGGTTCTTGAGGTTGAACTCGGCTTGGACGGTGCGGAGCATGAGGTCGGTGTCGTCGAGGCCCAGGTGCTGCTCGTTGGCGTCGGCGGCGAGGGTGCCGCGCCGGCGCGCCCAGTTCTCGAGCGCGGCGGGGGCGGATTCGCGGGGGAGCGAGCGGACGTCGGCATCCAAGCTGCGGCAGATCTGGCGCGAGTCGATGACGATGATCTTGCCGGCGCGGCGTGCCTCGGCGTAACCGTCCAGGTGGATCTTGAACCAACTGTCTTCGAACGCGGCGTTATGCGCCATGTACGGGTACTTCTTCATAAGCTTGAGCAGCTGCTTCTGCAGTTCCTTGTTCTCGCGGAACGGCTTTTTGCCGTCGATGTCGTCCCAGGTGATGTGGTGGATATTCGACAACGGCACATCCTCGCTGCGGTAGATGTCGGGCAGGCCGCAGTAGTGTGCCTCGGCGTCGTGCGGGACGGCGTCGCTGGTGAGCTCCATGATTTCCCAACCCACATTGATGATATAACCGCGCTCGGGTGCACGGCCGGTGGTCTCGATGTCGATACCGAGCACGGTGCCCTGGATGGGCTTGCGGGCGTAGGCCACGCCGAGCGCGTCGCGGTCGCCGCGGATCTCGCGCATGACCGACGCGGCGGTGCGCTTTTGCATCTTACCGATGGCGGCGCAGGTGTCGGCATCGGACAGGCCGCGCGAAAGCGTCGCGGGCGTCACGTTGCGCAGGCGCGCCTCGCCAATCTGGTCGCACAGGTCGCGGTTGCGGTCAGCCAGGTCGCGCACGGTGGCAAAGTCGAAGCTGGGGTCGCCCTCGGCGGTAAAGTACTCGGTTTCGAGCACCTTAAGGGCCTCCTCGCCCTTCTGGCGCTCGGACTCCATGGCGCCGTGATCGCCATAGATAAACATGGGGATAAACGGCTGACGCTCGTATTCGAGTGCTTGTGAAACGTTCATATAACTGCTCCTTGGACGGGCCGCACCGCGCGGCTCGGGTTCATTGAGATGTGGCGAGATGATAGTTTACCATGGGCAACTATTGGCATCGCGCCTAGGACAACTACAATACCCTAGTTGACCGCTAGGACTTTTACAATGCTGCCGAAAGACATGAAAGGTTCCATCCGTCATGGATTTGCTGATTGATATTCTGCTCGACGCCGGCAAGGACACGCTCTCGCTGGCGCCGTTTTTGTTGGTGACGTATCTTGCTCTCGAGACACTTGAGCACGTTGCGGGCGACCGCGTCAACGGCGCTATCAAGCGCGCCGGCGCTGCGGGTCCTGTGGCTGGCTCGTTGCTGGGCATGGTGCCGCAGTGCGGATTTTCGGCCATGGCAGCAACGCTGTACGCCGGCCGTGTCGTGACGCTGGGCACGCTGGTCGCCGTGTTCCTCTCGACCTCCGATGAGATGCTGCCGCTGTTGCTCGCCGAGCAGGTGCCCGTGCAGACCATGGCGATGCTTTTGGCTTCGAAGGCACTGATCGCGCTGGTCACGGGCTTTATCGTGGACGCGGCTATCCGCGGCCTTCGTCGTAATGCCCGCGCGCATGCGGCGATTCGCCGTACCGTGCTGGGGACCGCTGCCAATCCGGCTCATGTGAACTGCGCGCACGACGACCATACCGGGGGCGACATCATTGATGAAGTGGCCGAGGCGGGCGTAAGTGCTGATCACATCCATGAACTGTGCGAGCGCGACCATTGCGGTTGCGATGAAGACGAGGACGAGCACGAACACGGACATGGTCACGATCACGGTCATGAGGGCGAGCATGAACACCATGATGGCCACGGTCACTCCCACTCTCACGAGGGCGCGCCCCTCCTGTCGATTATCCGCAGCGCGATCTCGCACACCGTGCAGGTCTCGGTATTCATTTTTCTGGTGACGCTGGTCCTGGTCGCCGTGCTCGAGACCTTCGGCGAGTCCGCGATCGAGCAGTTCCTGCGCGGCAACGAGACGCTTGCGGTCCTGGGCTCGGCACTCGTCGGCCTGATTCCCAACTGCTCGGCCAGCGTCGTCATCACGCAACTGTACCTGGAAGGCGCGCTGCAGCTGGCCCCGATGCTCGCCGGCACGCTCATCTCTGCCGGTGTGGGCTACCTGGTGCTGTTCCGCACCAACCGTAGTGCCCGCGAAAACGTCCTGTTCCTGATCATGATGTACGTCATCGGTGCCGGCTGGGGCCTCATCCTCTCCGCCTTCGGCCTCTAAGTGGGCCTAACAAAACGGGCTTCAAAATAGCCATGCTCGGCGCCTGCACAATGCGGCGACGCATGGCATTTTGAAGCCCTTTTTTTTGTTGAGCCATGGATTTTGAGCGCTCATACCGCCCAAAGCAAAAAAGCAGATTTCCGGGCATGTCCCAAAAATCTACCTTGGTTAGCGCAGCAGCTCGGTGAGTTTGCGCTTAAAGCGAGCCCGGTCTTCGCTGGTAAATGCCGCCGGTCCGCGAGTGCGTCCCCCGGCGCGGCGTACCTTCTTTTCCTCGTGGCGAATAAACAGCTGCATGTCGATAGTCGCCTTGTCGTACACGCGCCCGCGCACGCCGATGGCGGCGGCATCGCGCCCGAGCACCATGCTCGCCAAGCCAATGTCCTGCGTCACGACCACGTCGCCCGCCTGCAGGCGTTCGACAATGGCAAAGTCGGCGCTGTCGGCGCCCACGCTCACATCGAGCGTCGTGACCCAAAATCCGCGTCGCGCGTGCTCAGCATCGCGCGGGTCGTCGCGGCGAATGTGCCGTTCTAGGTTTTGCGTGCTGTTGCCGGCGATAACAACGGCGACGCCCGCCCGCTGCGCGCAGTCAATCGACTCGCGCGTGACCGGGCAGGCGTCTGCATCAATAAAGAGCGTTCGTGGCATCTAGTGCACCAGTTTGCCAAATTGAATAGCACGAACAATCAGCGTTACGCCAAACACCAGCAGTGCGGCGCCGCTAAAGATGACGAGCATCTTGGCCGACCACAGCGGATAGATAAACACGAACATGCCGGCGATGATGGAGAGTGCGCCGCTCAGGATGGCGAGGGCGCGGTTGGACGAAAGCTCGGACTCCAGAATGGACATGACACCTTCGACAATCCAGCCAAAGCCGGCCACGATAACCACCATCGTGGTGAGCGTCGCGGTCGAGAAGGCCTGGTTGCGCAGGATTATGGCGCCGCCCAAGATAATGAGTAGGTTGGAGATGATGCTCGTCACGCGCCAGCCGGTGGGCAGCAGCGGCTCAAAAATGGCAGTGAACAGCCTGATGGCAGCAGTGATTACAAAGTAAAAACCCAGGACAGTCGTCAAAAAGACGAGGGACTTGGCGGGTGCAAAAAGCAGCGCGATACCAGCAATGAGCGCTAAGACGCCCGTGATGGCGTAAATCCAGCGCACGGCCTTGACGGCTTTGCCCGCCATGCTTTTCTCGTCAAATCCAAACTGGCTCGATTTTTGGTCATCGTTCTTAAAGATGCCCATAATGTCTCCTTTCCGTGCGGCGTAAGCCTTGATCGTTACAACCAGTATCGCCTAAAGGCGCTGGCGTATGGGTCGGAGAGGGCGAAACGTAACCCAAAGGCCCCGAATTGTTTCCGTTGTTCCCCACGTTGCGATTTTCTATTCAACAGGTGTAGAACATTGCAGCCCTGTTCGTTATTGCCTACGTTTTAGGTTAGATTTTCCTAAGGACAATTGGCTTGTATTGGGGGTCCCTATGAACGAAGCAGTTCCCGAGGCGCCGTCGAGTGTCGAATCGATGGCAGAGCAGGGTTGCGAAAAGCTCGGCTTGGAAGCGTTTGATGCGCTGGTCCGTCGTGCCCGTACGTGCCGCCGTTTTGACGAGTCCATGCGCGTGCCGCGTGAGTTTTTGCTCGAGCTGGCAGAGCTGGCTCACCTGACTCCCTGCGGCGCCAATGCTCAGCGTCTGCGTTTTCATGTGGTGAGCGGTGCCGTGGATTGCGCGCGCGTATTTGATGAGCTCGCGTGGGCCGGTGCGCTTAAGGATTGGCCGGGTCCTGCCGAGGGTGAGCGCCCGACCGGCTACATCGCGATTTTGGCCGAGCGCGCCGTTCCGGGCAAGCCCGCCGCTCCCATTACCGAGGTCGACACGGGCATTGCCGCGCAGACGATGATGCTCGCCGCCCGCAGCGCC
This sequence comes from Collinsella sp., assembly GCA_048342875.1. Taxonomy (GTDB): domain Bacteria; phylum Actinomycetota; class Coriobacteriia; order Coriobacteriales; family Coriobacteriaceae; genus Collinsella. The sequence goes on along the minus strand of DBGDEA010000028.1, from coordinate 91,917 downwards.
ACGCCCGAGGTGGCAGCCTGCATGTTCAAGGCCTTTACGCCCCACGCGATCGATGCCATGGGGCTCGATAACGACAAGTATGAGCTCAAGCTGATCATGGCGTTTGGCGTTCCGGCCGAGACACAGGTGATCGATGCGATCGATTCCAACCCCGACGGCTCCATCAATTATTGGCGCGACGAGGCGCGGGTGCACCACGTACCCAAGCGTCCGCTTGCCGACGTGCTGCTGTAGTTGTGCGTCGTTGCGGTGCAATCCGGCGGCAAAATCACCACAAAGGCTCCTGTCCCCTTTGTGGTGGTACGAGGGGAGGGTGTGTGGCAGATCTGTATTTGGTGCGGCATGGGCAGACTGAGCTCAATATGCAGAGCATTTTGCAGGGCTGGCACGATTCGCCGCTTACGGCGCGCGGGCGCGAGCAGGCGCTGGCGACGCGCGCGGCGTTTGAGGCGCGCGGCGTGGCCTTTGACCATGTGTATTCCTCGCCGTTGGGCCGGGCGCGGCATACGGCCGAGCTTATCGTTGGCGAGGGCCGTTCCATAGAGCTGGTCGATGACCTGCGTGAGTGGCATTTTGGCTCGCTGGAGGGCACATCAAATCGCGAGATGCCGCCGCAGCCCTGGGGTGATTATCCGGTTGCCTTTGGTGGCGAGTCGGAAAGTGAGCTTCAGTCGCGCATGGTCGCGGCGCTGTCCCGCATCATGGCCAGGCCGCAGCACGACTGCGTGCTGGCGGTTTCCCACGGCTCAGCCTGCCAGGAGTTTCTTGAGTATGTGACTGGCGAGGGGGAGCTACCCGACAACGGCGCCGTGCTTCATTTTGGCTATTGCGACGGGGCGTTTTCGCTCCTTGATTGGTAACGAACGAAAGGACCCCTATGAATAAAGATCTGTATCTGGTCCGTCATGGACAGACGATATTCAACGTCAAGCGTATCATTCAGGGGTGGAGTGACTCGCCGCTTACGCAGTTGGGTTGCGACCAGGCGGCGCGCGCCGGCATGTTTTTACGTGCGCGCGGCATTGAGCCCGATCATGCCTACACCTCCACGCTTCATCGCACCGAGCAGACTATCGCCAACTTGTGGCCGGGCTTGGCGTACGAGCGCCTGGACGGCCTGCGTGAGTGGTTCTTTGGTGACTTTGAGGCCGAGCGCGTGATGCTCATGCCCGAGCGCCCGTGGCGCGACTTCTATCGCCAGTTTGGCGGCGAGGGCCAGATGCAGGTGCGCGAGCGCATGGTGGCGACGCTGACCGAGCTTATGCAGCGTCCGGACCATACGTGCGTGCTCGCGGTAAGCCATGGCTCGGCCATCAAGGAGTTCATGGACCACGTGAGGGGTGCGGCGGCCGACGAGCGCGATCGCGTGCCGGGCAACTGCTCAGTGCTGCATTTTGCGTTTGACGATGCGGCCGGTACGTTTGAACTGGTCGAAGTCTTTACGCAGGAAGACTACGCGCGCGAGCTGGGGCTTGAACCGCTCGTGGCTACTGCGGGTCCGCAGCGCGGATAACGCGAGCACGGCGGCACGGGTCGCCGGCATAACTTCTCGACGCAAAAGGGGCGGAGATGCATGTACCTGCTGCATCTCCGCCCCCTGTTTGTTGGGCTGCCGATTTTTGTGCTGGACGGTCTGGTCTTGCTAGAACCGCGCGACCTGGTGCGTGAGCAGACCCGTCGGAACCTGCGGCACGCCGCCGCTGACCTGCGCGGCGGGGAAGAGTACAGCTACGGCAAAGTTGAACGGCTCTTTGCCCGTGTAGGTGCCGGCGGCACGGGCATCGTCGGTCAGGAGCTGTGATGCCCTGACCAGCGCGGCAGCGTAGGTAGGGTCGTCGACCAGTGCTGGCTCCGGTGCTTGGTCGAGCATAGCGCGGATGGCCCCGACGGCGTCCTCGCGCTTGACCTCCCACGCGCGGTGCGTAATGCCCGCGGGGTCGGTGACGGCGTAGAGCGACGCGCCCTCTTTGGCGGCGCCCAAGATGATATCCATGACGGGCGAGGCCTCGTAGGCGAGCGACACGGGGCGCGGCTGTACCTTGAGGTCGGCGATTGCGCGCGCAGCGGCGGTCGTATCGGCGGCAACCGCGTCGCCGCCCGCCAGCGCACCAACCGGGCAGATCGCCACGACACCCGTCACACGTCCCGGCTCGCCCGAGCATTCGTACACGTAATACGCCGCACCCGGGTCCTTGAGCATCAGACCATCGGCAATGGCTCCGCGCAGAGCATCGTTGCCGCTCAGGATGCTGCCCATTGCAGGCAGCGCCTCGAGCACGCGGTCCTGAGCCGGGCGGATGCAGGGAAACGGAAGTGCTTTCATGGGCGGTCCTAACGCACGAGTCGGTTTGTTCGCGGCTTATTATGCCCCAACTTGGCCGCTCGCGTCCCAGAGCACGTTATCGGCGAGCGCGATGAGCACGTTCTGGCAGCGAACGATATCGGCGTGGGGCACATATTCGTTGGGCTTGTGCGCGAGCGCGAGCGATCCGGGACCGTAGCTCATGCAATTGCGGTTACCTGTCTTGCCGGCAATGACGGCGGTGTCGGTGTAGCCGGTAAAGAAGCCGACGGTTGCGTCCGCGTCCGTCACGTCATCGGCGGCACGCTTGAGCGCTGCTAGAAGGGGAGAGTTTGGGTCGCGCTCGATGGCGGGGCGGTCGCCCGTCACGGTGTAGCTGCCATGGCAACCGGGAACGGCGGCTTCGGCGACGGCGATGGCCTGCTCTACCATGCGCGTTGCGGCGGTCGTATCGGTCGGCGGGGTCAGGCGCATGTCGACCCAGACTTTGGCGCGGTCGGGTACGACGTAGGGGCGATATCCGCCCTCGATTTGGCCAAACGTGATGGTCGAAGGCCCCAGCTCATCGTGCACGGGCAGTGCCACAAACGCGCGACGGAGCGAACACACGACCTCGGCCATGGCGGCGACGGCATCGGCGCCCTTCCAAGGCTGGCTCGCGTGTGCCGTCACGCCAGCCATTTCAATCTCGAACCACGTACGCCCCTTGTGCGCTACCTGGATCTGTCCGTCGGTGGGCTCGGTGTCCAGCACCCATTCGCGCGAACCGACCCAGCCGGCATCGATGGCTGCCTCGGAGCCTCGCATAAAGTCCTCTTCGTCGACCGAGCAGATGAGTGAGAAGCCACGGCGGGGCGGCTCGCCTTCTGCCGCCATGCGCTCGAGCGTATGGACCAGTGCGGCAATGGCGCAGGCCAGGCCACCCTTCATATCGCAGGCACCGCGGCCATAGAGTTTATCGTTGCTCACGATCGCTCCGAGCGGCGGAATGTCCGCGTCCCAGCCATCGCCCAAGGTGACTGTGTCCATGTGACAGATGTAGACGAGCCGTGGCTCGTCGCTCAAACCGGGCACGGTGACCATGAGATTGCGGCGTCCGGTCAGCACCTCGAGTTCCTCAACCTGCACGGCATGGAGCACCGGATGGCTCAACCGCCCCAGTTGAGCCTCAACCAACGCTTTGATATAGCGTTCAATCTCGCCCTCATGCGCACCTGGGTCGGAACTGTCGATCCGCACGAGTCCTTGCGTAAGCCGCCAAGCAAAATCTGTATCAACCATAGGCACCTCACAGATAGTTAGGTCAACATACAGATTGTATGTCAAGAAGCGGCTCGGTGCATTTAATGGAGTGCTCACAAAAACGGGGACGCCTCTCGTGCGAAAGGCGCCCCCGCGGGCATTCAATGTCGGTGACGGGCGGGCCACATGGGGAACTGCCCGTCAGATCAGCCGGCGCTATTTGATCACGCGAACGCGATACATCGACGGAATCTGCTTGAGTGCTTCGATGGTACCGGTGTCCAGGTGCTCGTCGGTGTCGAACATGGTGTAGGCGTTCTCGCCGGCGGACTCGTTGGTCATGCGCTGCACGTTGGCGTTGTCCTTGGCAAGGATTGCCGTGATCTGGCCGATCATATTGGGCACGTTGGCGTGCAGGCAGGCGATACGGCTTGCGGCGCGTGCCTTACCCATGCTGCAGGCGGGGTAGTTGACGCTGTGGGCGATGTTGCCGTTCTCCAGGTAATCCTTGAGCTCGCTGATGGCCATGTCTGCGCAGTTGGCCTCGGCCTCGCCGGTGCCGGCGCCCGAGTGCGTGGTGATAAACGTATTGGGCATCTTGACCGTCTTGGGCGTGGCGAAGTCGCAGCTAAACCAGCTGAGCTTGCCCTCGCGCAGGGCGGCGTCAACGGCGTCCTCGTCAATGATGGTCTCGCGTGCGTAGTTGATCAGCACGGCGTCCGGGGCCAGCAGGTTGATCTGCTCGGTGCTGATCATGCCGATGGTGTCTGCCTTGCTGGGCACGTGCACGGTGAGGTAGTCGCAGCCGCGGCAGAGATCCTCGAGCGTGCCCACGCGCTGCACCTCGCGGCTCAGCACCCATGCGTGCTCGACGGAAATGAACGGATCGTAGCCGTAGACGTCCATGCCCAGGTCGACGCAGGCGTTGGCGACCTTGGAACCTACGTTGCCCAGGCCGATGACGCCGATGCGCTTGCCCTTGAGCTCGCGGCCCACAAAGGCCTTCTTGGCCTTCTCGGCATCGACCTGAATCTCGGGATCGTCGGCGTTGTCACGCACCCAGTTCATCGATTGCACCACGCCGCGGCTCGAGAGCACCAGCATGCCCAGGACGAGCTCCTTGACGGCGTTGCTGTTGGCGCCGGGGGAGTTAAAGACGACGACGCCCTTCTTGGCATACTCCTCAACGGGGATGTTGTTGACGCCGGCGCCGCAGCGGGCGATGGCGCGGATGCCCTCGGGCAGCTCGTAGCCGTGCAGGTCGGTCGAGCGCATCAGGATGGCGTCGGCCTCTTCGGCGGTGCTCACAAATTCGTAGCCCTCGCCAAACTCGACTTTGCCGTCCTTGGTGATGTCGTCAATGGTCTTAATCTTGCGCATGAAAAACTCCTTAGCAGGTTTGGTTTAAACAGGTGGTTTGAAGTGGCTGGTCGGCCCGCGCGTTGCGGGCTAGTTAGATCGCGGGCTCAAACTACGCTGCGTTTCGAAGTCCTTCATGTACGAGGCCAGTGCCTGCACGTCTTCCATGGTTACGGCGTTGTAGACGCTAGCGCGCATGCCGCCTACCAGACGATGGCCCTTGACGTTTTGAATCTGGTGCTCGGCCGCGCCTGCGACAAAGGCCGCGTCGAGTTCGGCATCGCCGGTGCGGAAGGTGACGTTGGCGATGGAGCGGCTGTCGGCCTGCGCGGTGCCGTGGAACAGCTCGCTGTGCTCGAGCAGGCCGTAGAGCAGGTTGGCCTTGGCCCAGTTGCGCTCGGCCATGGCGGCAAGCCCGCCAGTCTCCTCGACCCAATGGAACACCTTGTCGCACACGTAGATGCCAAAGGTGTTGGGCGTGTTGAGCATGGAGCCCTTGGCGGCCTGGGTCTTAAGGTCCATGTACTGCGGCGTCTGCGCAAAAGCGGGGCCATCTGCGATGAGGTCGTCGCGCACGATGACCACGGTCACGCCCGCGGCGCCGGCGTTTTTCTGAGCGCCGGCGTAGATGAGCCCGTAGCGCTCAACGTCGAGCGGCTGTGACAGAAAGCAGCTCGAGACATCGGCGACCAGCGGCACATCGCCGCAAGCGGGCAGCTCGTGGTACATGGTGCCAAAGATGGTGTTGTTCTGGCAGATGTAGACGTAGTCGAGCCCGTCGCCCGCGGCCTCGGCGGCAATGCGCGCGTTGATGTCGGCCATGGTGGGTATGCGGTCGAAATTGGTGTCCCCGGAGCTTGCGAGCAGCACGGCCTCGCCGTACTTGGCGGCCTCTTTGTACGCCTTGTTGGCAAAGTTGCCGGTCACGACGTAGCCGGCGCGGCCGCGGCGCATGAGGTTCATGGGGATGCCCGCAAACTGCAGTGTGGCGCCGCCCTGCAAAAACAGGACGCGGTAGTTGTCGGGGATGCTCAGCAGGCGGCGCAGGGTTGCCTCGGCGTCGTCGATGATCTGCTGGTACATGCTAGATCGATGGCTCATCTCGAGCACGGACATGCCGCAACCGCGGTAGTCCATCATCTCGTCGGCGATCTCGGCGAGCACGCTTGTAGGCAGCGCGGCCGGGCCAGCTGAGAAGTTGTGCACACGTGCCATCTTCTAGTTCCCCTCGTAGTCGTTTGAACGTTCGGGATACTTTAGCACAGTGGAGCGCCGGGCGCGACCGCATCGCGGTAAAACTCGAGTGCGCTGCTATGATTTACAGGATGGTTACATGGGGGGGCGACCTTACCTGATGGCTCGCATCCGATCCGCCTCGGTCTTCGCTTGTTTCCAGGGGCGCACACGACCGTTGGTGAGGTCGTCATAACCATGAGCGATGGTACGTTGAATGTGATCTTCGCGTTCCTGAATGGTAGTTAGCGCGCGCGTCTGATCAGAAATAGGCTTTACGACAGGCATATGAAACTCCTTACATAGAATCATATGTAGAACTCTATGTTGAGTGTAGCGGAGGGTGGCGTTGTGCGTATGCGTGCCTGCATTCGTAAGCGCGGTTGTCTGGCAAGTGTGATTTGGGGCGACCTCGTTAAAGTTTCTAAGCTGCGAAAATGACCGTTAACCGGATTAAATTTTGTTGCTCAACATTTGACACTCTGGGCGTGGTAACTTTTTTACCAACAGGTATGATTATTGTCATGTGCGCCGCGCCTGCCTGCCGGGTTGCGGCGCACTTGTGACAGCCTTTGACACCCTTGGAGCGTGTACTGTGGATGTAACCACAAAAAGCGTTCGGGGGGGGGGTGCTCACCCGCGAGCAATTCCTCCCGCATGAGATGCGCATCGTCGCTGCCCTTCGTATGCAGGGCGCAAGCGATGAGCAGGTCATTGTACGCGTAAAGAGCGAGAACCTCTTTCAATATCCCACGGAGCGTATGGTCGCCAACCGCGCAACCGTGTGCCTTCGCCGCCTTGACGCCATGGTGCCCACGGACGCCGTATGCGCCGCGCGCGGCATCGACCCCAAAACCGCCGTCGAGGCTGCGTCATCCCTAACCAGGCTCATGGCATCCGGCACTCCCACGCAGGCGGACCAGGCCATCTTCTACAGCATGATCTGCCGCTACGATATCGTGCGCGAGCTCGTGCTCGTCGAGGTAGGGGAGCGCCTACAAAACTTCGATTATGCCTTTACGGCGGTTGACCTCAACGCCTTTATGACACGCTTTACCGCGGAGTATCCGGACGCGGCCCGCTGGACTGAGGCCACGGTCAAGCGCATTAAGGGCTCGCTCCGCCAGACGCTCCGCCATGCCGGCCTTATCGGCGAGGGCCAGGGCCCGGAGTCCGAGCGCCTGTCACCACTCTTCCTCGATTCCGATGTCGAGCGAGCCTTGGTTCAGCTGGGCGAGCAGTTGCTTATCGCGGCCCTTACCGGCAGGGCGGTGATGTAGCGTGGCTCCCGTCAAAAGCGCCGTCGACCCTGTTATCACCCCGGTGACCGATCTCACCACCAATATCGGCATCCATTCCCGCAAGAGCGTCGTGGCGGCGCATGCCCGCTCCGAGCGCGCCTGTCAGGAATTTGAGCGCCGTGCGCAGCTTCTGCGCGAGTGCCTGTGCAGCGAGGACTTTTTGGCCAACAAGGGCATAGGCAATGAGATCGGCTTCCACACCTTTTGCTATGACCCCGCGCTGGAGTTTGAGGCGCGTGCATTATTTGACACCCTTTCACGCGATGCCGAGGCCGACAAGCTTCCGTGCACGCTCAAGGTCGTAAACCTTTACGACGCCGTGCTGGCAATTCTCGAAAAGCGCCGTGTCCTCAAGGCTATCCCGCACCAAGAGGAGCGCCGCGGTACCCAGCGCGTGCTCGAGGACGTGGCCAAGTTCGCCTCGCCCGAGAAAGTCGCCGCGTACATCCTTGAGCAGACCGAGCCGCACGCGCCTGGAGACGTCGTTCTCCTCACCGGCGCGGGCGAGGTTTTCCCGTTCTTTCGCATACACACGCTTCTCCACTGCATGCTTGCGGATTTTGATGAGGTGCCTGTGGTCGCCGCCTATCCGGGCAGTTTCAACGGCTCTTCTTTCCAGCTCTTTAACCGTCTGCCGGCCGACAACTACTACCGCGCCATCGATATCTCGTAAGCAGGCCTCCCCGCAGACAAGTCCCTGCCGCCGGTAACAACCCTTTGCCATAACGTTCCCAAACCCAAAGGAGCACCCATGGACAACACGATCATTCGCGACCTCTTTGCAAAAGACATCAACCGCTCCATCAACGGCGTGGTCAAGGTCCAGGATTCAAAAGATGGGTCCATCCGCCAGGAGCTTGACGAGTACGTGGTGACGCGCGAGTTGCAGAGGCATTTTGCCACGTTCTTCAAGGCCTACGGCGATGCCATCGATGTGCGCACCGACAAGATCGGCGTGTGGATCAGTGGTTTCTTCGGTTCCGGTAAATCGCACTTCCTCAAGATGCTGAGCTACCTGCTCGAGAATCGCCAGATCGGCGGCAAGAGCGCCATCCGCTACTTTGACGGCAAGATCGTCGACCCCATGGTCGAGGCTGCCATGGAGCGCGCCTGCTCGGTGTCCACGCAGGCCATCCTCTTTAACATCGATAGCAAGGCGGGTCAGTGGAAGCAGGGCGATACGGCTCCCACGGCGCTGCTTCGCGGCTTTGAGCGCATGTTCTACGAGGCGCGCGGCTTCTACGGCGAGGACCTAAAGCTTGCAAAGCTCGAGGACCACATCGATTCCCTGGGCAAGACCCAGGAGTTCCGCGAGGCCTTTGAGCGCGTCAACGGCGAGTCCTGGCTCCAGACCCGCGACACCTACAGCTACTTTGAGGACGACGTCGTCGAGGTGCTGCAGAGCGTGCTCGGCATGAGCGAAAAGGCCGCATGGAACTGGCTTGAGGGTTCTGAGGACGAGGTTTTGGCCCCCGATGTCTTTGCCAAAAAGGTCAAGGACTACGTAGATGCTCAGGCAGCGGCCCACGGCGGCAACTACCGTTTGCTCTTTATGGTCGACGAGGTGGGTCAGTTTATTACAAACGACCGGGATCCAAGCCTTATGTTGAGTCTTCAGACCATCGTCGAGGAGCTGGGTGCCGCCTGCGGTGGCCGCGTGTGGGTGATGGTCACGAGCCAGGAGGCCATCGACAACCTGAGCCTGCCCGTGGGCAACGTCTTTTCAAAGATCCAAGGCCGCTTCAATACCCGCCTTTCGCTCTCCAGCTCCAGCGTGGACGAGGTTATCCAGCGCCGTGTGCTCGAGAAGACCGCGCCGGCGGCCGATATGCTTGCACAGGTCTACGAGCAAGATGCCGCCGTCCTCAAAAACAACTTTACCTTTGAGGGTGGCTCGCGCTCCGACCTTGCCGGCTTCGCCAACTCCAAGGATTTTGTGGCCAGCTACCCGTTTGTGGGCTACCAGTTTAAGCTTCTGCCCGACGTGATGACCGAGGTACGCAAGCACGGTGTTAAGGCCAAGCACATGTCCACGGGCGAGCGCTCCATGCTGAGCGCGTTTCAGGAGAGCGCTCAGGCCATCCAGCATGACCAGACTGGTGCACTCGTGCCGTTCTGGCGCTTCTTCGACACAATCTCCAAGGATTTGGAGCACGGCATCATTCAGGTCGTCGTCTGTGCGGAGCGCGCGGCTGAAAACGCAGAGGGTCTTGAGAGCTACGATGTCCGGGTACTTAAGCTCCCGTACTTGATCCGCTACATCGGTTACGTCAAGGCCACGGTCGAGAACATCTCCATCCTTATGATCGATAGCCTGGACGTGGACAAGCGCGCCCTTAAGGACCGCGTCAAGGAATCTCTCGCCCGCTTGGAGCGCGAGAGCTACGTGGCACGCCAGGGCGATACCTATAGCTTCCTCACCGACGAGGAGCAGGAGATAGCGCAGGAGATCGCACGCACCCCGATCGACAACGCGAAGGTGATTGAGTACATCAAGAAGCGCCTGTTCGAAAGCATCTACACTGCGCGCAAACTCAACCGCGGGACCAACGACTTTCCGTTTGACCGCTATGTGGACGGCTCAATCCACGGTACCAGCATGGGCGGCATGGAACTTTCCGTGGTGACCATGGCCAGCGATCTGGGCCGTTCGGACGATGCCGAGCTGGCATTGAAATCCGTGGATAAGGCCATCGTGGCCTTGAGCGACGAGGTGGATTATTGGGCCCCACTCGTCAACGCCGCTAAGATTCGCATGTACGCCCAGACGCGCAATCTGCAGGAGCTACCGCCGAGTACCCGCCAGATTGTCGAGGCCAAAATGCGCGAGAAGGACTTTAACGAGAAAGAGGCTGACGCCCTTTTGGCTGAGGCGGTGCTCCATGCACGATGCGCCGTCAACGGGCGCATGATTGAGATCCGTGCTGCCAAACCCGCTCAGGTCTTTGAGCAGGTGCTGGCGCAGCTGTGCGATGTGGTCTTTGAAAAGGCCGACTATATCGGCGCGCCGGTCACGAGCGATTCCGATATTCGATCTACTCTGGTGGGCAACGTTCAGGTGGGGCTCGCTGGCATGGATGCAGGTAACACGCGTGCGCTCAAAGAGGTCGAGGACTACCTCAAAGTGCAGCACCAGCGCCACCTGGATACCGCTATGGGCGATATCCAGCGCCAGTACCAGCAAAAGCCCTTTGGCTGGCGCGAGGTCGACATCGCAAATGTGGTGGCGCAGCTTGTGGTGGAGCAGCGCGCGCAGGTGCTGTTTGGCGGTCAGACGGTTCAAGCTAACGACAGCCGCATGGTGGCGCTCCTGCGCAAGGATGCCGATAAGGCCCAGGTGCGCTTGCGCATGCGCATGAGCGACCGGTTGCTACGCGCCGCGGGCGAACTCATGTGTGACCTGTTTGATCTCAAGACCGTACCCTCCAACGAGGATAAGCTCGTGGCAGAGCTCAAAGAGCGCCTTGAGGGCTTGCGCGAGGCGTGCCTCGCCATGGCACGCGACTACTACACGGGCATCAAGCCGGCCTACCCGTATCCCGGTGAGGACGAGTGCGAGAAGATACGCTCGGAGGTGGCCGACGTCCTTAAGGACCAGAACGAGGCCGAGGCGTTCTTGACCACGTTCACCAAGCATGAGGAGCGTTTGCTCGATGCCAAGGAAGACTTTGACAAGGTGGTTGAGTTCTTCGAGTCCAATCAACGAACAGCGTTTGACCACGCCAGGGATTTCTTGAACCGCACCGAGGGTATCGAGTATGCCTCCGACGACATTCCCGGTGCGGTGGAGAACGTGGCAACGGTTCGTGAGATCCTCAAAGATCCCAAGCCCTACGGCCGTATTAAAGACCTGCAGCCGCTTATGGATCCCGTCGAGGATGACATGAAAAAGCTGTTGGGCATTCGCCGCAATGAGTTTTTGTGTCGCATCGAGAGCGATCTGCAAGACCTGCGGGCGCAGGCCGAGAGTCAAAAGGGCTTTGTCAATCAGGCCAAGGATGCCATAGCAGACGCCGGCACTAAATACGAGTCGTTCAAAAACCGTGCCCACAGCGCTCAAAGTCTCAACGAACTGAGCGTTGTTGCAACTAACTGGGGCGACTGGCTCAGTGCGGCGGCCAACGAGATGTACGACGCTGTGGATGAGGCCCGCGTGCGTATGGACAACGAGCGCCGCACCACCGAGGTCATGAGTACAGGCGAGGTGGTCAAGAAGGTCTCCAACAAGGGCGCCGCACCGTCTGCTCCCGTGCCCGCGCCCAAGCCCCAGCGCAAGATCAAGACTGTGCGCCGCGCCGATCTGGCCAAGCCGAGTCGTCTCTTGTCCGCAGAGGACGTGGAGCGCTACGTGGACGAACTGCGCTCCCGCCTTATGCAGGCGCTCGCTGCAAACGACGAGATCCGTATCAACTAACCCGCGGAGCCACCGGTGCCAAAGCGCGTACCGGTGGCTTATGGCGTTTAGAAAGGCTCATCAACCATGAACGATTCTGCTCTTAAGAGCTTCTGCACCTGGGCCCGTACGGAGCTCATCAAAGGCGTGGAGGCGCAGATGGTGCGCTACGGCATCACCGAACCTGCACCCGCGCCCGTTGGGTCCGAGACCGTCAACGGCCTGCCCCTAAGTCCGGCTGAGATTGAGCAACGCGACGAACTGTTGCGCATGCAGGCGGAGGTTGGTCACGAGGCGCTGCGCGACCGTGCGGCCTACACCTGGTTCAACCGCATCGTGGCCATTCGCTTCATGGATGCATGCGGATGGCTTCCCAGCCGTATGCGCATGCTAAGTTGTGCGGACGGCAGCCATGGCAGCGAGGCCGTGGAGAAAGCATTGGACGTGGAAATATCGACGGCCGATACCGATCGCATAGCCGAGCTCAAGATGGCGGGCTTGGATGAACCGTTGTGGCGCTACCTGTTTGTTGCTCAGTGCGAGGAGCTTGCCGATTGCCTGCCGGGCGTCTTTGAACGCGTGGGCGGAGCCATGGAGCTGCTGTTGCCCCAGGGCCTCATGATGGCTGACAGTGTGGTGGGCAAACTCAATGCCGTCCTCACTGACGAGGACTGGCGCGAGGGCGTGACCGTTCTGGGCTGGATGTATCAGTACTACAATGCCGACGTTAAAGACGAGTTCTTCAAGTCCAAGCGCAAGGCAGCGGCGGCGGACATCGCGCCCGCCACGCAGCTCTTCACTCCCGAGTGGATCGTGCGCTATATGGTCGAGAACTCGCTCGGCCGTCTGTGGATGCTCAACAATCCGGGGAGTTCGCTACGCGAGCGCATGGAGTATTACATCGAGCCCGATGCTGAGCACGAGGACTTCATTCGCATTTCGAGTCCCGAGGAGATAACCCTCTGCGACCCCGCATGCGGCTCGGGCCATATCTTGGTCTATGCGTTTGAGCTGCTCTTCCATATGTACGAGGAGCGCGGCTATCGTGAGCGCGAGATTCCCGAGCTCATTCTTACTAAAAACCTTGCAGGTATGGAAATCGATTCCCGCGCGGCACAGATCGCGGAGCTGGCGCTTGCCATGTGCGCCCGCGAGCACGACCGTCGCTTCTTTAGGCGTGGCGTTCGCGCCGACGTTACCGTGCTCTCGAGCATCCCGCTAGGGGAGGACGGGCTGCCGGGTAACAAGAAGCTCGCCGAGGAGCTGAGTCATTTGGGCGAGATCGGTTCGCTGCTCAATCCCTCAGAGGACGAGATCGACGAGCTCAAGGCTGCCGCCGCGAGTTGTTCCAATGACCTTTTTGCCGCTACGGCCAAAACTAAGCTCGAAAGCGCCGTCGCCATTTGCGAGAAACTGTCCCGTCGTTTTATCTGCGTCGTGGCGAATCCTCCGTATATGGGCAGCAGCAGCTTTAACCCCTTCATGAGCAAGTGGGTCAAGAAGAACTACCCCGACGTGAAGAGTGACCTCTTCTCCAGCTTTGTCGTTCGCATGTTCAGTCTCGCCAAGGACCACGGTGAGTGCGGAGTCATGTCGCCTTTCGTCTGGATGTTCATCGGAAGCTATGAGAAGCTCCGAAACGAGATCATCGACAACAGAACGCTGACCTCTCTCATCCAGCTTGAGTACTCGGGCTTCGCTGGCGCGACCGTGCCCATCTGTACCTACACGTTCCACAATTCGTTCGTCAAGGGCTACAAGGGCGGCTATGTGCGCCTTTCGGACTTCGTTGGTGCTGCTGTCCAGACCCCGAAGGCCCTCGAGGCGATCCGAAACCCCGACTGTGGCTGGTTCTATCGCCGCGACGCCGAGACCTTCAAGCAGATCCCCGGCACCCCCATAGCCTACTGGGCCAGTGATGCCCTTGTGGAATCGTTCTCAAAAGGAAAAAGGCTCGATGCTATTGCTACTCCGCGACAGGGCTTGGCGACGAGTGATAATGGCCGCTTTTTGAGGAAATGGTGGGAAGTGGCGCCTTCCAACACATCGCGAGATTGCGGCGGCAGGTCCGAGGCAAAGCAGAGTGGTTCCCGCTGGTTCCCGATTATTCGGGGCGGCTCCTATCGAAAGTGGTGGGGTGACTACGACGAGGTGGTTAATTGGCTTGATGACGGTCGGGAGATGAAGGAAGCGATTCTGGCCAAGTATACTTATCTCTCTACACCTGATTTTGTAATCAAGAACCAGGGCGACTACTTCAAGCCTGCGGTTTCCTGGTCTAAAATTTCTTCCAGCCTTGCTTCCTTTAGGTTTGCGCCTCGAGGGATGCTATTTGAGGTAGCTGGAGCATGTCTTTTTGCGGAGCCGAACGAGCTTCGATACATCCAGGCTTTCTGCAACTGTTCCATTGCCGAAATTGATTTGGCGTTTATGTCACCGACTCTAAACTTTGAGGTAGGCCAAATCGGTCAGTTGCCGATTATCCAAGATGAGGATGCCGAACCGACTGTCTGCTCACTCGTTGAAGACTCTCGCTCAATTTCAAAGGCGGACTACGATTCGTTTGAAACCTCCTGGGATTTTAAACGTAATCCTCTTGTCTAGGTGATCGTCGTGGCTGAGAAGAAGAGGCACAAGCCTGTCGATAAGACTAAAATTGAATATGTTGAACCTAAGCCAGGCTGGATAAAGGCTGTTAAGGTTAATGACCATAACGACGTCATGGGTTCTATTGTTCAGTTTTTTCTGGTTGAATCTCCTTGTAAAGGCGTGAGTAGCAGAGGGCTATCGCTTCTCGATTATGGATGGGCCGATAGTGTTCCTCCTAAATTCGGGTATCTTCACCGAAGATTATTGGAAGTGGCCAATCTCTGCGATGGGTCGACGCTATTTACGGCCACACGAAAAGAAGAGATGAAAAATAGGTTCGTTGAAGCTGGTATGCCTGGCAATTTTACTTCGACTTGTACCTCAAATCGCGTCGTGGCGCTCATCAACAGCAATTTTGTGCTTGATTTATTTCGGATTATTAGAAATTCGTTAGCACATTGTCGCTTTCAATTGGTCGAAAAGAACGGTGTAGATTTCATTGCTTTTGAAAACGGTATACCAGGAAAAGATCTCATTGGGGCGGATTCATTTGAGGTGAGTTCTCGTTTATTTCTTAAATGCAGCACTCTCATTGATTGGATTGCTGTGGTTAAGTCCGAGGCCATATATGAGACGGAAGAAATTGCCCGCAAGAAAGAGGCTTCAGAACGGGAGTGGGAAAACAAACGTCAATTGGTTTTGTCTCAAATATCGAGTGGGTCCTACTCAAATAAAGATGATCTTGGGAAGGACTGTGAGCTATCTAAGCGAAATTTAGAGAAATTACTTGGCGAGCTGAAGGCCCAAGGGCTTATTGCTTATTCACGTTCTAATCGAAAATGGGAACTTACTGGTGACGCAAATCCGTGAGTAAGAGATGTTTCATCTTTGATTGCACAGAACGGTGTGTCGAATGAGCTTCCAACGTTTTTTATCGCAAAGAGACTCGCTGTCTCTCGAATGTGACCTTTTAAATGAAATCAGTCGGCGTTTTAAATGAGAGGGCGGTCAAATATGGCCACTTTACTTCAAGAAAAATACGAGACTCGCAAGGCCGAGGTCAATGCTCGCTTTGAGCAGCTTCGCGCTAACGAGGAAGAGCTCAACCGAATCTTTGCCAAGATCTACAACATGGAGGGTGAGGTGCCCATCGAGGTCGAGGATAAGTACGTTTCGGTGGCGCGCATCTTTGATACCGCCGACGAGATTCCCGAGAGCTATAAGGGCAACAAATACGTGCGCACCAAGCGAGACGAGATCACCTCACTCATAAGCTATGCCGTGGGCTGCATGTTTGGCCGCTATTCGCTGGATGTGGACGGGCTGGTCCTGGCCGATCAGGGCGCCACAGTCGATGACTATCTGGCCAAGATGCCCAACTCTGATCATGTGACCTTTATGCCCGATAGCGATAACGTGCTGCCCATTACCGATGACGAGTACTTTGACGACGACATCGTGCGCTACTTTATCGACTTTGTGCGCACCGTGTATGGCGAGGAGACGCTTGAGCAGAACCTGGCCTTTATTGCCGAGGCACTCGGCGGCAAGGGTACCTCGCGCGAGGTAATTCGCACCTACTTTTTGAAGGACTTCTTTAAGGACCACTGCCAGACCTATAAGAAGCGCCCCATCTACTGGCTGTTCGACAGCGGCAAGAAGAACGGCTTCAAGTGCCTTGTTTACATGCATCGCTACCAGCCTGACCTGTTGGCTCGCATCCGCACCGACTATGTGCATGAGCAGCAGGAGCGCTACCGTGCCCAGATCGGGTATGCCAACGATGCCCTTGTCAGTGCCGAGCGCGGCGAGCGCGTGCGCTTGGATAAGCGCATCAAAAAGCTCAACGACCAGCTCAAAGAGACCATTGCCTACGAGGAGAAACTGCACCACTTGGCAGACCAGATGATTAAGATCGACCTGGATGACGGCGTCAAGGTCAACTACGCCAAGTTTCAGGATGTGCTAGCAAAGATTAAGTAACTGCAGATACGGTAAGGATATTCATGCCCAAGATCGATGTAGAAGAACAGCTCAAGCTGCGGTTTTTGCAACCGTTGCTCGCATGCATGCCCCGCCGTGTGGTGGTTTGGCACGATGCGGACGGCGAGTTTGCTCCTGAGTTTGAACGTTTGGCCGCCGAGGGCTTCGACGGTGCGGGGACTGATGACGGCGTTATGCCCGTTCACGGTGACTTTGAGCGCCCAGTGCGGTTTGTTGAGGCCTGCGAGGGCCGCATGTTTGCCGTCAAGAAGCTCGTCAACCGCGATGACCTTGTGAGCGATATCTTGCTGTATCGCCGTTGCCCGCGCGGCAGGCTTGAGGGTGATTGGCTTGCCGATGTTGAGCTGTATGCCGATCAGTTCCAGGCTGACTATCTTTCGCTTTTGGCCGATCGGCTGGGCATCGAGAATATCGACGCCGTGCGCGAGAGCCTGCGCGAGCACAAGACGTTCTTTGATGCCAAGACCCGCTGTGCTAAGTTTGCCGCGTGCGTTCCGCATGCCTCGGGCGCATCCGATATCGAGCTTGGAATCCTTACGGTTATCTTTGGCGGCAAGGAGCCGGGCGACGCGCGGCCCGCGTTTGTGCTGCGCGGCTGCATGACCATGCTGCTGCACGAGGGCCCCGTGGCGCTGGCCGCGCTGGTGGATAAGTACAGCGTGCGTGATGTTCTCTCTGCCTTTATGCTGCGCTGCTATGGGTTTGATGGGCCGCTTTACGAGCGTGACTCATTGCTTATGCTTGCATCCCATGTGCTCCTTACGGCGGCATCCACCGCGCTTCCCGAGGGAGCGCTCAAGGGGCTTGAGAGCCATGTGGCTCCCGCCTACGGGCCCTATTGCCTTGAGGCGGTGCGTACGTGGGACCAGACCGCCGATACCCAGGCATCGAGCGAGGACCTATTTGAGATTTGCCGTTTGGTTGAGGACGCCCGCGGACTCTTTGCACGGTTCGAGACCTTGCCGATCGATGTGCTGACCTCGCTTGATGTGTTTCCGTGCGTCAACGAGGCCGTGCTCTCGCAGCTGTTCTGCTCGTTTGCCCAGGGCGCGGACCGTGTTGAGGATGCGCGCGCCTTTGCGGCGCGTCGCTGCGACCTAAGCTGGTACCGTCGCGTCGAGAGCTACTTTGACCTGCTTGCCGCTGTGGCCGATATGTGCGCGTTTAGGCAGGCGCACGCGGGCGGCTTCCATCTGGCGCAGCCCCAGCAGGTGTGGGATGCCTACACGTCCGATTGGTATGCCATGGATGCCGCCTATCGTCATATGTGCACCGCGTATCTGCGGGCGCGCTCCGTCGAGTGCGATGTACTCGAGGAACCTGCCCGAGCTGTGGTGGATTGGGCGGAGAATCTCTACAGTAACTGGTTCTTGGTCGACGCCAATACCTGCTGGGCGGCCGCTGCGCAAGGGGAGTGGGCCGATTGCGGCTACATCGATGGTCCTGCGCGGCAGGATGAGTTCTACTGGCATGTGCTGCCCACCTATGTGGGCTCTGCTAAAACGACAGTCGTTATCGTGAGTGACGCGTTGCGCTATGAGGTGGCCCGCGACGTTGCGGCGCTGCTCGAGCGCGAGCGCGGCGGCAACGTCAAGGTTTCTAGTATGCAGGCGGTCTTTCCCTCCATTACCGAGGTAGGTATGCCTGCGCTGCTGCCATACCAAGCGCTTGAACTTGCAGCGGATGGCTCGTTTGTGTTGGCTGACGGCATGCCCACCGCAACGACTCCGCAACGCGAGGCCGTGCTTACCCATGTTGAGCCTACGGCCCGTGCTTTGCGCTCGAGCGCATACCTCAACATGGCGGGAACCGAGCGCAAGACGCTGCTCAAGGACTCAAAACTCGTCTACCTCTATCACAACAAGATCGATGCCACGGGCGAGAAGGCCGCTACGCAGGATGACGTCTTCGGTGCCTGCGCGGACGCCGTGGAGGAACTTGCTGCATTGGCGCGTCGCGTGTGCACCGACGCCCCGGGCGCGCGTGTTGTTATAACGGCGGACCACGGCTTTATCTACACGCGTCGGGAGCTCAGCGAGTGCCAGATGCTCGGCAAGCCGGACCTTCCCGTCCTTGACGCTCCCGTCATGTGCGGTAAGCGTCATCTGGTGGTGCCCAACGAGGCCGTGGGCGAGCTTTCGGACGAGGTACGCGGGGTGTTTGTTAATGTTGATATGGGACGTTTGGGCGCCGGTTTTGAGGGGTTTGCCCCGCGCGAGAATGTGCACTTCAAGCGTCCCGGTGGCACTAACAACTACGTCCACGGCGGCATGAGCCTGCAGGAGCTCTGCGTGCCCGTTATCGGTTTTTGGCGTGCGCGTTCGGGTTCCAAGGACTTTGTCGACACGCGCGCGGCGACGCTGCGCGTACTAAGTGAGGGACGCCGAGTGACCAACTCGCTCTTCTCGGTCAACTTGATCCAGGAAGAACCCGCCCAAGGCAAGGTTTTGCCGTGCGAGTACGAGCTGGTGTTTACCGATGCAAGTGGCAACGAGGTGAGCGATACGGTCAAGGCGCATGCTAACAAGACTTCTGTTAACTCGCAGGAGCGCGTGGTGCATGCCAAGTTTGCGTTGCATGCAGCGGATGGATTCTCGGCCAAGGGTCCGTACTATCTGGTCTGCCGCGAGCGCGAGACGGGCAAGATCGTTAGGCGCGAGACGTACACCATCGCTGTTTCGTTCGCCCCTGTTGCTGACTTTGGTTTTTAGGAGTGTGCCCTATGTTTGATAGCCATGACGACGGTCTGTGGGAAGTCCCCTTGATTGATGAGGATGTGCCTGCGGAGGCTGCGGTGCCTGAGGCCGCGCCCGTGAAGGCCCCGGAGGTCGAGACCGCTGCGCCTACCCCGGAGACGGCGACTGCTGCCGCGCCCGCTGAGGCTGCGGTGGCCGCCGAGGACGAGTCCTCGACCGATGGCTATGACCAGGCTGCGGCCGAGGCTCCCGAGGATGAGGGCTACGACATGGACGGGCTGGACGGTAAGCTGCTCGAGCACTTTGGCGGCAAGATCGTGCGCAAGGACCTGACGGCCTTTATGAAGCGCGGCGCCAACGTGCCCACCTTTGTGTTGGAGTATCTGCTGGGCATGTACTGCTCAACCGATAACGAGGAAGCCGTGGCAGAGGGCCTGGATCGCATCCGCAGGATCCTCACCGATAACTACGTGCGTCCCGACGAGTCCGAGCGCATTAAGTCCAAGATCCGTGAGCTGGGCCGTTTTACCATCATCGACAAGGTTACGGCCAAGCTCGACGAGTACAAAGACATCTACGTGGCATCGTTTGCCAATTTGACCATCGAGCCTTTTGTGATGCCGGCCGAGTACGTGCGCGACTATTCCAAGATTCTGCAGGGTGGCATTTGGTGCATTATGAGCATCGAGTATCGTCACCCCTTGGATGAGGAAGACGAGTTTGGCATGGAGGTCTTTGGCGACGATGCTCCGCGCCGCTCCAAGGCCAAGCGCAAAAAGCGCGGGCCCGAGGACTCTCCGTTTAGCGTGGCGTCGCTCACGCCCATCCAGATGCCCAACCTGGACCTGGATGCCATGGTCGAAGAGCGCCAGTATTTCTCGCGCGACGAGTGGCTCAACATGCTGCTGCGCTCCGCTGGCTACGAACCCAGCGAGCTTTCCGAGAAAGAGCGCATGCACTTTATCGAGCGTATGGTGCCGCTCATCGAGCGCAACTACAACCTGTGCGAGCTGGGTCCCCGCGGTACCGGTAAGAGCCACATCTACAAAGAGGTCTCGCCCTACGCCATTTTGCTTTCGGGCGGCCAGACCACCACGGCCAACCTGTTCGGCCGTATGAACTCCATGCGCGCCGACCGCGTGGGCTTGGTAGGTCACTGGGACTGCGTGACGTTCGACGAGGTCGCCGGCATGCGCTTTAAGGACACCAACGCTGTACAGATCATGAAGGACTACATGGCGAGCGGCAGCTATGCGCGCGGCCGCGACCAGATCAACGCCGATGCCTCCATGGTCTTTGAGGGCAACATCAACGACACCGTGCAAAACGTCCTTAAGACCACACACCTGTTTGATCCGTTCCCGCCGGAGTTTAACAACGATTCGGCCTTCTTCGACCGTATCCACTATTACCTGCCGGGCTGGGAGATTCCCAAGATGCGCTCGAGCCTGCTGACCGGGCATTATGGCCTGATCACCGACTGCCTGTCGGAGTTTTGCAAGGAGATGCGCCGCAAGGACTTTACGCACCATATCGACCGGTATTTCCGCTTTAACAGCGACTTTAACAAGCGCGACGAGATCGCCGTGCGCAAGACCTTTAGCGGCCTTGCCAAGCTGCTGTTCCCCGATGAGGCCATGGACAAGGACGACGTGCGCTGGCTGTTGGACTATGCCATCGAGGGCCGTCGCCGCGTAAAGGAGCAGCTCAAGATTATGGCGGGCGTTGAGTTTATCGACGTTAACCTGGGCTATATGGATGCCGACAACCCGCAGGATGTGCACGTGGTGCGTGTGCCCGAGCAGAGTGAGGACACGCTGATTCCCGACGGGCCGCTGCTGTCCGGCCACGTGTTTGGCGTGGGCAGGTCGCAGGGCGGCGAGGTCGCCGTGTACAAGTTGGAGAACAAGGCCGTTGCCGGCGAGTGCAAGTTTAAGCACGAGGGCGTGGCCTTTAACAAGCCGGTGCGCGATACGCTGGAGGCCGCGTTCGACAACTTTGTGAACCTGGCGAACCGCGTGGCGCCGGGCATGCACATTGGCTCCAAGGATTACCTGCTGTTCTACAACGACCTGCAGAGCAAGGGCCTGTCCGAGGAAGTTTCGCTCGCCGAGTTTGTGGGCCTGTGCTCCGCGGCGTGCAACCGCCTGGTGATGCCCGCGTTGGCGATTCCGGGCATCTTGCGCATGTCGGGCTCCATGGACGAGATCCGCGGGCTCGAAGACATTATGCGCGTGGCCAAAAACGCCGGTGCCAAGCGCGTGATTTTGCCGCTGAGCGCCATCGCGGGCCTACAGAGTGTTTCGTCCGAGATTATTTCGGGCTTGAGCCCGGTGTTCTACATGGATGGCGACCCGGTTGATGCCGCGAAGAAGGCACTGGATTTGTAGGAGTGCGGGCGTGCGGGGCGTCCGGTGTTCGGGTGCCCCGCGAGCATGTTGGTGCGTAGTGCGTGAGGAGGCCTGCCGTGGTGGACGAGCGTTGCGTTGGCGAGTTGCTCGACGGGCTGTTTAGCTTTGAATCGGTAGCTAAGCGTCAGACGGCGCTTGAGCAGTACGATCGCGGGGAGCTGGTGCGCAAGGCGCGCTCTCGTGAGCTGCTGGGTGTGCTTAGGGGCGTCGAGGCTGCCGAGCACGCTGCGCGCGAGTCTGCCGTGCGGGCTGTTGACGGGTATGTTCGCCGTGTCGAGGGCGCGGCCCTTGCGCGCGCTCGCAAGCAGGCGGGTGTTGTGGGCTCGCTGCAGATGGAGCGCCGCTATGCTGCCTTTTTGCGCATGGAGGACAAGGCCGAGTTGCTGACACGACTGGAGCAGACGTTTGCGTTTATCGAGGTAAAACTGCGTGCCAATACGGCGGTCAAGGTGCACGCGGCGTACGATGCTGCGGGGGCTATGGTGCTGCAGGACGTGGCGCGCCTGGGTGACGTGCGCGTTGTGGATGCCGTGCCCCTGGATGTCGACCTGCTGTGTACACAGCTGGAGCAGTTGCGTTGTGCCGCCGACGCGACGGACCTTGCGGGTATGATCACGGCGACGTTTGAGTCCGAGCTGAGTGCGACAGGGTCGCAGGGCGCCGGCGGGTTTGCGAGCGATGTTGTTGACGATGTTGCTGGTGACGTGGCGTTGGAGCGTGAACTTACCAACGTGCGCGGCGCTGCGCAGCGAGCGCGCTTGGCGGCGCAGGCGTATCGGGCCGAGCGCGCCGCTCGCGTTGCGGGGAGCACGGTGGATCCGGTATTGCTGCCCGAGTCTGCGTGCGTTGCGTGCGAGACGGCGTGTGATGCCGGGGAGCTTTCCGAGTTGCTCGATCAGGTTAAGAAGTCGTTTGAGACCTACCGTCGTGTTGTTGCCGACGGCGGGTTGTTCTGTGCGTTTGGCTCTGGCTCGCCGCATGGGATTTGCAGGGGCTCGAGCTATTTCGACTATGACTCTCGGCTTGACGAAGACGTGCTGGTGGGCGAGTACGACGGCGCTACCAGGCACGATGTTCGGCGTGAGGTTCCGATTCCCGAGCTTGTGGATGAGGCTTCGACTGATGGCGGCGACACGCTCGAGGTTGCCGTGGCGCGCATGCGCGAGTTTAATGGGCGTCGCTACGATGGTGTGCTGGATGAGGATCCTGCGCGCCATGTAAATGCGTTTTGGTATGGACTCAAAAAGCTCAGCCAGTATTGCGAGGCAGCCGTGCGTGTGGACGAGCGTGCTTGGGATTGCTTTATCGATAAGGTTCAGTTCGCCTACGATGAGCCCGTGGGGCGCCTGGCCGCGCAGATGGACGACAAGCAGGTGGCAGCTTTTGTCGCCGCCGTGGATGCGTTCGGCGCTGATGAGTAAGGGCCTGGTTTGGCGGGAGGTTTCACCATGAAGATCGAAGTTGATGTAGATCAGCTGCGCGAGAGCCTGCGCGACCGTGCGGGGTCTGCGGCCGGCGTGGGCTTTCCGGCTGCCATGCTCGAGGTAGTGGATATCGAGGACGAGTCGCCCCAAGAGCTCCTAGCCCGAGCCGAACGCGAAGGCCTCGACCTCCGCGACTTTGCCGTCGATGATGACTGCGGAGCGTCTGACGACTGGTAACCCCGGGTCAGTTCATCCTTTTCTTCCTGAGATATAAGAGAAATCCCTTTTTGAACGTCCTTCGGGTTCCAAAAAATAGCCGATCAGTCTTGGTTTCTTCCTTGCTGTCAAACTTGATAGCCGTTAGCTCGATCGTGCAGATGTAGTCGGCAACTTGGAATAGCCGGTAGGCTCGCGGCGTGGCTTCTCGGTATACGATGACGTCCCTTGCTAGAACGTACTCGAGTGCCGAATGGATGACCTCCGTTACGATCGGTTGACCGTTGTCGTAGTAAATCTTAACGGTGTCGTATCGCTGGAAGAATTCCAGATGGTCAAAAAGTTCAACCGTGAGGTCTCGCCTCATTCTCTCCGCGAGACCGTTTTGATTGCCGGCGAATTCGCTCATTCGGTATTGCAGACAGAGATAGCGTATGGGGAGATGCTGAATGAACGCGCGAAATGCGCTCAACATGTGCCTTCGCTGCTCCTTGGGAAGATCTTTGTAGTCGCCGTTTCCATTCAGTAGGGGTCCTGCATGAAAAGGCGTATTGGGAAGCGAGGACTGCGACAGGGCGCGCTCGTAGCGGTCAATGCGTTCAACGATTGCATCGTTTTGATCGTGAAAAACGAGGGTGACGAGGTAGTAGTTGGAGACGCCTCCGAGGTCGCCAGATTCGTCAACAAAGACGGAGAGTTCGCTCATGATGGGCCTCCATTTTTGCAAAAAAAATGCCGGGGGTAAGACCCCGGCTCTTGGAGGCCCCTCTTTTGGAGGGAACCGTATTCTTTATACCATGAGATAAGGGGTGCTTTCAAGTAATATTATAATAAGCAAACATATGTTCGTCAAACTACCTGCGAAAAGTCCTTAGCCGTCCAGAGGTGGGTAGAGCGGCTCGTAAATTGCTGACGCAATGGGCCGGCGTTTTCCCGAGAAGTATTTAGTCTTGACTCGCATAAAAAATGCCGGGGGACATCCCCCGGCTTTTTTCATTTCGGTGTCAATTCAAATGTTTTTCAATCCATCCCCTCAATAAGTTGCGGTGAAATAGGGACTGAAATGGCTGTTCAGAGGCCTATTCAATCCCTATTTCACCGCAACTTATGGGTGGGGATGGCTACGACGCGAGTGTGGCGATGACGGCTTCGTCGCCGGCGTATATGAGGGTGTTGCCGTCGGGGATGATCGTTTGGCCGTCGCGCTTGAGCATCACGACGATAAACGGATGCTTGCCTTGCGGCACATCGCGCAGGCGCTGGCCGGCCAGACGACCGTGGGGCGTCACGGTGACCTCGCGCAGCGTAACCTCGGCACGCTCTTCAAACGTCGGGGCAGCCATCACCAATAGGTCGCCTTCCTCAATCACGGTATCGCCATTGGGCAGCACCGGGTGCGCGCCATCGCGCAGCACCAGGACGACGAGCATGTCCGTGGCGCTGCCAATATCGGCGAGCGAGCGTCCGGAAAACGGATGGCCCGCGCCCACCTTGAACTTGACAAACGACATGCCGTCCTCGTCGCGGTAATCGTTAAACGTACGGCGCACGTCGCCTTCCGCGTCGATCATATTGAGCTTTTTCGCCACCGCCGGTAGCAGCGAGCCCTGCACCACAATGCTCGACACGGCAATCACAAATACCAGGTCAAACAGGTCGTGACCGCCAGGAACACCGGCCACCACGGTAAAGAGGCTAAACACGACCGAAGCCGCGCCGCGCAGACCCGCCCAGCTTACGAGCGCAACCTGGCGAGGGTTCGTCTTAAAGGGCGCTAGGAGCACGCCGACGGCGATGGGGCGGCTCACAAAGAGCATAAACGCCATGAGCGCCAGGCCCGGCAGCAGCATCTGCGGCAGGCGTGCGGGCGTTACGAGCAGGCCGAGCAAGAAGAAGATCGTCATCTCGGCCATCTCGGTGAGGGTATCGAAGAAGTGCGCCATCTCGACCTTGCCGGTGATGTCGCTCGCACCCAGCACAATGCCGGCCAGGTACACGGCCAAAAATCCGTTGCCGCCCAGGTAGCTCGGCAGCGCGTAGGCGACGATGGCCACGGCGAACAAAAAGATGGTCTGCGCGCCCTCGGCCGTTGCGTGCGCGCGTTCAATCAGGCGGCCCGCCGCCCAGCCGATGGCGAGGCCCAGGCCCACGCCCAAGATAATCTGCTTGGCCAGCAGTGCGGGAATGTTGATGTCGCCGCCGGCCGCGAGTGTGGCGAGCACGGCGGTGAGCATATAGGCGACGGGATCGTTGGAGCCCGATTCGACCTCGAGCAGCGAGTCGGTGCCGCCCCTCAGCGACAGGCTGTGCTCGCGCAGAACGCTAAAGACGCTGGCCGCGTCGGTGGACGCCACGACCGATCCCAACAGCAGGCCGCCGATCCAGTCGAAGCCCAGTACAAAGTGGGCGAACACGCCGGTGATGCCTGCGGTGATGACGACGCCGAGCGTGCTCAGCAGCACCGCCGGCGCGGCGACGGGCTTGGCGCGGTCGATATTGGTGTTAAAGCCGCCGTAGAACATGATGAATAGCAGCGCCGTGCTGCAGACGGTTTCGGTGAGCGCGTAGTCGCTAAAGTCGATGTGTGCCGGGCCGTTGACGCCCAGCAGCATGCCGAGTGCGATAAAGATGAGCAGGGTGGGGAAGGGGAGTTTTTTGCCGACGGGTTTGATGGTCAGGCACAAAATGATGACGAGGCCGATAAAGAGAAGGATCTGGTTCATGGATGGTGTCCGCTCCTGGGTGGTTGGCGTGGCACGGTCAGTTGTCTGCGGTTATTTGTACCCAAAGATGGTGGGTTTATGGGGTTGGATTGCGGGCGTGCGCGATATCGTCATAGACGGCTGCCGTCTTTGCCTCTGCTCGGAAACCCTTTCCAGCTTTATTGCAACGGAGTACAATGAGTAACATTTAAGTTCAACTTGAAGTTTTAGTTGCGGCGTCGGGCTTCGGCCGCAATGCAAGGAGAGGCGTACCATGGCGATCTATGTGACATCTGATGCTCACGGGCACGTGCGTGCGCTTGACGAGGCCCTGTCTAAGATCTCGTTGACGTCCGACGACACGCTGTACGTGCTGGGCGACATGATCGATCGTGGGCCCGATCCGGTCGGCGTTATTAAGCTCGTACGCTCGCTGCCCAACGCCCGCGTGCTCAAGGGTAATCACGAGCAGATCATGCTCGATGCCATCATTGGTCAGGATCCGCTCGATGCCGAGACCTGGGATATCAACGGTGGCTGGACGACGCGCGAGCAGCTCAACGACATGGAATTTGAGGCATACGAGGAGCTCGTGCGATGGATGGCCGCGCTGCCGCTCTACGCGGTGGTCGAGACCGAGGAGCGCCCGTATCTGCTGGTACATGCTGGAATCGAGATGAAGGCGGCGCGCGCGTTTTTGCTTGAGCATGGTGTCGATTGTGCCGATGGCGTTGGAGCGGTGGGTGCTGATCGCGAGCTGCTGCAGCAGATGCTCGCAGTGCAGTCGTCCGATGACCTGCTGTGGATTCGTCACGGCTATTGGGATGTGCCGACCGGGCTGCTTTCTGCCGAGGGCAAGGGTCCGGTCGTGGTGAGCGGTCACACGCCAACGGTGTCGCTCGGGCGTTATTGCGAGGTCGGTGGTCTTGCGGGGCTCGATGAGGAGTCGGGCCGCGGGCAGATCGTGCGCCTGGGCGGCGAGGATGCCGCCGGTGTGCCCGATCGCATCGACATCGACTGCGCTGCCGCCACCGGCTCCGAGTTCGGTCGCGTGGGCATCCTGCGCCTGGACGACGGGGCGGAGTTCTACGCGAACATCAACCCGGGCGAATAATCGGTGCAAGGGGTAGCTAATTTGGGACGGGGCTTTTTTGACTACTTTTGCCCTTCTGCCCGCTAATTGATTTCTCTGGGACGGGGATTAAATAATCATTTGGCTGCCCGCTGGCTAAGTGAGTAGACTTTTTTGGAAATGCCGAGCACCCAACATATTTGCCTCAATAAAACCGCAGGTCACAGACTTGTGCTCTGTTGGTGTGGTCGGAGATTCGGTAAAAGTCTACTCACTTAGTTTTGCGTGATGAATATTGTCCGCAACGAGACCCCAGACGGGGTGATTCCATCGCAAATTCCGGTGACCGGGCAGCTAATTAGGCGCCGTATGGGTTGCGGTCGCGTTCTATGCGCTGGCGGATGTGGGCGTACTCGATTATCAGCAGCACCAGGAGTAGGGCCATGATGGCTAGGTAGCTCACTACAGCGCCCATCAGACCCAGCAGCTTAATCAGGATCACCGGCAGCACCACGCTTACGGCGAAGCAGATCAGGTAGATCTTGGTGACGTCTCCAGCGTGGCGTAGCACCGTGATGATGGCGTAGATAAAGTCGATGGCCGCGGTGACGCCGCCGGCGACGACCATCAGCAACGCCAGCGTACGGTAGCGCTCAAAGCTGAGGCCGTACATCAAGCTCATGAGGGGAATACCGGGACCTGCCATAAATGCGGCGCACACGCCGGTGATGACCACGATCAGCGCCATAACGGCAACAATAATCAGGTCAAAGCGATGACGCTTGCGAGGATTAGCCCAAATGCTCGACAAGCGCAGAAGCTGCGGTTTATAGATAAATCCAATGCTCAGCAAAATAGCCTGCGCCGGAAAGAACAGGGCATTAAAGTACAGCTGATATTTGTATGCCAGCGTGCCTTCCATCACAAACTTGGGCATGCTCTCAATTAGGTTGAACAGGAACAGTGCACCAAAGAGCGGGGCGCACTGGACAAACAGGTGGCCGACCTCGCGCAGGCTCACGCGGCGCGATTTTTCGGTCTCGAGCAGGGCGAGCGGCGCGGTGACCAGCACGAGCGAGGCGATCGCGGCGACACCCATGGCCATGGCCGCGATGGGCATGCTGCGCGTGAGGAACAGCGCCACGCTGAAGACCGCGATGACGCCGACGGAGCGTAGCGTTTGGCTCATTCCAGCCAAGTAGAGTTTGTCGGCCTGCTGCAGGCGGCCTTCGTACACGTCGGCGACGCCGTCGATGACCTTATACAGGTAGACGCCCAGGCCGATCGTCGCCATCTGCGCATCATAGCCGCGGGCGCTGCTGTACATGAGGCCGCAGCCTAGGGCGAGCGCTCCACAAAGCCAGCGGTTGAGCTGGTAGGAGGCAAAGGACGTCTTTTCGTCGATGTCTGAGACCTGGAAATTGCGCACGCCGTAGTTGCATGCGATCATGATGAGCGTGCCGGTGACAAAGGCGATGGAGAACTTGCCGGCTTCTTCGGCGCCCACGAGCTGCGTAGACACGATGGTGAGCAACGGAAACGCCAGACCCCACACGGCGGTGCCGAGGGTGTTCCAAAGATAGTCGCGGCTGGTGGCGTGCTCTTCGTATTCAGCCTCTTGCGTGGAGAACCCGCCGCCGTAGACGGCACCGAGCAGACGGTTCCACCAAGCGTTGACCATGCGGCGGACGGGGCCGGGCTTGCGATCGCGTTCGCGCCGGCGACGTGTGGCTTGGCTGCTATCGGGCCCGCCGGCGTTGCGCTGACTCAGCTCTTGGATGCGTGCGAGTTCCTCGGCAGTGTGCGAGGCAGGGAAGAGGCCGTTCTCGATGCGGCCGCCCTGGGCCTTCGCGGCGCCGTCTCTCGATGCAGCGGGGTTGGAGACGCCGTTGCGGCGGGCGATGGCGCGGCGAATGCTATCGAGGGGCGTGATGCTCAAAGCGGAGTCCTTTCTATTGCTGCGCTTTAGTATAGACGCGACGGTGTTCGTTCGTGTTTTTGAACGGATTGTTCAATAATTTCGGCGGGCGGCTGTAATTTGTCGGTAAACGTGCGGTATCCTGTTGAAGTTTTGTGACACCCCCGATGCCGCCCACGCGGTACCAAGGAGCTTCTACCTATGGACGTCGCCGCATTCATACTGGCTCTTGTGCCGATTATTTGGCTGGTCGTGATGCTGCTGTGCTTTAAATGGCCAGCTTGGAAGGCCGCTATCGGATCGTTTGTCCTTTCGTGCTTGCTTGCCTTCGCATGGTGGCACCTGCCGGCAGCGCAGATCGCGACCGCCTCGCTCGAAGGTTTTTTGATGGCTCTGTGGCCCATCGTCCTGGTGATCATCGCCGCGGTGTTCACGTATAACCTGTGCGTTCGTACGGGCGCCATGGACGTGATCGGCAGCATGATCACCTCCATCAGCAGCGACCGCCGTCTGCTGGCGCTGCTCGTGGCTTGGTGCTTCGGTGGCTTTATGGAGGGCATGGCCGGCTTCGGTACCGCTGTCGCCATTCCCGCCGGCATGCTCGCGGGCCTGGGCTTTGAGGCCGTGCCTGCCGTGCTCATCTGCCTGCTGGCCAACGGCGTGCCCACGCCCTACGGCTCCATCGGCATCCCCACGGTGTCCGTTGCCGACCTGGTGGGTTTGGATTCCCTTCACCTAGCGACCGTTCAGCTGGTGCAGCTCGCACCGTTCTTTGTGGTGATGCCGCTATTTATTGTGCTGGTTGCGGGCCGTGTTGCCGATGACCAGGGCAATGCCGCGAGTGTGGGCGAGCGTCTGCACGGTGTTGCCGGCGTGGCGTTGCTCTCCGGCGTGTCGTTTGTCGGCGCGGCTCTGGTCGTTGCCATGTTTGTGGGCCCCGAGCTGGCCGTGGTCGTAGGATCCATCGTTTCGCTCGCGCTGACAGCTGCGCTTGCCATGCGTGCCGAGAAGTCGGGGCATTTGGACGCACGCTTCCATATGAATATCGAGGCCGGCGAACAGCTCACCGTTAAATCGGCGCTTTCGGCCTGGTCGTGCTTCATTCTGATTTTTGTACTGCTGCTGGGTACGTCCAACCTGGTGCCCGCCGTGCATGCCGCGCTTGCGCCCTTTGCAAGCCACGTGCAGGTGTATTGCGGCGAGAACCCCGGTACGCTTACGTTTTCGTGGATTAACACGCCGGGTGTTTGGATCTTCCTGGCCGCGTTTGTCGGCGGTGCCATTCAGGGTGCTTCGCCACGCATGATGGGCGAGGTGCTGGCCGCGACTGTGAAGCAGATGATGCCGACGGTGATCACGATGCTTTCGGTGCTGGGCTGTGCCAAGGTGATGGGCTATGCGGGCATGGTCTCTTCGATCAGCGCGTTCTGCATCGCCGTCGCCGGTGGGCTGTACCCGATTCTGGCTCCGTGGATCGGCGCAGTCGGTGCGTTTGTGACCGGCTCGGGCACGTCCTCGGGCATGCTGTTTGGCCCCATCCAGAGCCAGGCCGCTACGGCGCTGGGCGTGAGCGACTACTGGATGGTCGCGCTGAACGCGCTTGGTGTTGCCGCCGGTAAGATGATCTCTCCGCAGACGCTCGCGATTGGTCTGGCTGCCGTCCACGTGCGCGGCAGGGATGCCGAACTCCTGGGCGCGGTGCTGCCCTACGCTGCCGGCATGCTGGTCCTGATGAGCGCCATAGCCATGCTCGGCCAAGGCCTGCCGCTGTAGTCGGCACTTAGGGACGTTCCTTATGTGCCGGCACTTTGGGAACGTCCCTAAGTGCCGGCATCCGGGGACACTCCTTGAATGTTGCCTGTTCAAGAACGCCCCCAATGACTAGTCGTTTAAGAACGTCCCCAATGACTGGGCCGCTTGCCTGCGATTTTTGACCGTTGGGCGGGCTTGCCGCCCTTGCCGCAAAAACGTTTTTGCATATCGGGTACAACGGGCTTTACGTGAGTAAAGTGCGCGTCGCGTCCACGTGTCGCGTTTTTAAAGGAGGCCCCATGCCTGGTGTTACCCCTGCAGAAGTTCTGTCCAACTTTGGTATTACGCTCGTTGAAGATCCCGCCGAGAATCAACCCCGTCTGCTGGTGGACCTGCCGGCGGCAGAGCTCGTCGAGCATGCCATCCGCCGCAACGAAGGCCGCATGGCATCCAACGGCGCGCTGGTGATCGAGACGGGGGAGCGTACCGGACGTTCGCCCAACGACCGCTTTATCGTTGACACCCCCGATGTCCACGACAAGATTGCCTGGGGCGCCGTCAACCGCCCGCTGTCCGTCGAAAGCTACGAGGTCATCAAAGCCGGCATCGTCGACTATCTCAACGAGCGCGATGTGTTCGTCACCCGCGGCATGGCCGGCGCCGACCGCAACCATACGCGCCGCCTGCTCGTCGCCTGCGAGCGTGCCAGCCAGGCGCTCTTCATTAAGCAGATGCTCGCCCGCCCGCTCGCCCGCGAAATCGCGCGCACCGGCGAGCCGGACTTCTGCGTGCTCGCCGCGCCGGGCTACCAATGCGACCCTGCCATCAAGGGCCTCAACTCCAGCGCCGCCGTGGTCATCAACTTCCAGGAGCGCGTGATTTTGGTCGCGGGTACCGGCTACTCCGGCGAAATCAAAAAGTCCATCTTCAGTGTCATGAACTACCTGCTGCCTGTCGAGGACGACGTGCTGCCCATGCATTGCTCGGCCAGCATGGATCCCGTCACGCACGAGACCGCCGTGTTCTTTGGCCTGTCCGGCACCGGCAAGACCACGCTTTCGGCCAATCCCACGCGCCTGCTGATCGGCGACGACGAGCACGGTTGGTCCGACATGGGCATCTTCAACATCGAGGGTGGCTGCTACGCCAAATGCGAGGGCCTGGACGCCTTCCACGAGCCCGAGATCTTCAACGCCGTCCGTTTTGGCGCCATTTGCGAAAACGTGGTGCTCGACGAGAACCGCAAGCCCAACTACGACGACATCTCGATCACGCACAACACGCGCGTGGCCTATCCCGTCGAGCATATCCCCAACGCGTGGACCAAGGGCATGGGCACCACTCCCAGCGTCGTGCTGTTCCTGACCTGCGATGCCTTTGGCGTGCTGCCGCCTATCTCGCGCCTGACGGCCGGCGCCGCCATGTATCACTTTGTGACGGGCTTTACGGCCAAGATCCCCGGCACCGAGGTTGGCGTCACCGAGCCCACGCCCACGTTCTCCTCGCTGTTTGGCGAGCCGTTTATGCCGCTCGACCCCATGGTCTACGCTAAGATGCTCGGCGAGCGCATCGCCGACGGCCGCACGCGCGTCTACCTGGTCAACACCGGTTGGATTGGCGGCGGTTATGGCGTGGGCCATCGCATCGAGCTGGCCTACACGCGCGTCCTGGTCGCTCGCGCCCTCGACGGTACCATCGAGGACAGCGAGTTTGTGCACGACGATATCTTTAATGTCGACATTCCCACTACGTGCCACGGTGTGCCCGACGGCATCCTGGTGCCGCGCCAGTACTGGCAGAGCACCGCGCGCTACGACGAGGCAGCGCACAACCTGGCGGTGATGTTCGAGGAGAACTTCGAGAAGAAGTACTCGCACCTTCCCGAGTCCGTCAAGGCCGCCGGCCCGCACGCCCAGGTGTCCGCCGAGGCCCGTCATCGCGGCCGCGGCTTGCTGGGACTCCGCCACTAGCGTCGCCGCAAGTCCATAACCACCACAAAGGGGACAGTTACCTTTGTGGTGGTTTTGCTTGGGCGGATGACTCAGGTTACAATACGCCTGACATATCGCCCCCTTCTCCGGATGGGGGCAGCGCAAGCGCTCTTGTGGCGGCACCGTAGGACTTTGAAGGTGGCCGCTGTGAGGGCGCTTTTTGTTTAGGCGCCCTCACTCGGGCGCGCACAATGAAGGGAGAGCGTATGAAGGGCTTTGTTGCCGAGAATTCGTTTTGGGAGCTGTTTCCACAGGCGGCGGTCGGCGTCGTGGTCGTAAAGGGCATGAAGCCCGCGGCTCAGATTCCCCAGGAGGACGTGGATGCCATTGCCGCGTTGCTCGACCGCGCCAATATCGAAGCGGAGCGTCGCCTGACGAGCGATACCATCAGCGAGAACGCGCCGGTGAAGGCTTGGCGTGACGCGTACCGGCTGTTCAAGACTAAAAAGGGCGCCCGCTGCTCGATCGAGAACTTGCTCAAGCGCGTGCTCAAGGGCAAGCCGGTCGGTCATATCACACCGGCGGTGGATATTTACAACACGGTGTCGTTGACCTATGCGCTGCCCGTGGGAGGCGAGGATCTGCATGCGATTGAGGGAGACCTTCGCTTGAAGGTGACCGACGGCGGCGACGCGTTCTTGCCACTTGGCGAGGAGGCGGATGATCCGACGCTGCCCGGTGAGCTTGCTTATATCGATGATGCGGGCGCCGTGTGCCGTTGCTGGAACTGGCGCGATGGCGTTCGCACGGCGCTGTCCGACGATTCGGCGGACGCATTTCTGGCGATTGAGTGCGTGGAGCCCGAGCGGATGGGGGATTGCCAGGCCGCCATCGATCGCTTGGCCGAGCTGCTCGAGCGCTATCTGGGAGCGACGGTTGTCGTTAAGACGCTTGTGACCCGCGACAATCCCTGCGTGGAGCTGTAGCGGCGCCTAGAACCTATTGATGCCCCAGACCACCACAAAGGTGCCTGTCCCCTTTGTGGTGGTTTTTATGTTGATGGGTTAACAATTGGGTCGCGTGGAGGCGGCAGTCGCTGAGTACGGCTAAGATGTTTACCCGTTAGCATCATGCAAGCGAAAGGCGGTCGTCTCCCATGCAGCAGAACGACGAGACACGTTTCGAGGATTTTGTCGGACTGATTAGCGGGCTGTACAAGGAGATCCAGCGCATTAAGACGTCTGAGGGCGCAAGGCTGGGCCTCAAGGGCTCCGACGTTATGTGCCTGTACTACCTGGAGCGCAGCAAGGACGGCATGACCGGCGCCGATCTGGCTCGCGTGGCCGGCGTGACGCGCGCTGCCGTTTCGCGCACGCTGGCGCACCTGGAGGAGGGCGGCTTTGTCGAGGTTGATGACTCGGGCGATGCTGCCGTCAAGTACCGCGCACCGGTTCGCCTGACCACGCTGGGTGGCGAGAGCATGAACGAGGCCGACCGTATCATCCACGACGTGCTCGACACCACCGGTAAGGCCATGGGCGTGGAGCAGCGCGAGCAGATGTATGCGTCGCTGCGTACGATTCTCAACACCCTGCGCGAGATCTAAGGCCGCCAAGGCATTTGCTTCCCATTAACAACTGCATAGTCCCGTTTGAGCGCGTATACCGTGCCGGGGCAATGCTGTCTAAATTCCCCGCGCGAGACCTGCGCAAGAAAGGATTTGTTATGTCCGTCCGCATTATTACCGATTCCGCAAGCGATATGTCGCCGGCGGAGCACCCCGCTCTGCGTGTTCTGCCGCTGTCCGTCACCTTTGGCACCGATGTGTACATGGATGGCGTCGACATCGATCACCAGTGCTTTTACGAGATGCTCGTGGAGCGCGATGAGCTGCCCAAGACCGGCCAGGTCAACCCGTACGCGTTCTTGCAGGCTATCGCCGAGATTCGCGAAGCCGGCGATGAGGCTGTGATTATTACCGTGGGCGCTAAGCTGTCGGGCACCAATCAGAGCGCCCGTACCGCACTAGCCGAGGCGCCGGGCGGCGATGTGTACGTGGTTGATAGCAACAACGTCACCCTGGGTGAACGCATTCTGGTTGAGTATGCGCTGCGCTTGGTGGACGAGGGCCGTAGCGCGGCCCAGATCGCGGCGGCGGTCGAGGCCGTGCGCGACCGCGTGGTGGTTATCGGCCTGCTCGAGACGCTGGAGTACCTGGTGCGCGGCGGTCGCCTGTCTGCTGCTGCCGGCGCCGTGGGTACGCTGCTCAACGTAAAGCCCGTGGTAGCTGCCGAGGACGGTCTGATTGTGCAGCTGGGAAAGGCGCGCGGTTCCAAGAACGGCCGCAACCTGCTGAACCAAAAGGTCGAAAAGGCGGGCGGCATCGACTTTTCCATGCCGCTGGCGCTCGGCTATACGGGCCTTTCGGATGCGGTGCTCAAGAAGTATATCGAGGACAGCGCGGCACTGTGGGCTGGCCACACCGAGGGCGAGCTGCCCGTTCACACCATCGGTGCCACCATCGGTACCCACGTAGGCCCCGGTGCCGTAGCCGTAGCCTTCTTCCAGCCCGCCAACTAACCAACCTGCCAACAAATGATCCCTTGGGGACGGAGGAAAACGGATCATCGACCGCACGGAGGCCGCGAATGATCCGTTTTCCTCCGTCCCCAAGGGATCATTTCTTTATGCTGTTAATGCGGAGAAGGGAGCGAGCGATGGCGTCTGAGGGCTTTTTTGAACGGGTGTACGAGGTGGTCGAGCAGATCCCCGAAGGGATGGTCGCCACGTATGGTCAGGTGGCGCTGCTTGCCGGTCGTCCACGAAGTGCGCGGTACGTGGGGTATGCCCTGCACAGCAATCCGCGCCCCGGCGAGATACCCTGCCATCGCGTGGTGTTTGCCGACGGGCGCATATGCGAGGGTTTTGCTTTTGGCGGTCCCGATGCTCAACGTGAGCTTTTGCTAGGGGAGGGCGTGACGTTTGTCGACCCCATGCACGTCGATCTGGGCGCCTGTCGCTGGCCCGCCGGACTCTAACAGATCTGCCGTGGCCAAAACTACCACAAAGGTGCCTGTCCCCTTTGCGGCGGTTTTCCGTTGTAGGTTTACCGGGGCTAACTTATGGAGAAGCTATGGCGGCTCATATTGATGCTGCAAAGTAAACCACGGTGAACTATATTTTATTCAACAACGGAGCGGGCAATAGGCGATGAAAAAGCCTGCCCTGTTGAGTTTGATTCGCATCCCTCCCCTCTGTGCGATTCAACGGTGTACTTCGGGAACGGGCCCGCTGGCAACTGACTGCCGGCGGGCCCGTTCCCGTTTGTCGGGGGAGTGCGATGGGCGGAGCCGAACCGGTCGGGCACCAAAAAAAGGCGGACGCCGTAGCGCCCGCCCTATAGCAATCGAAAGTTCAAACCAGCAGGTCGGTCTAGTACACCATGCCCATGGCGTCCCGAACCTCGGCCAGGGTCTGCTCGGCGATCTCGTTGGCGCGACGGTTGCCCTCGTGCAGCACGTCCTTCACGTAGTCCAGATCGTTCTCGTAGCGCTGACGACGCTCACGGATCGGGGCGAAGTACTCGTTGACGGCCTCGGTCACGTACTTCTTGAGCTGGCCGGAGCCGCCCATGCCGATCTCCTCGGCAATCTCGACCTCGGAGCGGCCGGTGCAGATGGCGGCCGTCGAAAGCAGGCCGGACACGCCGGGGCGGTTCTCGGGGTCGAACGTGATCATGCGCTCGGAGTCGGTCTGGCTCTTTTTGATGCGCTTGGCCGTCTCCTCGGCGGTCATCGAGATGTTGATGGCGTTGCCGTAGCTCTTGCTCATCTTGCGACCGTCCAGGCCGGGCAGCAGTGGGGTCTCGGACAGCAGCGCATCGACCTCGGGGAACACCTTGCCGTAGCGGTTGTTAAAGCGGCGGGCGATGGTGCGGGTGAGCTCGATGTGCGGCAGCTGATCGCGACCGACGGGCACCACATTGCCCTTGCAGAACAGGATGTCGCAGGCCTGGTGCACCGGGTAGGTGAGCAGAAGGCCGGTGAGCTCGTGGCCCGAGGCCTCCATCTCGGCCTTGACCGTGGGGTTGCGCGCCAGCTCAGCCTCGGACACCAGCGACAGGAACGGCAGCATGAGCTGGTTTGCGGCGGGCACGGCGGAGTGCGCGTAGATCATGGTCTTGTCGGGGTCGATTCCGCAGGCAAGGTAGTCCATCACCATGTTGTACACGTTGTCCTGGATGTGCTCGGTGGTGTCGCGGTCGGTGATGACCTGGTAGTCGGCGATGAGCACGTTGGTCTTGGCGCCCATGTTCTGCAGCTCGACGCGGCCCTTGAGGGTGCCAAAGTAGTGGCCCAGGTGCAGACGGCCGGTGGGGCGGTCGCCGGTAAGCATGGTGAACTTCTCGGGCGTCTTGGCCAGGCCCTCGCGAATGGCGTTGCTCTTTTGCAGCGCGACTTCGTAGCTGTTCTCGTTTGGCATGATTGCTCCTAACGTATGTTCATGGGTCAAGATGATAACGCGTTTATTGGAGGGTCGGGGCGTAAGTAAGCGAGGGGCGGGGGAGAGGTGGCTTGCACGATGGGCACGGGGCTGCGCATGGTCAGCGGCGCCCGGGCACATCCTCGGCAGCTTACCCTAGAGCTTGTGGTGGCGCTCTTCCTTACATTCCTCGGCTGCCTGCTCCTCCTGCTTAAAGGCGGGGTCGTCGGGGGTTACCAGCTCGTCCTCGTGCGTGCGCTTGTTGTAATGGTGGCGCAGCACGGGCTCAAACAGGTGCAGGTGCTTGGCGAAGGCCGCCGAGCCAATGGCGAGCACGGTAAAGATGAGCACGCGCGTGGGCACTTCGACCTGATTGATGGCGGCGGCGCCGGCCGAAAGCATAATGCACCACGCATAGATGAGCAGTACGGCCTGCTTTTGGTTGTAGCCCTCTTGAATGAGGCGGTGGTGGATGTGGCCCTTGTCGGCCTGCCCAATGCTAATGTGGGCGCGCTTGCGGCGCACAATGGCGCTAAACGTATCGATGATAGGCACGCCCGCCACGATGAGCGGGATGATGAGCGAGGTGAGCGCGGCGGTGCGGCTCACGTTGAGCAGCGAGATGGAACCCAGCGCAAAGCCCAGCAGCAGCGAACCCGAGTCGCCCAAGAAGATACTCGCGGGGTTGAAGTTGTAGCGCAAAAAGGCCAAGCAGGCACCAAACAACGCGATGGAGAGCGCGGCGGCATCGATGCGGCCCGAGAGAACGGCCATCGAGAACATCGTGAACGATGCGATGCCACAGATGCCCGTCGCCAGGCCGTCAAGGCCGTCAATGAGGTTGATGATATTGGTGAACGCCACCAGGTAGACCACGGTGATGGGATAGGCGAGCCAGCCGAGCATAATCTCGCCGGGGGCAAGCGGGTTGACGATGACGCCGATTTTTAGGCCGCCCACGCAGGCGATGAGCGCGGCGAGGACCTGGCCGGCCAGCTTTTGCTTGGGCTTGAGCTGGAAGATGTCGTCGATCGCGCCGGTCGCAAAGATGACGGTAAAAGAAAGCGCAAGTATGGGGTAGCTGATGTGCAGACGGGGGTGGGGCACCAAAACGGGTGGCCAGCCCAGGTACCAGGTGCCTAGGATTTGCACAATGCAGGCGACGACGAGGCCCAAAAAGACCGCCGTGCCGCCCATGCGCGGGATGGGCTTAGTGTTGATGCGGCGCTTGGAAGGATAGTCGACGGCGTCGAGCTTGATTGCCAGGCGCTTGACCAGGGGCACCGCAAGGAAGGTCGCGATAAAAGCCGCGGCCGCCACGCAAAGGTACGGTATGAAGCTCGTGGAGGAAGCCATGAATCGATAAACCGCCAAGCGTCGAAGGAAAAGGTCAAAGGATGCCACGCCACAAAGGGTATAGCTGACCCATGATACTCGACTAAGGAGGGTGTGAGGAATTGCACGGGGCGATAATCACGTGCTTACCAGATATTCGAGTGATGGTGGGGTTCTGCCTGGTGCCTTTTGGGGATCTGGGCGAGATTTGCAATGGCGAGTTTCGGCAAAAGAAAACCACCCCCCACGTTACGAAAATGAACCCACCTAAAACAGGTGGGTGCCCTCATCGACTGTTCCAGCGTCCTTAACAACGAAGGATACCTGTACTAGGTACGACTGTGTGGGCTCCCTAAATAAACGCGACGGTTCACCCAGTTGCTCCGCGGGGGGCGGAATACCTACATCATAAAGCGGCACTTTGTGGATTCCAGTCTTGACATTACAAAAATCGTGTCGGACGATTACGGCACCTTGGGCTTGAGCCGTCCGTGCGGTTGGTCCTTTTGCGCTTGAGCTGCTGAATCGTTGTTTTGGAGCATGTTTTTATGCCGACGTCGTTGACCGAACTTTTTTCGCCCGCCTGCCATTTGTGTCCGCGCCGTTGCGGTGCGGCGCGCGATGAGGGTGCGCGCGGCGCATGCGGTGCTAACGACACGCTCAAGGTGGCCCGCGCGGCGCTTCATATGTGGGAGGAGCCGCCTATCTCGGGCGAGGCCGGTTCGGGCACGATCTTCTTTAGCGGCTGCTCGCTCAAATGCGTCTATTGTCAGAACCACGAGATCTCGACGGGCAATTTTGGGCTTGAGATTTCGCCCGAGCGCCTGGTCGAGATTATGTTGGAGCTGCAGGACCAGGGTGCGAACAATATTAACCTGGTGACGGCGACACACTACGCGCACCTGCTGCCGGCTGCGATTGCCGCGGCACGGGCGCGCGGGCTGTCCATCCCAATCGTCTACAACACGAGCGGTTATGAGCGCGCGAGTGCCGTGGCGGCGCTCGGCGATTTGGTCGACGTGTGGCTTACCGACTTTAAATATGCCGATGCGGGGCTTGCGCAGTCGCTCTCCCACATTAAGGACTACCCGCGTGTGGCCGTGTCGGGCTTGGCGCAAATGGCACGCGAGATCGAACGCCGCGGGGGAGAGCTGGTGGACGAGGACGGGCTCATGAAGCGCGGCATGATCGTGCGTCACCTGGTGCTGCCGGGGCATGCGGACGATTCGTGTCGCGTACTGGACCTTGTGTGGCAGACGGTGGGCGATGTGCCGATCTCGGTCATGAACCAGTACACGCCCAATGCGCTCATGCGCGAGCAGGGCGGCGACCTGGCACGAGCCGTGACGCGCGATGAGTACGAGCAGGTGCTCGACCATGCCGACGACCTGGGCTTTACAACGATGTTCTGGCAAGAGGGCGGCGCGGTAGACGAGAGCTTCACCCCAGCGTTTGACACCACCGGCGTCCTTACCAGCGCAAAGTAGCGCGCACGCGGATGATTTTTCTGGGACGGGGATTAAAGAATCATCGAGAGGATTGTCTGCTCGAAAAGTAGTCAAAATGGCTTCGTCCCAAAAAGACTGGGTATTGGGCGTTGACAGTTGGCGAGCCGTAGGTAAAATATCGACTTGTCCTGGGGACGTAGCTCAGTTGGGAGAGCGCTGCCGTCGCATGGCAGAGGCCGAGGGTTCGACTCCCTTCGTCTCCACCCTTGGATTTGATAAGCCGCTGACATTGTGTCGGCGGCTTTTTTTAAAAAGAAAGGGCGGTACTATGGCCGAGCTTGAGTCCCAACCATTGTCCGACGAGGAGCGCGCCGAGTTGGAAGAGCTCCGCGCCGAGAAGGCTCGCCGCGAGGCTCAGGAAGAGGCTCGTCGCGAGCGTGAGGAGCTGGCTGCCCTGCGTGCCGAGCGCGCAAAGGCCGAGGAAGCCGCCACGAGGGCCGCATCCGAGCGCAAGCCCGCGCCCGCGCCCAAGCCCGCCACTGCGAAGCCTGCGCCTGCCGCACCCAAACCTCAACCTAAAAAGGTGGCTCATCCCAAGCCCGCCGAGCCCAAGCCGAGTCGTGACGAGATGACCTTTGCCCAGCGCATGGTCACCTCCAAGGAGCCTACAGCCGAGGGCGAGATTCCCGGCATGGCTCCGGCTCAAAAAATCATCATCGTGCTCGCCCTCATCGCGTTTATCGTCTTTATGGTCTACACGATCACCGGCAGCATGGGCCTGCACTAACCTGTTCGCGCCGGGCTCCATGCCCGCACGTCCGCCTCGTCCAACCCTCAAATTCTGTACCACGCATCCGAAAGGTCGCCCCATGGCTTTGACCGACATCTCGCATCCCACCGACATTGCAATGCTCACCGATCTGTACGAGCTCACTATGGCCCAGGGCCTGTGGGAGAGCGGCAAGGCCAACGAGCAGGGTTGTTTTACCGCGTTTTACCGCGACCATCCCTTTGGTAGCGCCTACGCCGTCATGTGCGGTACCGCCGAGCTGCCCGAGCTGGTCGAGAACCTGCGCTTTACGCCCGAGGACATCGACTACCTCGCCTCGCTCCAGGCTCCGGCCGGCGGCGCGATGTTCAAGCCTGCATTCCTCGACTACCTGCGCGATTTTCGTGCGCACGTGAACATTGACGCCGTGCCCGAGGGCGAGCTCGTGTTTCCGCGCGAGCCCATGGTGCGCGTCACTGGTCCGTCGCTGGAGTGCCAGCTGCTCGAGACCGCGCTGCTCAACATCGTCGGCTTCCAGACGCTCGTCGCCACCAAGACGGCGCGCGTGGTACTGGCGGCCGATGGTCGCCCCGTCGCCGAGTTTGGCCTGCGTCGCGCCCAGGGTCCCGATGGCGGCCTGGCTGTCGCGCGCGCGAGCTACGTGGCAGGCTGCTCGTCTACGTCCAACGTGCTTGCCGGGCGCCGCTACGGTATTCCCGTCTTTGGCACGCATGCGCACAGCTGGGTGATGAGCTTCGATTCCGAGCTCGAGGCCTTCCGCGCCTTTGCCAAGTCGAGCCCCAAGAACTGTACGCTGCTCATTGACACCTACGACGTGCGCGAGGGCTGCGAGCATGCCATTACGGTTGCCAAGGAGATGGAGGCGGCGGGCGAGCGCCTGTCGGCTATTCGCATCGACTCGGGCGACCTGGCTAAGTTGTCCAAGTATGTCCGCGGCCGTTTTGACGCCGAGGGCCTGCCCTATGTGGGGATTTCGGTCTCCAACGACCTTGACGAGTACACGATTCAGTCGCTGCTCGACCAGGGCGCACCCATCGATAGCTTTGGCGTGGGTACCAAGCTCGCGACCTGCTACGATCAGCCGGCGCTGGGCGGCGTGTACAAGCTTTCCGCCCGCCGTGCGAGCGATGCGGACCCGTGGACGCCGGTGGTGAAGCTCTCCGAGCAGCCCTACAAGCGCACGATTCCGGGCGTGCAGCGTGTGCGCCGCTATTACGACGGCTTTGGCGGCCCGGTCTGCGACATGATCTATGACGAGGACCATCTGGCAGGGGAGGGCGCCGCGCGCGGCAATACCCTTGTGGCCGTGAACGATGCCGCCTTGGTGACCGATGTGTCGGAGCTTGAGTATCGCGAGCTGCTGGTGCCGATTGTGCGCGACGGCAGCGCGGTGGCTCCGCGTGAGGGCATCGAGGATGCGCGCGAGCGCTGTGCTTGGGCGCTCGATCATCTGGATGCTGCATACAAGCGTTTTCTGTATCCGCAGACCTACGTGGTGGGCATGGAGCAGGGCCTGGCTCGGGTACGCGACGAGCTCGTGCGCAAGAACATGGCTGCGGCTTCGGCCTTCCCCTGGGCAAAATAATCCCTTGGGGACGAATGATCCGCATATGACGGAGGAAAACAGATCTTTTTCTCGCTCGTCCGTTCGCCCGAACGCTCGACATTCGATTGGTTTGACGTATGACGACTTCTTATAAAACGATGGTGGTAAAGATCGGCTCGTCCACGGTGGTGGGTGCCGACGGTAAGGTCAACCGCGCGTTTATCGGTGGCCTGGCCGATCAGGCCGCGGCCCTGCGCAAGCTCGGCTGGCGCTTGGTCGTGGTGAGCTCCGGAGCCATTGCCTGTGGCTATCCCGTGCTGGGCTTCGACCGCAAGCCGGTCGGTGACCTGCCGAGTCTGCAGGCCTGCGCCTCGGCCGGTCAGTGCATCATCTCGTCGGCCTACGACGAGGAGTTCCATGCGCGTGACCTACTCACCTCGCTCGTGCTGCTCACGCGCCACGACACGGCGCGCCGTACGTCCTACCTGCACGCGCGCGACGCCCTGCTGCGCCTGGTGGAGCTGGGCGTGGTGCCGGTCGTCAACGAGAACGACACCGTCACCGTCGACGAGATCAAGTTCGGCGACAACGACACGCTGGCGGCGCTCGTGAGCTGCCTGGTTTCTGCCGACCTGTGCGTGACGCTTTCGGACATCGATGGTCTCTATACTGCCAATCCGCATGAGGACCCCACGGCCGAGTTTGTTCCTGTCGTGCATAAGATCGATGCCAAGATTATTGCCTCGGCGGGCGATTCTTCCACATCGGTGGGCACGGGCGGCATGATTACCAAGATCCGCGCGAGCCGCATTTTGATGACGGCCGGCATTCAGAGCGTGATTTGCTCGGGCGAGGAGCCCGATGCGCTCGTGCGCTTGGCTCGTGGCGAGAGCGTGGGAACCCTGTTCGATCCGCCGGCGGAGCGCCTGGACATTGCGCCCCGCAAGCTGTGGATCGCGCTAGGCGACAAGGCGCATGGTTCGGTGACGGTCGATGACGGAGCCGCGAAGGCGCTGGTTAGCCGTGGATCTTCCCTGCTTGCGGTGGGTATTCGCGAGGTCGATGGCGAGTTTGCCGAGGGCGATGTGCTCGATGTGTGCGACCCGAGCGGTATGGTTGTCGCCCGCGGTATCGCCGAGGCTGATTCGGATGTGCTGGAGCTTGCGGCGGGCCGCCGCCAGGACCAGATCGCCAGCAACCGCCTGCTGGCCGACCTGGCCGAGAAGCCCGCGATCCATCGAGATAATCTGATTGTATTTGCTTAACCAATTGACGCTGCAAACGCTCCTAAGCGGCAATCTGACGTTCAATCGTCGGGCATGACCAAAAGGTCAATGCCCTCCTCTTTCACGTCACCTTGCTCGCTTAGGGGCGTTTTCGCTTTCCGTCCTCTACCTGCGGCATCGTCGTTGCCGGTACTTATTCGGCATTTGGGGACGTTCCTTTTGTGCCGGCAGTTGGGGACACTCCTTCGCTAGAAGATCCGGCGCAGGTCTCCGCGGTTGAGGGCTTCGTCGAAGAGGTGCTTGAATACCGCGCTGCCGTGCAGGCCGTCGTGTTCGAACTCGTTGGTCACCCAGGCGTGCGAGTTGCCCACGCGGCTGAGCGTGTCGAGTTGCATGCCCGAGTCCACGTACATGTCGTCGAAATACACGGCGGCCTGGAGTGGTACCTCGTTGCAGGCAAGTCGCTGCGGGTCGTAGATCTTGTCCCAGCTTGTGTCTTCCATCAGCAGGTCCATCGCGGGCTTGAAGGGCTTAAGTTCGGGCATCTGCTCGAACATCCACGGGAACACGGCCTCTCCGGTAAACATGAGCGGGCGCGCGAGGGCGTCGAACTCGGCACGATGAGCTTTCTCTTCTGCCGCGGCCCAGCGAATGGGCATGGTGTCGCCGTCGGCGTAGATGAACTCCTGCAGCGTCCAGTACAGCGGATTCGTGCGCGTGTTGGTGCGCTCGAAAGCGCGCATCAAAAAGCTATCGGATACTGAGGCACCGCAGCTCAGCGTGCCGTCGCCGTCAACAAACGCG
This sequence comes from Collinsella sp., assembly GCA_048342875.1. Lineage (GTDB taxonomy): Bacteria > Actinomycetota > Coriobacteriia > Coriobacteriales > Coriobacteriaceae > Collinsella. The sequence continues at coordinate 47,741 of DBGDEA010000028.1, read as the reverse complement.
TGATCGATAATCCAGTGCATGCGCTCAAAGCTCGGCTTCATGCCAAAGTCGCTGCCCATAAGCTGTAGGCGCTCCACCGTCATTGGCGAGCCGTCGGGCAGTACGGGCTTTTGCTCCTCGATCGCATCGGCCAGCGCCGCCACGCGCTCGGCATCGGCGGGGTAGCGGCCGTAATACTGCTGCGTCTTGGCGGCCATACGCGGGAAGGTGTGCGCGTAGACCTCGCTGGCGCTCGCCGGGACGTGGGGGATGCCACCACAGGTAAAGCTCGCCGCCACGCCCTCGGGGAAGAGCGACAGATAGCTCAATGTCAAAAAGCCGCCGTAGCTTTGGCCGAGCGTGACCCACGGCTTGCCGCCAAAGCCCACGAGGCGCAGGTACTCAAAATCGCGCACGATGGAGCTGGCGAGGTGGCGCTTGAGGAAGTCCGCCTGCGAGCGTGCGGCATCGGAGCCGGCCGCCGTCGCGCGCTCGCCTAGAGCCGCGATCGTACGCCCGTCTACACAGCTGCTGCGCCCGGTGCCGCGCTGGTCGGGCAGGACGACGCGGAAGTGCTTGACGGCCTCCTCAATCCAACCATCACTCGTGGGCGAGAGCGGACGCGGACTCTCGCCGCCGGGGCCGCCCTGCAAAAACAGGAGCAGCGGTAGATCGTCGTTGATGCGGTCGGGCGCGCAAACCACGCGGTAGAAGAGCTTGATGCTCTCGGGCGCGCCGGCGATGGGTGCCGGCATGGCGCCACGGCGCATGGTGCTGCCGACGGCCAACAGCATCGGCTCCAGGCCGCGCCAGTCAAGGGGGACGTCGATGCTGTGGTCCTCGACATAGAGGCCGGGGACGTGGTACGAAGTGATGAGGGCCATGCGGTACTTCCGTTCGTTGCGGTGTTTCGGATTGACCAATTCTACCGCCGCGGGCGAGGCCATGCGCAAATCGGCTACCATGGTTGCAAACTTCTAGGAGAAAGGGCCGCCCATGTCGGTCGATATAGCCACGTATGTCCACGATCTTGCCGTTGCCGCCAAGGCAGCGTCGGCATCGCTTGCCACGGCGAGCGATGAGCAGCGTCAGGAGGCCGTGCGCGCCATGGCCACAGCGCTGCGCGACGGTGTCGATTCCATCGTTGCCGCCAACGAGCTCGATATGTCTGCTGCACGCGATGCGGGGACTTCGGCCGGTCTGCTCGACCGTCTGCTGCTGACGCCTGAGCGCGTCGAGGGCATGGCCGCCGGTTTGGAGAAGCTCGCCGAGCTGCCCGATCCCGTCGGCCGCGTGCTCGACCACCGTGTGCTTGCGAGCGGTGTGGACCTGACCCGCGTGAGCGTGCCGTTGGGCCTGGTCGCCATGGTCTACGAGGCGCGCCCCAACGTGACGGCCGACGCCGCAGGCATCTGCATCCGTACCGGCAACGCCTGCATTCTACGCGGCGGCTCGCTGGCCTATCACTCGTGTGCCATGATCGCCGAGCTGCTGGCCGATGCGCTCGAGGCCAAGGGCTTCCCGCGCGAGGCCGTGTCGATGATCGAGTCCACCGACCGCGAGGCCACCGGCGAGCTCATGAAGCTCCGCGGTATTGTCGACGTACTCATTCCGCGCGGAGGTGCAGGCCTGATCCAGCGCTGCGTGCGCGAGTCGCTTGTGCCGGTGATCGAGACGGGCACGGGCAACTGCCACATCTACGTGCATGAATCCGCCGACTTTGATAAGGCGCTCAACATTATCGTTAATGCCAAGACCCAGCGCGTAGGCGTGTGCAATGCCGCCGAGTCGCTGCTGGTCGACCGTGCTGTGGCCGATGTGTTTTTGCCCGCGGTCGTGACCGTGCTGCATGACCACGGCGTGCTCATTCACGGCGACGAGGCAACCTGCGCCGCATGCGCCGATGCCGGGCTTGCCGAGGGTGATGACTACGTTGCCGCGACTGAGGAGGACTGGGGTCGCGAGTATCTGGCGCTCGAGATGAGCGTGAAGGTCGTGGCGAGCGAGGACGAGGCCATCGCACACATCAACCGCTACGGCACGATGCACTCCGAGGCCATCGTTGCCGAGGACACGGATGCTTGCGAGCGCTTCCTGGATGCGGTCGATGCCTCGGCCGTGTACGCCAACGCCAGCACGCGCTTCACCGACGGCGGCGAGTTTGGCCTGGGCGCCGAGATCGGCATCTCGACCCAAAAACTCCACGCCCGTGGCCCCTTTGCCGCCGAGGCCCTCACCACCTACAAATACAAGCTCCGCGGCACCGGCCAGGTCCGCCCCTAAACCTACCAAAAAGGGACAGGTTTATTTTGGCAGGTTTTATCTGCGGTTTTGCCGGGCGACGCGTTCGCCCGGCTTTTTTCTCCGTATGCCTTTTCTGCCTTTCGGCTTGAGCCGCGGCGATATACGATAGTGACACCGTGTCCTAGCACCGACTCACTTGGAGGTATTGCCATGTCTCAGACGCTTTCCGCCGGAATCACCCGTGACCGTGCGTTCGAACTGCTCAACGAGCACAACAAAGATCCGTTCCACATCACCCACGGCGAGACGGTCGAAGGCACCATGCGCTACTTTGCGCGCGAGTTCGACCCCGAGAACGAGGAGTTTTGGGGTATCGTCGGCCTGCTGCACGACTTGGATTGGGAGGAGCATGAGGACGACCCCGTGAACCACACCATCTATGCTGCCAAGATTCTGGAGGGCGAGGGCGCATCGCCCGAGCTCATCCGCGCCATCCAGACGCACACGTCCGATTTCAACGCCTCGCTGCCCAAGCCCGAGTCGCAGATGGAGAAGATCCTATTTGCGTGCGACGAACTTACCGGCCTGATCGGGGCCGCCGTTATCATGCGTCCGAGCAAAAGCGTCATGGACTTTACGACCAAGTCGCTCAAGAAGAAGTTCAAGGACAAGCGCTTTGCCGCCGGCTGCTCGCGCGACGTGATTACGCAGGGCGCCGAGATGCTGGGCTGGGAGCTCCCCGAGCTTTTCGACCGCACCATCGCGGCCATGCAGTCCTTCGCGCCCGACCGCGACACCTTCCAGGCCTAACCTGCCAAAAAGGGACAGGTTTTTTGGTAGGTTTTATCTGGGAAAACGCTTCCGTTGGACGTTATTCAGCGGAAGCGTTTTCTGTTTGACATGGTGACGTTGGCGAATGGCGGCACCTCGCGGCAGGCAGCTGCGCTTCGCCGTACTCGTAACTCGGCAAGCGCGACGCTAGGACGCGTTCTTGATAATCCATGTCCCCAGTCCGGTCAACAGCTGAACCTGCCTAACCGTTAACCCTTCTTTTCGAAGCGCGAGAATCGCCTCATTGCGAAGTGGCTTGGAGACGGATTTGAGTTCCGTCGGAGCACATCCTGCGACACTCTGCACGATTGCCGTGCCAAATTCGCATAGATCTTCCTCGCGAACCTTGGCTGTTGCGCTGGGGCGATAGGGAAGCGACGGCGCACTTTCCATGAGCTGAAGGTATGAGCGAGGTGTTGGGAATAAAACACCGACAACGCTGCCGGTGACATGCGGCCGTGACCTGGCACTCATTAGATACTCACGATGGCTGCTCCAGGGATATTCGTCGTATGCCGCCAGTCCTGCTTTTTGTGGATTCAGATGAATGTATCGAATTGCCTCGAGTAAATATACTTCCGACTTAATGGGCGAATCCCAAAACCGCTCCTGAAACACGTGGCCGATATGTCCCGTCCGCGCATTGTACCTGCCCGCATACGATACGGCTACCGCGTGCATCGCGTCGCTCTTGCGGTCGTCCGGATCGTCGATGAGCAGATGAATGTGGTTTCCCATAAGGCACCAAGCGATAAGCTCGATATTGTGTTTGGGGAGAATCGCATCGAGGATCTGAAGCATGGCGATTCGGTCCTCGGCATCGTCAAACAGCAATTGCCCTCCGTTTCCACGCAACGTGACGTGGAAATAACCGGTTGGTGACTTTGAACGAGGTTTTCTCGGCATGGCCCCTCCTTTAGCTTGGATGGGCTGAAGATACCTCATTCGGAGGCTTCGGTTGTCGAGATTCAGTTCACCGACCATAGCTGCTACCTGCCGAAATGTTATTGCGTTTTCAAATTGATGCTTTTTAATGGTAATTGAACAAGACGGGCGCGCTTGTTGTGGATGCGGGCGTTAGTTGCGTCGATCTGGACGGCCCCCCTCGCGTGATGTCATCGCAAATGGGCTTCACGCATTTCTACGGCGATAGAAAAATGGCCGGGCGCTCACAAACAAAACGGAGAACTCGGCCATTTACTGATTGTTTGTTGACGTTTGGCCAGATAAAACCTGCCAAAATAAACCTGTCCCTTTTTGGCAGGTTAGTTGAGGGCGGCTTGGGCTAGGCGGGCTTCGGCATCCTCCTCGGTGACGCCCAGGGCCACGGCGAACTCCTCGATGGAGCGGCGCTTGGCTTCCTTGAGTACGCGCATGTAGTAAGAGCTTGGCTTTTTATCTGCTTCCTCGGCCTGGCGAATACGGTGCATCATGGTTTTTGCCACGCGGACCGTCTCGGGCGCACCCAGCTTGAGCTGCTGCTTAAAGTGCGTCTCCTCCAGCGAGCTGTTGCGCTCGGTAAAGGTGTCGCACTCCAACTCGTCGTAGTGGCTCAGCAGGTGTTCGGCATCTTGCTGGGAGATGGCGGCATGCAAACGGTCGGCCTGCGCCACGGGGTACATGAGGATCGTCTGCGCATGTCCCTGCTTGGTCTCGAGCAACAGCATGGGCTGCGGCGTGTCGTCCCTAAAACCGACGACGGTGCAGACTCCCTGACCCGGATGAATGACGTGTTGACCGATTGAGAACATGCTACCTCCAACTTATACGAATTCACGTATGTTAAGAATACCACGCTGACGTGCGTAAACCCTTACTTTATGCAGGAAAAGCACACAACTCCGATAGGTAAGAGTATTCGATAAAATGCACCGCCCATTCATATGTTTATGCAGTTCCAACGCGTGCATAATCTGCAGGCAAACCGCCAACTTTGTACTGCCGCGCAGGAGCGGTAGTCATTTTTGTGCATATGCAATATCTATTAGCTTTACCCTGCGACAGTGTGCGTCGCTTGTGATAGAGTGCTACAAACTCTGGCTTTTGCCCTACGAGTGACCAAGAGCTCGGGGGCTTTAACACAAGGAGGATCTATGCCCGAGAAGATTGAAGAGCTGGTACGCGCTGCGCTTGCTGCGGCCCAGGAGGCCGGCGACCTTTCCGCATTTGAACTTGACGATTGCGCCATCGAGCGACCGGCTGACACTTCTCATGGCGAGTGGACCTCCACCATGGCCCTGAAGTCCGCCAAGCTGGCCCACTGCGCCCCGCGCAAGATTGCCGAGGCCGTCGTTGCCCATATGCCCGAGGATCCCGCGATCGAGAAGGTCGAGATCGCCGGCCCTGGCTTCATCAACTTCTACCTCTCCGTTGCCGTCAAGAACGCCATCTTTGGCGAGGCCCGCGAGAAGGGTATGGACTTCGCTAAGTCCAACGTCGGCGGCGGCCTGAAGACCCAGGTCGAGTTCGTTTCCGCCAACCCCGTCGGCCCCATGCACATCGGCCATGGCCGCTGGGCCGCGCTGGGCGACTCCCTTTGCCGCGTTATGGACCACGCCGGTTACGACATCCAGCGTGAGTTCTACATCAACGACCACGGCTCTCAGATGAACACCTTCGGCAACTCCATCAGCACGCGCTATATGCAGCTTGCCGACATCATCGCCAAGCAGGGCGTGGACATCGATGAGGCTCACAAGATTTTGATCGCCGACCGCGACGCCTTTGTCGCCGACGAGAACGACGAGCACCCCGAGACCCATCCGTATCAGGACAACTTTGCCGAGACTCTGGGCAAGGACTCCTACGGCGGCGACTACATCATCGACGAGGCTGCCGAGTTCTGGCGCACCGACGGCGACAAGTGGGTCGAGGCCGATCCGCAGGAGCGCATGGAGAGCTTCCGCGAGCGCGGCTACGTAAAGATGGTCGACAACATGCGTGACCTTTGCCACGCCGTCAACTGCGACTTCGATCGTTGGTTCTCCGAGCGCTCCCTGTACGTGAAGGACACCGAGGGCGAGACCGCCGGCACCTCTGCCGTCGACCGCGCTTTTGAGAAGCTCGACAAGATGGGCTACCTCTACACCAAGGACGGCGCCCTGTGGTTCCGCTCCACCGATCTGGGCGACGACAAGGACCGCGTCCTGATCAAGTCCGACGGCGAGTACACCTACTTCGCCTCCGACGTCGCCTATCACTGGGACAAGTTCCAGCGCGTCGACCACGTCATCGACATCTGGGGCGCCGACCACCACGGCTACATCGAGCGCGTCCGCTGCGTTTGCGACGCTCTCGGTTACCCCGGCAAGTTCGAGGTTCTGCTGGGCCAGCTCGTCAACCTGCTGCGCAACGGCAAGCCCGTCCGTATGTCCAAGCGCAAGGGCACCATGGTGACCCTGCAGGAGCTCGTCGACGAGGTCGGCTCTGACGCCGCCCGCTACACGCTCATCTCCAAGAGCTCCAACCAGATGGTCGACTTCGATATTGAGGCCGTCAAGAAGCGTGATAACTCCAACCCGGTGTACTACGTGCAGTACGCTCACGCCCGCGTATGCTCCATCCTGCGACGTGCCGCTGACGTTACGCCCGAGCAGGCTGACGAGATGGGCATGAAGGCCGTTGCCGCCAAGGCCATCGGTGAGAATGTCGATTACTCGCTGCTGACCGACCCGACCGAGCTCGCCCTTTCGCGTAAGCTCAACGAGCTCACCGACCTCATCGCCAGCTGCGCTCGCGACCGCGCTCCGTTCCGTCTGACGCACTTTGCCGAGGAGCTCGCCGGCGACTTCCACAGCTTCTACGCTGCCTGTCAGGTGCTGCCGAGCGAGGGCCGTCCCGTCGACCCCGAGCTTTCGCGTGCCCGTCTGGCCGCTTGCGATGCCGTCCGCGTGACGCTCACCCTGGTGCTCACCCTCGTTGGCGTTTCCGCGCCCGAGCAGATGTAAGCTACGGGTCATTTGACCGTACAGACTTGGTTTAACTAAGCCTTGAAAGCCCGATCTCCCACGGAGGTCGGGCTTTTTGCAAACGCCGACGTATTGACGAATTTGGAACTGCTGGAAATACGAAACTATGCCGGTTTACTACGATGAAATGAGAAATTCCAACTACGCCGGCTTTTCGCAAAAAAGCGCAAGGCATCTACCTGCGGTTTTAGTACAACAAGTTTCGGAGTGATCGCGGTTGAGCGATTCATCGTAGTAAACCGCCACAGTTTTGGCGGAGGCAGTCAGATTTGTGGGTGTTAAACCAAAGATTGTCCCTTTTGACTAGTCGTTTAAGAACGTCCTCAATGACTAAGTTGCAGGTGGTTGCGGTTGTGTTACACTAACGCTGCGTATATGACGCAAATATCTCGATACAGATCAATGATGTCCGTCGGTATTTGACGGAGCTAGACTGTTTAGCCGCCCTGAAGGTTTATGCAGGGAGCATGTGATCACAGGGCTTGAAAAGAAAGTTGAGCAAACACTGTGTCTGATCAACAGCAAGAAAACGAAATAACGACGACGCAAGCCGCTCCCGCTGCACCGGTTGCGTTGGACCAGGTCGCGGCGCCCGCGCAAGCCTCGGCTCCTGAGACGCCTAAGGCTGCTTCGACGCCTACGCCTTCAGCGGCTGAGAAGGCCGTGCCTGCAACTGGTGAGGAGGCTGCTCCGGCAAAGCCCAAGCGTACGCGCCGCACGGTCAAGCCTGCCACTGACGGCGAGGAGGTCACCAAGCCCAAGCGCCGTACCACGCGCACGACGCGCGCCAAGCGCACCGTTGCAGCTGACTCCTCGGCGCCGATTTCCGATGAGGTCGCGCAGGCACGTGCGTTGGCGCAGATTAGCGAGGCTCAGGTGGTGCGCGCCCGCCGTCGTGCTGCCGAGCGCGAGGCCGCGGCTCTGACCGAGCTTGCAGCTCCGTCTGTGCCCGAGACGCCTGCCGCCGACCAGCCGACCGAGAAGCCGGTACCGCGCACACGCCGTCGCACGGCTGCTAAGGCCGAGCAGGTTGCCGATCAGGTAACCCCCGAGCTCACTGAGGCTTCGGTCCGTTCCGCGGCAGGGGAGGGCACATCGCCTGTTGAGCCCGCTGCGCCTGTCGAGGCCAGCGAAGTTCCCGTTGTCGATCCGGCTTTGCGCCTGCACCGTCGCGGTCGCAAGCCCAAGGCCTTCGTCGAGGCAGAGAAGGCCGCAGCCGCAGCTGCAGCCGCTCGGGATGCTGCGGCGACCGCCGAGTCTGCAACCGCCGCCGACGCGCCCGTCCAGGATGCTACGACTTCCGAGGCCGCTCCCGCCGATGTCGAGCCCGCCGACGTCCGTCCTGGTCGCAGCCATCGTACTGCTGCTAGGCGCACGTCCAAGGCCAAGGCTGCCAAGAAGGGTGTGTCCGAGGATTCCGCCGAGACGACCGCCGATGCATCGACTGATGCCGCCGAGCCCCAAGACGTCGAACAGCCTGCGTCTGAGAAGCCCAAGCGCGGTCGTAAGAAGTCCGCTAAGGCCAAGGCGTCCGAGCAGCAGGCCGAGGCCGAGCTGCAGGGCGATTCCAAGGCCGAGGCCAGCGATGATACTGTGGCCAATGCCGACGCCGCCGCAACTGATGGTGCCGCGCCCGCCGAGGCCGAAGACGGCGCTCGCCCCAACCGTCGCCAGCACAAGCGTAACGACGAGCGCAACGACCGCAAGGACGAGCGCAACAACGACCGTCGCAACCGCCAGCGCGATCGCAAACAGCGCAACAAGGAGCGCAACGCCGCCCCCACCGAGCCCACGCTTTCGCGCGAGGAGCTCGCGGCCATGAAGGTCGCCGAGCTGCGCGAGAAGGCCAAGGAGTTCGAGATCGAGACGACCGGCAAGAAGAAAGCCGAGCTCGTCGAGGAGATCTACGTCACCGCCGCGAAGGCCGAGGGCTTCCGCGACATCAAGGGCATTCTGCAGATTCGTCCGGACAGCTCCGGTATCATCCATGCCCATGGCTACATGAAGTCCAACGACGACGCCTTCGTGCCCGCCTACCTCATCCGCTCCGCGCGCCTGCGCACGGGCGACGTCATCGAGGGCTCGCTGCGTCCTTCGCGCGGCGGCGACAAGCGCGCCGGCCTCGCCAAAATCACGACCGTCAACGGTCTGGACCCCGAGCAGATTCGCAACCGTCCCAAGTTCGGCGACCTCACCCCGGTCTATCCCAACGAGCCGCTGCGCATGGAGCACGGCAAAGACTCCATTACCGGTCGCGCCATCGACATCGTGTCGCCGATCGGCAAGGGTCAGCGTGGCCTGATCGTGTCCCCGCCCAAGGCCGGCAAGACCACGATCCTCAAGAAGATCTGCCAGTCTATCTCGATTAACAACCCCGAGGTGCACCTCATCTGCCTGCTCGTCGACGAGCGCCCCGAAGAGGTCACCGATATGCAGCGTTCCATCAAGGGTGAGGTTGTGGCGTCGACCTTCGATATGCCCGCCGACAACCACACTCGCGTGGCAGAGCTCGTCATCGAGCGCGCCAAGCGCATCGTGGAGCTGGGCGGCGATGTCGTGGTGGTGCTCGACTCCATTACGCGTCTTGCCCGCGCCTACAACTTGGCGGCGCCCGCCTCGGGCCGCATCCTTTCGGGCGGCGTCGATTCGGCGGCCCTGTATCCTCCCAAGCGCTTCCTGGGCGCAGCCCGTAATATCGAGAACGGTGGCTCGCTCACCATCCTGGCCTCTGCCCTCATCGACACCGGTTCCAAGATGGACGAGGTCATCTTCGAGGAGTTCAAGGGTACCGGCAACATGGAGCTTAAGCTCGACCGCGACCTGGCCGACCGCCGCATCTTCCCGGCTATCGACCCCGTTGCCTCCGGTACGCGCAACGAAGACCTGTTGGTCGACGAGCAGATGCGTCCGTTTGTCTTTGGTCTGCGTCGCATTCTTGCCGGCATGAACAACACCGAGCGCGCAGCCGCGTCGTTTATCAAGGGTCTTAAGGGCACCAACACCAACCAGGAGTTCCTGGTGCGTTCGGCCAAAAAGCACAGCGACTACGAGCAGACGTTCTAGGTTGTCATCCACGCGCAGCGATAGTCATCAATGCGATAAAGGGTCGGGGCTTTGAGCCTCGGCCCTTTTCCATATCGCCGCTCCGCGCTTATTTTTGACCATAAGACTGGCAAGCAGCAGGTTTCCCGTTTCAATCCGACATCGTCGCTTGCAATCGACAGGGCGGTTTCGCATAATAGCTTTTAAGCTTCGCGACGGAAAACGCAGATGAAACGAACCATATACCGTTGCTTTGGGGCATAGCCCCGCTTCATCTTCTCTCGCGCAGCCAACTGAATGATGCGATTTGGGTGCTGGAAGATGGGGAGAGCTCATGGCTTCTTCTGATGCAACACAACGAGCAGTCCTTGCCGGACTTTCGTGCGGGATCGGCCTTGCCGCTCCCGTGGTTATGTATGCCGCGACGCTGCCGTTTTCGTCTGTGAACGAGACGGTCGTGGCGGGTGCGGTTCCCTTCGCCGTGGGCGCGGTGGCGGGCGTGGGTATCTATGCCGCCTCGCTGGGTATCTCCGAGTATCGTGCGCAGCGTGAAGAGCGTCTGTTCCAGCCCGATGCCATGGGCGGTGCCGCCAATCTCAATCAGCATCAAAGCGAGTTCAAGACCGCCTCGATTCCAGCTCAGCAGCAGGATGCGACTCCTTACGCTGCGGCTTCTGCTTCTCAGGCTCAGGCGGAGCAGTCTACCTCGGCATTCCTTTCCGGCCTGACCGGTGCGTTCCAGCGCCGTCATGCCGATGATGGTGTCCCTACCATCGCTCGAGCCGCAGATGCTATGGACGAGGACGAGGCTTGGTCCATGATCGACAGTATGCTCGACGACGATTCGCCAGTGAGCTGCGACCCTGCACACTCGCGCGACGTCTATCAAGTCGCCATCGACGAGCTCACCAACGGCGGGCAGACCGGCTCCTTCAATCGCGACGACATCGCCGCCGCGGCACGCGCCGTGTCTGGCTCCCAGGCCGCCCCTGCGGGCAGCACGGCGGCTTTCGTGGCACTCGTCGCCAACGCGGCAGCCAATAACGCCTACAGCGCTACCTCGGCGGACGCGAACGCTTCTGCCGACAATTCGTACGTTGATGAAGCCATGGCCGCGGACGAGGAGGCCGTTGCCGCCCGCCGTGCCGCCGAAAGCTCGCTGTGGGGCGCTCCTGCCCAGCAGCAGGCGGCTGAGGCTGCGCCGTACAATGTAAACCTCGCCAGCATGCCTATCATCTCCGGTGCCGCGGATATCGATCTCGATGACCTCGATGAGCCTGCAGCCATCACCGCATCGATTGATGCCCAAGATCGCATCGACACCGGCGACCTTCCGGATGCCTCGCTCGAGGTTGATGTTCCCATGGCCGATTACTCGGGCCACGAGGACATGTGGGCCGCCGCCACCGCGATTCTGGATGAGATTGACGAGCCTGCTCCTGTTGCAGCCCCCGCTCCCGTCGCTGCCCCTCAGCCTGCTGCCCCCGCCTATGTCGGCCGTCACAGCGCTGTGTTCCCCGAGGATACTGCCCGTATCTCGCGCGAGAGCATCGAGCGGGCCGAGGCTATTGCCGCCGGCATTATGGAAAACCGTCGTCACGAGCGCGTCAATCAGATCCTCGAGGAAGAGATCGAGCGCCTGCAGTCCTCAACCGCCAAGCGTACGGGCCGTGCCTATCTGAGCGTTATCGAGGGCGGTACCGCCAGCTTCGCGCCGCTCCGCGCGGAGGCATAACTTCTGCATGGTTAAGATCAATCGAAAATGGGCGGTTGTAACCTGCCTGATGGCGCTCTTGATCTGGGGCAATTCGCTGGTTCCCGGCTCGGGGTCGGGCTCGCTGAGCCTAACGGTCATGGAAGCTATCCGCGGTTTCCTGCACAGCGTGGGACTTCCATATGAATGGGTGACCAACTTTGTTGTTCGCAAGTGCGCGCATTTTACCGAGTATATGGTGCTCGGCATCTTGGCAACGCACGCCTTTGATTTTGAGGGCCGGCGCACCTTTGACGTGCTGCTGCCCACGGCGGTGTTCCTGCTGCTGATTCCCTCGATCGACGAGACGATTCAGCTCTTTGTGCCGGGACGCGCTGGCATGATCACCGATGTGATGATCGACTGCTGTGGAGCGGCAACGGGCGTTGTGCTCCGATATCTCTTACGGTCGCTGATGTGCGCTAAAAAGGCCGCCTAGGACGTATTGTTTGGTCCTAGGCGGCCTTTTTTATTTGAGGGCTTATATGAGGCGTGGTGGCGTCGTTCCGTAGGTCGGATTTGCCGGGCGCGCCACGCCCTGTGGGTGCGTCTGCTACTGAAGCGCCTGTGCGCCCAGGGCCAGGCAGCCCATGATGCCCTGCTTGCCCTCGAGGCTGTTGTTGACAATATAGGAATCGATGTCGTTGACCTCGGGCGTGACGATATAGCCGTTGAGCATCTCGGCGCACTTTTTGCGTGCGAGCGGCACGATGGGGGTGTGGTCGGCCACGCCGCCGCCGATGATGATCTTTTGCGGTGCGTAGCACAGCGTGTAGGTCATGAGCGCCTGTGCCAGATAGCCTGCGAGCAGGTCCATGGCCTCCGGGTCATCGGCCATGTCTCCGGCGCTCTTGCCATCCCAGCGCTTTTTAACGCCAGGGCCGGCGATGAGGCCCTCGAGGCAGTTGTCATGGAAGGGGCAGGCGCTATGCTCGCCGATGGTGTCGCGCGGGTCGCGCGTGACCAGGATGTGGCCGGCCTCGGGATGCATCATGCCGTGCACGAGCTTACCGCCCGAGAGCACGCCGGCGCCCACGCCGGTGCCGATGGTCAGGTAGACCACGTCGGTGAGGCCCTGGGCGCAACCAAAGGTGACCTCGCCCAAGCAGGCAACGTTGACGTCGGTGTCGTAGCCACAGGGGACGTTGAGCTCGTTTTGGATGGTGCCCAGCAGGTCAAAGTAGCGCCATGCGGTCTTGGGCGTCTCCAGGATCTTGCCGTATTGGGGCGAGGCGGGGTTGACCGCGGTGGGGCCAAAGGCGCCGATGCCCAGGGCGGAGATGCCCTTGTCTGCAAACCATGCGTTGACGGCCTCGACGGTCTCCTGCGGGGTCGTGGTCGCGATCTGCTCGCGCTTTAGGACCGTACCGTCCGCATAGCCCGTGGCGCAGACCATCTTGGTGCCACCGGCCTCGAGCGCTCCGATAAGCTGCTGCTCTGCCATAGTATTCCTCTCTCTGGGACGAGTTGCTCCGTGACTAAAGTATAGAGCTCTAAACCATTTAAGAAAGCGCTATAGAAAGAAGCCTCGCAACGCGGCGGGCGGTGCGAGGCTTCTTTGGTTGCTTTAGTTGCGGGCCGTCCTTACCCGCGCGGCTTGATTTTATCACGTAGCGACTTGAGGTTCTCCAGCGCCGCGTTAAGCGTCTCGTCTCGCTTGGCAAAGTGGAAACGAATCAGATGGTTGACGGGCTCGCGGAAGAAGCTCGAGCCGGGCACGGCGCCCACGCCCACCTTTGAGGCCAGGTCCTCGCAGAACTCGAGGTCGCTGTCGTAGCCAAACTCTGAGATATCCATCATCACGTAGTAGGCGCCCTGCGGCACGTTATGCTCAAGACCGATGCTGTCGAGTCCCTGGCAGAACAGGTCGCGTTTGGCGGTATAGAGGTCGAGGACCTCATCGTAATAGCTGTCGTCGAATTTGAGGGCGGTGACGACGGCTTCCTGCAGGGGAGCGGCGGCGCCCACGGTGAGGAAGTCGTGGACCTTCTTGATGCGCTCGGTGATTTCGGCAGGGGCGATAGTGTAGCCCAGACGCCAGCCGGTGATGGAGTACGTCTTAGACAGCGAGCTGCAGCTGATGGTGCGCTCAAACATGCCGGGCAGCGTGGCCATATAGACGTGCTCGTGGGGCGCGTAGACGATGTGCTCGTATACCTCGTCGGTGATGCAGTAGGTGTCGTACTTTTTGCAGAGGTCGGCGATAAAGGTGAGCTCATCGCGTGTAAAGACCTTGCCGCAGGGGTTGGAAGGGTTGCACAGGACGATGGCCTTGGGGTCGTTGTCGCGGAAGGCCGCCTCGAGTGTCTCGCGGTCAAAGTCGAATGTGGGCGGGTTGAGCGGCACGTAGATGGGCTCGGCCCCCGAAAGGATCGTGTCGGCGCCGTAGTTCTCGTAGAACGGCGAGAAGATGACGACCTTGTCGCCGGGGTTTGTGACCGTCATCATGGCGGCCATCATTGCCTCGGTGGAGCCGCAGGTGATCACGATGTTCTCATTGGGGTTGATCGGCATGCCCATAAAGTGCTCCTGCTTGGCGGCAAGCGCCTCGCGCATGGCCTGGGAGCCCCAAGTGATGGAGTACTGATGGTAGAGCGGCTTGGGGTCGCTGGCGATGGTGCTCAGGCTATTGAGCAGCTGCGCCGGGGGATCAAAGTCGGGGAAGCCCTGCGAGAGGTTGACGGCGTCGTACTTATTGGAGATGCGCGTCATGCGGCGGATGACCGAATCGGTAAACGTTGCCGTGCGATTGGAGAGTTCTTTCATGGTTGTCCTTTCGAACATCGGGGTGGGGCAAGTTTACTCCTATGAAACCGGTGGGAAATGCTCGAAATGGATCCGAAAAACTCTTTTCAAAATTCTTGAAAATTGGGGCTTGCATCGCGTGGCGTTCCTTGCAATAATAGTCGAGCGCGAAGCGCACAGGACACGGTGGGTGTAGCTCAGTTGGCTAGAGCGACGGGTTGTGGTCCCGTAGGTCGAGGGTTCGAGTCCCTTTACCCACCCCAGTTCTTGCTTCGTGTTGATATCGGGTCGTTAGCTCAGTTGGTAGAGCAGGGGACTCTTAATCCCAAGGTCCAGGGTTCGACCCCCTGACGGCCCACCAAAGCATGTTAAAGCGACTGGCTTCGGCTGGTCGCTTTTTTGTTGACCTCGCATGGGGTCGAACCCGAAAGGGCGCGGAGCCGCGAAGTCTGCACCGTGATTCCCTTAGGGAAAACACGGCAAAAGCCCCGTAAGCGTGTTCTCCTTAAGGGAATCATGCTTACGGGGCTCGATGCATGTTGAGAAATTGTTATAAACTCAAAGTGAGAATCGACTTAGTCCGCTCGATAGTGCGATCCGAGGCTTTCGGTTCGCTTGCGCATGGCTTTGACCATTTCCTGTGCTAGTTGAATCTGCGATTGCAGGCGGGCGAGGGCTGCGATTTCGCTGTCCTGAGCTATCTGTGTGCTCAAGGTCGTTGCCTCCGTCTTCAAGCCCTCAAGCTCGTGTAGTGCCTTGGATAGGCCCCCTTCGGTGCGGTTGATCATGCAATAGGTGCTCATCGTGTGCTTAAGGCTGCGTGTCAAGCGTTCGGCGACTGTTGTGGCAATGCCGTACTGGGGGAGGGCGATATCCGCCTTCGGGGCCTCCTCAGGTGTATTCTGTGCTGCCTGGGCTGCCGATGCGCCCGCGATGCGCCCAAACACTATGCCGTTGGCGCTTGACAAGCCACCAATGCGGTCGGCGCCGTGCATGCCGCCTGTCGCCTCGCCGCAAGCGTAGAGGCCCTCAACGCCCGTATACGCGCTCTTGTCGATTTTGATACCGCCGTTGGCGGCGTGGGCATACATCGCCACGCGCATCTCCTCGGTCGGCGCGATGCCGTACTCGTCTTGCAGCCAGGTGGCAAAGGTCTGTACAAACTCGGGGACGTCCTCGCGGGGGAAATCGTAGTGGAGCGCCAGACCTTCGGTACCCGCTTGATCGATGGCAAGATCGATGGCGCGGGAGGCCAAGCGTGACGTGAAGGGGCCATATCCGGAGCGCTGTTCAAGCAGATCGTCCAGCTTGTCGTCGGCGATATCGACCGGCTGGTCGAACTTGACGTAGCGCCAGGTCTTCTCGTTAAAGACAAGGTTGCGTTTGGGCTCGATGAAGCCCGGCATCATCTGCATGAACTCTATATTAGTGAGCGTTGCGCCGTGTGCCAGCGCGATGGCCTGCGAGGAGCTGAGCACGTCGGCTGAAGTGAGGCTTCGCTCGAACAGGCCACCCGTGCCGCCCGCAGCGATGATGGTGGCCTTGGCTGCCATAGGTACGAGATGCTTGTTTGTGCGGTCGTAGAGCGTGGCGCCGACAATCTTTCCGGGCGTGTCCTCAATAAGGTCGATAAGCTCGTGGCGGGGA
Source organism: Collinsella sp. (assembly GCA_048342875.1). GTDB lineage: Bacteria > Actinomycetota > Coriobacteriia > Coriobacteriales > Coriobacteriaceae > Collinsella. The sequence continues at coordinate 31,532 of DBGDEA010000028.1, read as the reverse complement.
AGCAGGCGAATGCCGAGAGACTCGATCTGGGCCGCACACGCGTCCTCAAGGGGCTTGCGAGTGAGGCCGCGCCATTTGCGTGTCTTATGGTCAAAGCAGGGGATAAATTGCTTTTGCTGGGCGCTCTCGGCACTTTGCGGACGTTGGAGTTCAACACCCAGCTCCCGTTCGAGCCATGTAATTGCCCGGGGAATGCCGTGGACGAACGTCTGGACGAGCTCGGGGTCGGCAACGCCGCCGCCGACGGTCTGGATGGTATCGATGAGGTCCTGTTCGTCGTCTTCGTCGACGGGGCCAATAAGGCCGAGCCCCCAGGTTCCCAGGAAAAAGCTCGATCCGCTCATGGTCTTGCCGGCGCTTGCCACAGCGACGGTTGCACCCGTGCGTGCCGCTTCTATGGCGGCACAAAGGCCCGCAATGCCAGATCCAATTACCAGTACATCAGTCGATTCCATCGGATTCCTTTCTCGTCCGGCGCATTGTCGCACGGGTGATCGGCAAAGGTGTCGCAAAGATTGGATAAATCGGTAAAGGGCGAATATGGCAGGTGGACGTTAGGGGTATTTTGGCAATCCGTCTCACTCCACCTCGGAGCTCATCTCAACTGATATATCGAATCGTTTTGGATTTTCATGGCAGAGTAGTTAATTTGGGACGGGGTTCTTTTAGCTACCCTGTGCCTCGGGTCGATTCGCTCGCCACGAAATGGGCCTATCTACTACGTTTGGGCGGTCACCCCCAACCATACCGAGAATCACAAAATCAAACCCGCAGGTAGACGGATTATTGATTTTCCCAAAACCTGGCTATGGTCGAGCCGTGCGGGCCAAACGTAGTAGATGAGCCGTTTTCGTGGCGCGACCCAAACCGATTGACAGCTTTGGGACAAAAAAGAGCCGCTACCCGGGTGGATAGCGGCTCCAAAGCTCAACTATATGAGCATCGCGCAAGCGCGATTAGGCCTTGAGGGCCTCCTCGACGGCGACAGCGCAGGCGACGGTGGCACCGACCATGGGGTTGTTACCCATGCCGATGAGACCCATCATGTCGACGTGCGCAGGCACGGAGGAGGAACCGGCGAACTGGGCGTCGGAGTGCATACGGCCCATGGTGTCGGTCATGCCGTAAGAGGCAGGGCCGGCGCCCATGTTGTCCGGGTGCAGGGTACGGCCAGTGCCGCCACCAGAAGCGACGGAGAAGTACTTCTTGCCAGCCTCGAGGCGCTCCTTCTTGTAGGTGCCAGCGACGGGGTGCTGGAAGCGCGTGGGGTTGGTGGAGTTACCGGTGATCGAGATGTCGACGTTCTCGTGCCACATGATGGCAACGCCCTCGCGGACGTCGTCGGCGCCGTAGCAGTTGACGGCGGCGCGGGGACCATCGGAGTAGGGGATGGTCTCGACGACCTTGAGCTCGCCCGTGAAGTAGTCGAACTGGGTCTTCACGTAGGTGAAGCCGTTGATGCGGGCGATGATCTGAGCAGCGTCCTTGCCCAGACCGTTGAGGATGACGCGCAGCGGCTTCTTGCGAGCCTTGTTGGCGTTCAGAGCCAGGCCGATAGCACCCTCAGCGGCAGCGAAGGACTCGTGACCTGCCAGGAAGGCGAAGCACTCGGTGTCGTCGGAGAGCAGCATAGCGCCCAGGTTGCCGTGGCCCAGACCGACCTTGCGGTCCTCGGCGACGGAGCCGGGAACGGTGAAGGCCTGGATGCCCTCGCCGATGATGGCGGCAGCCTCAGAAGCGGACTTGGCGCCACGCTTGACAGCGAGAGCGCAACCGAGGGTGTAGGCCCACTCGGCGTTCTGGAAGGCGATGGACTGGGTGTTGTTGACGATCTCACGCGGGTTGAAGCCCTTGTCGGTGCAGATCTGCAGAGCTTCCTCGAGGGAGGCGATGCCGTTGTCGGCGAGGCACTTGTTGATCTTGTCAGCGCGGCGCTCGTAACCTTCGAACGTAACAGTCATAGTTATTTCCCTCCCTTTCTACTCGTGAACCGGGAACACGCTGGCGACGGAGTGAGTCTCCTCGTCGGTGCGCGGGTCGATGTACTTGGCAGCGTTCTCCCACTGACCATAGTGGCCCATAGCGCCAGCGATGGCCTCCTCGGGGGTCTTGCCGGCCTTGACGGCGTCGGTGAACTTGCCGAGGTTCAGGAACTCGAATGCGATGATCTCGTTCTTGTCGTTGAGAGCCATGCGGGTGACGTAGCCCTGAGCGAGCTCGAGGTAACGAGCGCCCTTGGCCTTGGTGCCGAACATGGTGCCGACCTGAGAGCGAAGGCCCTTGCCGAGGTCGTCGAGGGAGGCGCCCACGGGCAGGCCGCCCTCGGAGAACGCGGTCTGGCTGCGGCCGTAAACGATCTGCAGGAAGATCTCGCGCATAGCAACGTTGATGGCGTCGCAGACGAGGTCGGTGTTGAGGGCCTCGAGGATGGTCTTACCGGGAAGGATCTCGGAAGCCATGGCGGCAGAGTGGGTCATGCCCGAGCAGCCGATGGTCTCAACGAGGGCCTCCTCGATGATGCCGTCCTTGACGTTCAGCGTGAGCTTGCAGGCGCCCTGCTGAGGTGCGCACCAACCCACACCGTGCGTAAGACCGGAGATGTCGGAAATCTCCTTAGCCTGGACCCACTTGCCCTCCTCGGGGATGGGTGCGGGGCCGTGGTATGCACCCTTGGCAACGGGGCACATGTTCTCCACTTCCTGTGAGTACTGCATGCCTCTCCTCTCTATCGTGTTGGCGTCCCGTCTGGGGGCCGTGGCTGGCGATTGCCGGGCGACCCTTCGAAAGGGACATGACATGCAGCCCCTATAATACCGCGAAATGCACGGAATATTCGGCGAACGGCTCAGTTTTCGTAGCGAGAAGTCCGGAAGTTTTAATTGAAACGGTTTAACTCTATGTTCTGTGGTCGTGAACTTCCGTAGAGGGGGTCCGTCTTGGGCAAGCTATTGGTCAGCTCTTGTAAGCATTGCGGGGGTTGACCTGTTGCAACGATGCCGTTCGCCGCCTGATTACTGCCTTTGGCCGCGCGAGTGTATTGTTTTGCGTGAATGTTTTGATGGCACGCTTCAATCGTGCTGTATTGGATGGCAAGCAGATCCCGGCGAAGGGAGCGCCATGCAGCGCGTTTGGAGAACGGTTACCGGCTTTTACCATGTCTGTGCCCGCGGTACGGGCAAGCAGCTCATCTTTGAGGGCGATGAGGACCGGTGGGAGTTTTTGGAGCTGATGCGCGAGTGCTGCCGCGAGGAGGGTGTGACGGTTATCGCTTGGTGCCTTATGGGCAATCACGTGCATTTGGTGCTTGCAGATTACGAGGACAGGATGAGCGCGGCGATGCACCGGCTGCTTTTGACGTACGCGCGGCGGTTCAATAAACGCACGAGGCGCACAGGCCATCTGTTCCAGAACCGTTTTGACCGGCGCTCGCTCGATACCGACTGGCAGGTGATGGAGGCTATTCGCTCCGTACACGCCGATCCGCAGGAGGCGGGCGTTAGCCTAATCGAGCGTTATCCCTGGAGTAGCTTTGCGGAGCATTTGTGCGCTTACGACGGTGACGCGGCTGATGTCGCGAGGGGATTTTCTGATCCTTCTTGCGTGCTTGAGCTTTTTGGTTCTGCCGAGGGCTTTATTGCCTATTCGCTTTCGACGCCCGACGGCAGCAAGCCAGCGCTGTGCGATATGAAAGAGACAGAGTGGGAACGCAATGCCTTTGCCGGCAAGTTGGCGAAGAGTCTCGGGGTTCCGCTCAACGGGGTTAAAACTGCACCGCCGGCGCAGCGCGATACTGTTATTGTTGGATTGAACAATGCCGGCTTTACGGTGCGCCAGATTGAGCGGTATACCGGGATTGGCAAAAGTACCGTCTCTCGTATCGTGCGCGCCCGCGCGCGAACGGCGATGCGGGCTGGCGGAAACGTGATGTAAGGTCGCCTTTTCACCGCAGCTGGGGTCGTCCATACGCCGCAACCAGCGTTCAAAAGCTTGGTGAGGTAACTGCACTTCTTAATATGCATAGAACAATCGCCATCTTGCATAAAATAACGGCTCAGTCCGGGTTTGCCCGTGCCTACCCCCGTCTGCGCCGTGCAAAAAACGGAGTTTTCAGCATCGTGGTGCTGTCGGCACCGACGCAATCTTGCAACATGCGGACCCCGAAGCTATTGATCCCTGCCGTTGCGCCCCCGAAGCACGTGTCTGCGTCCCGTCAGACCGCGATGCTTGTTCTAAACACAATATATATGCGCCTGAAGATGTTGATTAACGCTTTCGATGCGTATACACACAGCTTGGCGTGCTGAATACTCGCAAAAATGCACGCCGCTCCCTATGGGACCCGTCTGCGGCAGGCGCGAAGCGAGTCGGAGCTTCGCAGAACGGGGCTTGGCGCATTGCTTGGCGGGCCCGGGGCCCTGCCGCAGGCCTTTGGTGCTGTGGAAAACGCCCGTGTTCGCGTCTGGCTGTGTGGCAAATGTCAGACGGGGCGCCGGACGCGCGGACTTTGTGCCACCGCGCTCATTAGGTAAAAACAGAGCCGCCCGTATCGGGCGGCTCGGCAATCAAAACCCTTGGATTCGGGGCATAAGCTACTGGTTTGTTTGCCCCTCGAGCATGCCGTCGAGGGTGCGCCAGGCGAGCTCGGCGCATTTGACGCGGGCGGGCATGTGCGAGATGTCCTGGAGCTGGGCGGCTTCGTCCAGGTCTTCCAGGTCGTCCTCGGAGAGCTTCTCGCCGCGGATCATGGCGAGGAAGAGTCCCGCCAAGCGACGCGCCTCCTCGACGGTCTCGCCGGTGATGAGGTCGGCCATGATGTCGGCGCTGGCCTGGCTTATGGCGCAGCCGTGCCCGGTAAACGAGGCTTCCTCGATTACATCGTTCTCGACACGCAGCTGCAAGGTGAGCTCGTCTCCGCAGCTGGGGTTGATACCGTCGTGCTCGTGCGTGGGAGCATCCATCTCGTACTTATAGTCGGGGTGCGAGTTGTGCTCCATAAACGTGGTGGAGGTGTACAGATTACCCATTGAACGTGCTCCAAACGTGATGCAGGCCGGCGATGAACTTGTCGATGTCGGCCTTGTCGTTGTAGAAGGCCACGCTGGCGCGGCAGCAGGCAAGGTTCTCGACGCCCAGCCAGGTGAGCAGCGGCTGCGCGCAGTGGTGGCCGGCGCGGATGCAGACGCCGTCCATGTCCATGATGCTCGCGACGTCGTGCGGGTGAATTCCCTTGACGTTAAAGCTCACAACGCCGTGGTGGTTGTCCCAGTAGATGGAACCGATGATTTGGACAAAGTCGAGCTGCATGAGTTCGCCCATCAGATAGTGGACGAGTGCCTGCTCGCGGGCCTGGATGTTCTCGTAACCCACCGTGTTGACCAGGTAATCAAAGGCGGCGCCCGTGGCGAAGATGCCGGCGGCGTCCTGCGTGCCGGCCTCGAACTTCTCGGGGACGGGCGCCCAGACGGCGTCCTGCTCGGTGACAGAGTCGATCATCTCGCCACCGGTGAGCATGGGCGGCATGGCGTTCAGCAGGTCCATCTTGCCCCACAGCACGCCGATGCCCATGGGGCCCATGGCCTTGTGTGCGCTAAAGGCAAAGAAGTCGGCTCCCAGGTCGGCCACATCGACCGGCATGTGCGGCAGCGACTGTGCGCCGTCGACGACCAGATAGCCGCCGTACTTGTGCACGAGCTTGCCGAGGTTCTTGACCGGGTTCTCGACGCCCAGCACGTTAGAAACCTGACCCACGGCCAGGATCTTGGTCTTGGGGCCCACCTTGGACAGAACCTCCTCGGTGGTGAGTTGACCGGTCTTGGTGGGGTAGAGGTAGACGAGCTTGGCGCCGGTCTCGCGGCAGACCTGCTGCCACGGAATCAGGTTGGAGTGGTGCTCCATGATGGTGATGACGACCTCGTCACCGGGCTCGAGCACCGTGGGTGCAAAGCTCTTGGCGACCAGGTTGAGCGACTCGCTCGTGTTGCGGGTGAAGACGACCTCGTTGGCCTGGGGAGCGCCGATGAGGTCGGCGATCTGCTGGCGCACCTTCGCGATGGCCTCGGTGGCCTCGACGGACAGCGAGTACAGGCCGCGCAGCGGGTTGGCGTTCATGCGCTGGTAGAAGTCGCGTTCGGCGTCGAGCACACAGGCAGGGCGCTGCGCGGTGGCGGCGCTATCGAGGAAGGCGATCTCGGGGTGCTGCTGGAACAGCGGGAACTGTGCCTTGTAGGGATTGGTCTCGATGTCGACGGTAGGCCAGCCGCGCGAAGCCTCGTCGCTGGCGTCGAGCTCCATGGGCTCGGGGGCAGTACAGGTGTCGCATTTAACGTGCTCGGTGTCGATCATGCGAGCTCCTCTTCAAAGTTGTCGATCAGGTTGTTGCCCAGGCGGACGACGGAGGCGCGGGTGCGCTCGTCGGTGGCGGAAAGCGCGGCGTCCTCCAGTTTGGCGCGGATGAACAGGTCCTCGGCGGCGTTTTGGTCAAGGCCGCGGCAGGCGAGGTAGAAAAGCTGCTCGTCGCGGACGTGACCGATGGTGGCGCCGTGGTTGCCGGCGACGTCGTCCTCGTCGCAAAGAATGACGGGAATGGTCTTGTTGTCGACGCCCTTGTTGGCCAAAAGCACCGTCTCGCGCTCGGTGCCGGTTGCACCCTTGCAGCCGTGTACGAGGTCGATGGTGCCACGGTAGACCTTCTTGGACGTGCCGGTCAGCACGCCGTTGGCGTCGATCTCGCACCCGGTCTTGCGACCGCGGTGGCGCAGCTCGTAGTTAAAGTCGCGCACCTGCTCTCGGGCGCCCAGGTAGTCAGTATCGATGGTGACCTTGGCGGTATCGCCTAGCAGGTCGCCGGCAAGGCCGGTGGCGCTGGCGCCAGCGCCCAGGACGGTGTGCTGCACGTTGACGCGCGCGCCCTCGTCCAGGAACAGGCCGGTGTCGTCGAGTGCGATCCAGCTATCGTCGAGCGTCTGCGTGCAGGCCACGTTGACGGTGGCGTACTCGTGGGCGCACACGCGCAGCACGGATCCCACGACGCCCTCGCCGGCAACGGGGGAGTCCAGGGCAATAAGCAGATCGAGCGTCGACTGGGGACGGGCGACGACGTCGATGGCGGCGATGGCCGCGGCGGCATCGACACCGCTCACACGTACGGTAACCGTGGCGTGCTTGTATGCGGGCACATCGATGACGACGCGCTTGGTGGCGTGGTCGGCCAGGTAGGTGTAGGCAGCCTCGCCCATGCCAGTCTCGAAGGCCTCAGCGGGGGAGAGCTCCTCCTCCAGCTTAATGGCACCGGCCTGGTAGACGGAGGTGGCGGGCACGTCGAGCTCGGTCTCGGGCGTGATGCGGGCGCGGTCGGCGGCATCGCCGGGCGCGGAGGCGCGGCGCTCGGGGAAGCGCTCGGCGATGGCGTCCATGGCGGCGTCGAACGCGTCTGCCACGCCAGCAAACTGCTCGTCCAAGCCCTCAACCTTAACGGTCTCGGCGGGAGCGGCGGCAAGCTCGTCAGAGAGCTCGAGCTTGGTCTGGTTCATCTTCAGCCAGCCCCATGTGGCAGCCGGCATCGCATTGACCTGCTCAAGGGTGGTAGCAGCGGTGTTCGTGGTCTGATTCATTATCCGATCGCTCCTTCCATCTCGAGCTTGATCAGGTTGTTCATCTCGACGGCGTACTCCAGCGGCAGCTCCTTGGAGACCGGGTTGGCAAAGCCGTTGACGATCATGGTACGGGCTTCTTCCTCCGAGATACCGCGGCTCATCAGGTAGAACACCTTATCGTCGCCGATGCGGCCGATGGTGGCCTCGTGGCCGATGTCGACGTTCTTGGCGCGGATGTCCATGGCCGGAATAGTGTCGGAGCGGCTTTGGTCGTCGAGCATCAGCGACTGGCAGCTCACGGTTGCCTTGGAGCCCTCAGCCTTGGGTGTCGCCACGATAGAGCTGCGGAACGTCTGGATGCCGCCGCTCTTGGAGATGCCCTTGGTCTCGACAGTTGCCGAGGTCTCGGGCGCGTTGAGCACGACCTTGCAGCCGGTGTCGAGGTTTTGACCGGCGCCGGCAAAGGTGATGCCGGTAAAGCTCGAGCGGGCGCGGCGGCCGTTGAGCACGCTCATGGGGTAGAGGTAGCCCACGTGGCTGCCGAAGGAGCCGCTGATCCACTCGATGTCGCCGTCCTCGTCCACGCGCGCACGCTTGGTGTTGAGGTTGTACATGTTCTTGGACCAGTTCTCGATGGTCGAGTAGCGCAGGTGCGCACGCTTGCCCACAAAGAGCTCGACGGCGCCGGCGTGGAGGTTGGCCACGTTGTACTTGGGCGCGGAGCAACCCTCAATGAAGTGCAGGTCGGCATCGTCCTCGACGATGATGAGCGTGTGCTCAAACTGGCCGGCGCCCTTGGCGTTAAGGCGGAAGTAGCTCTGCAGCGGGAAGTCCAACTTGGTGCCCTTGGGCACGTAGACAAACGAGCCGCCCGACCACACGGCGCCGTGCAGGGCCGCAAACTTGTGGTCGGTGGGCGGGATGAGCGTCATAAACTTCTCGTGGATGAGCGGCTCCCACTGCGGGTCATGCAGGGCTTCCTCAATACCGGAGTAGACGATGCCCATCTTGGACGCCGTGTCCTGCATGTTGTGGTAGACCAGCTCGGAGTCGTACTGCGCGCCGACGCCTGCCAGGTAGCTGCGCTCGGCCTCGGGGATGCCCAGGCGCTCAAAGGTGTTCTTGATGTCGTCGGGCACCGACTCCCAGTCGTGCTTTTGGTCGGTGTTGGGCTTGACATAGGTGACGATGTTATCCATGTCCAGGCCCTCGATGGAGGGGCCCCACGTCGGGTCGGGAAAACGATTAAAGATCTCGAGGGACTTTAAGCGCAGGTCGAGCATCCACTGCGGCTCGTCCTTCTTGGCGCTGATCTCGCGCACGATGTCGGGCGTGATGCCGGCGTCGAGGCGTTCAAATCCTTCCTCGCCAAAGGTGAAGTCGTAGAGGCTGCGGTCGATGTCCGCGACCTCGGTGCGGTTCTTGGTCATTGCGTCGCCCCTTTACGCCTGCTGCTCGGCAGCGGCGGCCTCGGCCTGGGCGCGCTGCTCGGCGGCCTCGCGCTCGAAGGTCTCAAAGCCGTTCTTGTCGATCCAGGGGATCAGCGAGGTGTCGTCCTCGCGCACGATGTGGCCCTTGACCATAACGTGGACGCGGTCGACATCCAGGTGCTCCAGGATGCGCGTGTTGTGCGTGATGATGAGCATGGAGCCGTCGCAGCTCTTGCGGTAGGCGTCCATGCCATGACTGACGGTGGAAAGGGCGTCGACGTCCAGGCCGGAGTCAGTCTCGTCCAGGATGGCGAGCTTGGGCTGCAGCAGCAAAAGCTGGAGCATCTCGACCTTCTTCTTCTCGCCGCCCGAGAAGCCCACGCCCAGCTCACGGTTGAGGTAGGCGGTATCCATGTTGAGCTCGGCCGCGAGTTCCTTGACGCGACGGCGGAACTCCTTGCCCTTCATCTCCAGGCCGGGGCGGCCGGCGATGCTGGCGCGCAAAAAGCTCGACAGCGGCACGCCCGGAATCTCGACCGGGGCCTGGAAGCTCAGGAACAGGCCGGCGCGCGAGCGCTTGTCGGTGGTGAGCTCGGTGATGTCCTGGCCGTCAAAGACGATGCGGCCGTCGTTGACCGTGTAAACGGGGTCGCCCATGACCAGGTGGCCGAGGGTGGACTTGCCGGCGCCGTTGGGACCCATCAACACGTGGGTCTCGCCGGCGGCGACGTTGAGGTTGACGTTGTGGAGGATGGTCTTCTCGTCCACGGAGGCGGTCAGACCTTCGATGGAAAGCAGCGGTTTTGCGCTCATGCTGTCCCTCTCTGTATATGGTGTACTCATAGGTGTACTAAACCCTAGGAATCTTCTCGGAATAAAGTTACTATGGGTTCGGCGTTAGTCAAGGGAAAACCCGACTAATCCACTCGACTTTTCAAATTCTGGGACAAAATAACCTGTTGTGTTTGTCCCACTTACTTTAAATTTGGGACAAACAAACCTGGTTATGTTGTCCCAGATGCGATGGGAGGGTAGGTATGCTCATTTCTTCCAAGGGCCGCTATGCCCTCCGGTTAATGATCTATATCGCGGCGCTGGGCGACGCCGAGGGCAAGATTGCCTTGCGCGAGGTTGCCGACCGCGAGCATATCTCGCAAAAGTATCTGGAGCAGCTGGTTCGTCCGCTTATGAAGGCGGGCCTGCTTAAGAGCGTGCGCGGCAAGGGCGGCGGCTACATGATGGCCAAGGACCCGGCCGAGGTGCGTGCCGGCGACATCCTGCGTGCCGTCGAGGGCAGCACGGCTCCGGTGGCGTGCGATGGCATCGACAACAGCTGCACCCGTAGCGATTTGTGCTCGACCGTCAAGTTCTGGCGCGGTCTGGATGACGTGATCGAAAAGTACGTCGACGGCGTGACGTTGGCCGACCTGGCCGCCGTCCCCGAGATCAACTTTGACATCAAGCTGTAGGGGTGCAAATGGCATCTCTCGACAAGGTGTACAAGCAAATCGAAGTTTTTGCTCGGGAATGTGACGCCGAGAAGGTCGTGTTGTTTGGTTCTCGTGCTCGAGGCGACAACTTGCCCAAGAGCGATATTGACATCGCCGTAGCAGGTTGCCGGGATTTCGGCCGTTTCTCATATTTGATCGAGGAACATCTTGATACTCTTTTAGATGTAGATGTCGTCAATCTCGACGAGTCCCTATCGCAGCAATTGCTCGATGAGATTGCCAGGGATGGTGTGATTCTGTATGAAAAAATATGAGAACTTTGTTAGCGCCTTGGCGAATCTTGAGGATGCGCCCAATCAGGATCTCAACAATGATTTTGTTCAGAGTGGATTGATTAATAAGTTCAATCTTCAATTTGAACTGAGCTGGAAGCTCCTTAAGCGTCTGCTCGAGTATGAGGGCGCCACGCTTGCCGCGTCGGGGTCTCCTCGTGCCATCTTGAAGGAGTCGTACCGATTCTACGACTTTATTGATGAGGCGGCCTGGCTAGACATGCTCAGAGACCGCAATACGAACGTCCATATCTACGACAACAAGCTCGCTCAAGATTTGATTCAGCGCATCTTGAACGTCTATATCCCCGCTTTCTGTCAGTTGAGGGACGGGCTGATGGAGCGATACGGCGAGCTTCTGATGGCGCCCGACGACCAGTTTGTTTAATTCCTTAAGATTTCGCGGAGGGTTGTTGCCGTTTACCGAGGGGTTGTTGTGTAACAACGGGCGAGCTGCAATACTTACTTTTATCTTTGCAAACTGAACTTTAACTACACCAATTGCAGGGAGGATCTTATGCAGCCCAAGCATTCTGCTATTGTCGCGGGCCTGACGCTGGCGCTTTCGTTTGGCGCCGTTTCCGCGCCGGCACCCGCCGCTGCTGAGGAGCCCACGCCGGGCGTTGCCTCGGATGCCACCGATATCGATAAGGGCCTTTACACCCAACAGTCCTTCTCGGACGTGTTGAGGTCGGTTCAGGGTGTCTCGTTTGTCAACGTGACTCCCGAGATGAAGTACTTCACCAAATATGAGAGCCATGGCAACTATAACCAGGGCTTTTCGTATGGTGACGGCTACAACGCGCTGGGCTATTACCAGTTCGACCGTCGTTGGTCGCTCATTCCGTTTATGAAGCAGGTTTACAACTACGATTCTGCCAAGTACGGCATACTCAAGGATGCGATTGATCGCGGCAGCGAGATTTCCAACGCGAGCAATGCCATGTACGAGAACGGCCAGCTTACCGAGCTGGGCCGTATTGCACAGGAGGCCTTCCAGGGTGCTTATAACACCGATCCTGCTGAGTTTTCGGCTCTGCAGGATGCGTATGCGTACAACTCGTACTATGCGGTGACCGAGGCGTGGCTCAAGAGCGGCCTGGGTATTGATATTTCGGGCCGCGCCGATTGCGTCAAGGGCATGGTGTGGAGCATTACCAACATGTGCGGCACTGGTGGCTGCAGGGACTTTTTCCGCTGGGCGAATCTTTCCAACGATATGTCCGACCGCGAGTTTGTGACGGCGCTCTCCAATAGTGTGGTCAACAATGTCGCCACTAAGTTTTCGAGTCAGCCCCAGTATCATGAGGGCTGGAAGAATCGTTATAAGAATGAGCTGAAGGACTGCTTGGTTTTTATCGCCGAGGATGAGGCTGCCGCTGCGACGCCCGTGCAGCCCGAGCCTACGCCGGCGCCCTCGTCGACACCTGATTCGAATGACGACTCGAGTGACGATGCTAACGATGACAGGATGGATGCGCCCTCGACCGATGCTGACGGTAATGGCTCTGCTGGTGGCACTACCAACGACGGCTCTACCTCGAACGTCTCCGATTCGAACGGCTCTGCTGCGGGCGATTCGCCTTCAAGCTCTGCCGGCAATACGGACAGCGACGCTTCTGGTTCGACCGGCGCTGACACCTCTAACTCATCTACCGGCTCGAGCGATTCGTCCGTTGACACCGGCTCTAACAACGGCTCCGGCTCTGACGCAACCCCTGATTCCGATGCTTCCAAGGACGACTCGAATAAGGCGCCGGACGCTCCCGTTGCTTCGCCGGACAAGAAGCCTTCTTTCTCCGAGCAGCTTGGTTCTACGCTTGGTTCTTCGCTGATGGCTGGCGTCAATAACGGCTCGGCCCAGAACAAGGACAACTCTGATCAGGTTTCCACGGAAAAGGCTGAGGCTGCAAAGGGCGACTCCAAGGACGAGGCATCCGAGAAGGTTGAATCCGATAAGGGTTCTAGCTCTGAGGAGAAGGACAAGGATAAGAAGTCTGAATCTGAGGAGAAGGACAAGAGCAAGACCGAGGGCGAAAAGCAGCAGGGCGAGGACGAAAAGAAACAGTCCGAAGACGACGACAAGAGCGGTGTCGACAACCAGAGCCAAGAGCAAAATGGCTCCAAAACGGTGACCACTACTACCACGACGACTACAACTACCAAGTCATCTGGCGGCAATATGCCCAAGACGGGCGACTTGATCGTGATGGCGAGCCTTGCCAGTGCAAGCTTGGCCACACTGGGCGCTACGTCTATCGTAAGTGGTAAGCATAAGCTCGATCAGCAAAAGAAGGCTGCTGGGCAGAACGACTCCGAGGAGAAGTCCCTTTCGGTTGCCCGACAGCTAAAGATTCGCAATGGGGGCCGGTGCAGTTGCATCGGGCCCCATTTTTGTTGCACAACGATTTGTTATGCCCCCTCAAGGCCTTTGTTCCTACCGTTGCCCGATGCCTTTGCGCGGATGCAGCGTTGTGCTTGAACTGCTCGCTACAATGGGCCTCGTGCTACGTTTTAGGGAGAAGTTACAGTGTCTGAACAGGAGTATTGCAACAGTGCCGATACTTTTGGCGTACGGCTTGTCAACCATGTCGATGATGCGGTTATGCCGGTCGGTGTACATGATTTTGCCGATGCCATTGGTCGTTGCATGCTGATCGATAAGACCATGTTTATTGCCGATGTGTTGGACTGCGACGCGTCCGTTGTGGTGTGCTGTCGACCCGAGGGTTTTGGCAAGAGCATGAACTTGTCGATGCTCAGGGCTTTTCTGGAGCGTCCCGCGGTCGGTCGCACCGGTCGGAGCTCGTTTGCCGATGCTCAGATTTGGGATGCGGACGGCGGGCGTTATCGGGATGAGTACGCTTGCTATCCGGTGATATCGCTGGACTTTTCTGGCGCTGCGAGGCGTGGCGCCGCTGTTGCCGACGTCCTGCGCGATGCTCTTTCGGGCGAGTGCGCCCGCCTGCTGGCGCTCTTGGAGGCTCCGGATTTAGCTCGAGATAAGGTGCGTCACATCGAACGTGTCGCGCGTGGCGTGGCGAGCGCGGACGAGGTTGACTCGGTGCTCGGTGTGCTCATAGAGCTGCTGGAGATTGCCTGCGATGAGCAAGTTGTATTGCTCGTTGATGGGTACGATGCGGCATGGTTGGGCCGTGCAAGCGCGAGGGGCGCTTCCGGTGCCGATCCGGCAGAACTACTTGACCGTGTGCTGTTTGACGCCATTGCCACTGCGCGCGATTCGTTGCGGCTGACGTGTCTGATGGGGGAGCGTCCCGGTCCTGCCGAAGCGGCGCTTTCTTCGCGCGGCTGCTCGTATTGTCTGACGACGCCGCTGTCGGAGTGGTGTGACCGATGTTTCGGTTTTTCGGATGCCGAGGTCGAGGCTCTTTTGAATCATGCTGGGCGCGAGGAATACCTGGATGATGCGCGTGAATGGCTCGAGGGGTATCGGTTTGGCAGGGCCTATTGCTCGAGTCCAGCGCGTGTGATCGGTTTTCTGGACCGAGGCTGCACGGCGCCTGTGCGCGCCGATCTGTATGGGTATGCGGATTGCCTGAGTAGGGTAGTTGCCGGGTGGAATCTCGACCGCCTTTCGGTCTTGTTTGATTTGCTCGAGGCCCATGGGTGCGCTGAGGTCCCGCTTTGTTTGGGCGCTGCAGAGCCAGATGTCTCGCCTGACGATGGCATGTGGACAGCGCTGTATCTGTCTGGTTTTCTCACGACGGATATGACTGAGGAGCCAGAGCGTGGCGATCGCCTCCGTGCTTTGCGATTGCCCAATAAAGAGCTTCGCCAGGCCTTGCGTCTAGTGATTGTTGAGTGGTTTGAGTACGCTGCCGAAGACACTCGAGATGTCGATGCGTTTCGCGACGGGCTGTGCCGTGGGAACGAGGATACCGTGAGGCGGGCGCTAAGCCGCATCCTGGGGGATGCGGGTATCGGTGAGACCGACCCAGATAAGCCGCTGCCATATCATCTGCTCTTGCAGGGGCTCTGCTTTGGCTTGCCGGGCTATGCCAATCCTGCTTCGAGGCGAAAGTGTGGCGCGGGTCGCTGGGACATCCAGGTTTTTCCTACGGGCGCTGTGTTCGACGTAGCTGACACGATCGGCATGCTGGACGAGCGCCCGCTTATAACGATCAATATGATGTATGACCCCGATGTGGATGCGCTGGGGTTGGAATTGCTGGCCGTGCAGTCGCTACTCGACATAGAGCGCGACGGCATCGACGAAATTCGTGTACCACGCCCCGGCGTTGGCCGCATGCGCTGGGGGTTTGGGTTTGATGGACAGCATGTGGCTACGGTGTACCAGCGGCTTTAAGAGCTGAGGTGTTTCCGGCTTCCGTTACTCGGTGTCCTTCATGGGCGGCATGGGCTTCCAGTTGGGATCCTTGATGATCTTGCGGGCGTCCTTCATGCCGCGGCGCAGCGCCGGAATGCCGGTCTTAAAGCACTTATCGACCGCAGCCAGGCGAATGAATTCCTTGCAGAAGGTCGCGGCATTGCCCAGGCGGAACAGCATGGGGTGGTAGTCACCGTAGATCTGCATATAGCGAGCGAGGAAGCCGCGGTTGCGCATGATGTAGTAGCGGTTGGTGTCGCTCGTAGAGTTGAGCTGGCGCTTGCCGGCAATGTCCCAATTAGAGACGGCGCGGGCGCGCTTGAGTACAACGTCGGCAACAACGGCGGCGGGGAAGTGCTGGCTGGCTACATAGCCGTAGCAGGCATCGTCGCCGTAGATGAAGAATCGCGCATCGGGCAGGCCGATCTTGTCGACCACGCGGCGCGAGAACATGCCGCCCTCAAAGCACAGCTGGTTCATGGCGCGGTAGCCCTCGGGTCCCAGGTCCCACTTGGCGACAGGGTTGGGAATGCCGAGTGAAAGGATGAGTTGGTACTGCCAAAAGAAAGCGCCGCCGTCAAAGTCCAGGCGCGAACCCTGGATGACGTCGTAGCGGTCGGTCCACTTGGCCAAGCGCTCGATGCCTTCGGGGATGACGAGCACGTCGTCGTCCATGACCCAGAACCACTGGGCCCCCAAGTCGTAGGCGCATTTAGTGCCGGCGGAGAAGCCGCCCGCACCGCCGCCGTTTTCGAGCTGCGGGGCGTAGATGACACGGTCGGTGCCGCCCTGCGCGTCGGGCTGCTCGGTGTCGATGCCCCACAGGTTGGCCAGGCGCTCGTTGAATGCGGTGCACATGGCCTCGGTCTCGCGCGAATTCTCGTTATCGACAATCACGATGCGCCAGGGCGTTGCCGTGAGCTCGGTCATGGAGTCGAACAAATTGGCCAGGAGTTCCTGGCGTTTGTACGTAACGACGACGATGGCGAGCTTATCGATGGGGGCGGGGAGGGTTGAAGTCATGGGGCAATATATCCTTTCACGCGCGGCGCGCATGCGCTGCACGGAAGCTATCGAATACGTCCTTGGGACTGTCCTATTGTAAAGGCTCGGCGCACCTTGGCGGCAAGCTTTGAATAAAACGCAGGAACCTGCCACGGCTGTAGCGGCTTTGGCGTCTGACGGCAGCGTGTCTATTGCCGCTTGAGCTTGCGAGCGATAAGGCTTCTGGCTGCATCGATGATGAGGAGCGCTAAGGCAAAGACGATGCTAATGACGGTACCCGTGACGATACATATAGCTGCCGGGCTGTTTTGGCTGACCAGTATGTTTGCGAGCAACGTATTGAAGACGGGACGCCACAGGCTACTGGTGAGCGACTGCATCACATAGAAACCGAGCGTGGCGGTCGATAAGGTGACGATGACACCCGCAGTCCGCGGATTGCCTGGGGCACTGCGTCGGGTTGCCGCAAAGAGCAGGGAGGCGGCAGCGAGGGCAAACGAGATCAGCGAGGTCGATTTGTAGGAGAGGACTGCCATCGCTGTGAGGTTGTCGGTGAAGGAGAGTGCTCCTTCCAGGATGATGGTGAGCGCCAAAACCGTTACGAGCGAGCGCATGCCCAAGGCGCCCACCCTGTCCGAATCCATGACATCGGTAACGTCGCGGAGCAGTCCGCCGATCAAAAACGCGACTACGTACGTGGTAGCGCTCATGAGCTTTTGGAGCCAAGAAAACTCGCCGGCGCTTGTCGCACTCATAGCGGCTAAATACCCGTTAACAACAAATGCGAGGATGCCAACGGCGATGACCGTCGTCTTGTAGGTTTTCTGGGGGAGTCGACTCTTAGCCAGTCCAAACCATGGCGCCATGAAGACCGTGGCGGCATAGACCCAGATAAACTCAAGGCCTAACGTGTACCAGTAGTGCGTATTGAGGGTAACATCGGGAATGGGTGAGACGACCGTGGACCACGCGAGCGCCACGAGGCAATAAAACGCAGTGGGCATAATGACCTTGCCAAGGCGCTGCGCCGTCCGTTGCATTTGCGACTTCCACGTTGCCCCACCGTCCCAAGCACTCGCGGCCGAGGCGATGAGAAAATAGCCCGAGATCATAAAGAAGACCTCGTTGGCCCAGCAGCCAAGCAGGTTAATAAAACCGAGCACGCCGGAATAGGGGGACATCGCAAGTGGGGCATATTCCACGGCGCCGACGCAGACGGCTTGGAAGGTCCACTGAAAGGTGTGGAACACCGCGATGCCGGCGACCGCGACCAAACGCAGTGCTTCGATGGGTATGTTGCGTGCGGCTTTGGGCTGCATGACGTCCTTTCTTATCGGTTTGCCTCTGCGAGCTCCATAGATTATATAAACGCCCGCTGGCGCGCTGGCCCTTTGATACCATGAAACGACAGGTATTTCCTAAGGAGCACATTTGTCTACTAACGCCTCTGGCAGCCCTGTTCTGTCGCTGCTTATTCCCATTTACAATGTTCAGCGCTACCTGCGCGAGTGCCTCGATTCCGCCCTGGCGCAGACGCTCAAGGATATTGAGACCATCTGCATTAACGATGGGTCGACCGACAACTCGCCGGCGATTATCCGCGAGTATATGGAGCGCGATGGGCGCGTCAAGATGATCGACAAGGCCAACAGCGGCTACGGCGACTCGATGAACCACGGTCTGGAGATGGCGCGTGGCAAGTACGTTGGCATCTTGGAGTCCGATGACTTTATGGCGCCCGACGCACTCGAAAAGCTTGTCTCGGCCGCCGATAGCAATAATGCCGACTTTGCGAAGGCGAATTTTGATTTCTACTGGTCTAAGCCCGAGGAGCGCCGCTCGCTGCACGAGATGTTTAGACCTCAGGATTGCGGCAAGCCAGTGCACCCGAGCGATACAACGCAGTTCTTTAAACAAAAGCCGTCGATTTGGTCGGCCGTGTACCGTCGCGATTTTCTTGAGCGCAACGGCATTAAGTTCCTGCCGACTCCGGGGGCATCCTTTCAGGACACGTCATTTGCCTTTAAGGTGATCGCGTGCGCCAATAAGGCTGTTTACCTGCATGATGCCGTTTTGTCGTATCGACAGGACAACGAGAATTCCTCGGTCAATTCTTCGGCTAAGGTCTTTTGCGTCAATACCGAGTATGCCGAGATTGAGCGTTGGATTCGAGAGAATTATGCCCGCGACCACGTAAGCGGCGATGTCGCGCGCATGCTCAAGTTCAATCAGCTCATTAAGTACGATTCGTACATGTGGAACTACGTGCGCCTGGCGCCTAAGTTCTATAAGGAGTTCCTGGTTCAGATGGCCAAGGAGTTCCAAGCGGCCTTGGACGCGGGGGAGTTTTCGCTTGACGACCTCAAGCCGTGGAAGCGCGCAAATCTCGCTGCCATCCTCAAAGATCCTGAGGGCTGGGTTGACGAGCATCCGAGTTTTGCGACGGATGGTGCCTTGGGGCGCGCCAAGTATTACGCCTCGGTTGGAGGCCCAGGCGTGGTCGCCGCCTTCCTCATCGAATCGCTGAGGGGGTAGGTCGGCATGGGAGAGGCCTCGTGTCCTAAAGCTACCATTGTCGTCCCCGTTTACAACTCTGCGCGCTCCATTCAGCGATGCCTCGATTCGCTGTTGGCCCAGTCCGAGCGCTCGATTCAGGTTGTCTGCGTCAACGACGGTTCGACTGATGATTCGTTGAACGTGTTGCGCCAGATTGCGCAGGCCGATGATCGCGTACTGGTGATTGATCAGGAAAACGCGGGCGTCTCGTGTGCTCGAAATGTCGGAATCGATGCCGCCGAGGGCGAGACCGTCTTTTTTGTGGACGCCGACGATTACATCGATGCCCAGACGATCGAGCGCGTGCTGCATGCCATGAAGTCTGCAGATGCCGAGGCCGCCGTTTTTGGCGGCGTCTGTGAACCTGCCGATGCTGCCCCCAAACGCGTCCAGCAACTCATGAGCCCCAAAGCTGGTACCTTCGGCGCCCGTGATCCCCAACTGCTGTTCCATTCGAATGCGCAGCCCTATGCCTGCCGTGCAGCCTTTTCGCGCGAGCTGCTCAATCGCGAAGGCATACGCTTCGCCCCCGGTTTGGCTTTGGGCGAGGACGTCGTCTTCCAATTTGCGGCTTATGCGCTTGCCCGCAGGACCGTCGTCATGCCTGACAAGTTCTACCACTACGTGATGGAGAGCGAATCGGCGACGCACGAGTTCAACAGTGCCGAGGCGCGCGCCAAAAAGCTTGACGCCCACATGAAGATGCTCGAGGAGGTCTTGGAAGACTGGGCGGCCTATGGTCTTTTGGACCTGTGTCCCGGCGAGCTGATAACTTGGTTTTTGGACCTAATTGTGTTCGATCTGGCGCGCTTGGATGCCGATGACTTCCATCGCGTGGCGGCTCGCGTCAACATGGACCTCACGACGTTTTTGGGAACGGAGTGGGCGGATATGCCTGCTAAGGGTGCCGTTCGCCGTGTTGCCCACAAGCTCGTTGCGGCGACCTCGGGCGTTTCGATGGCAGACGCCACGCTGTTCTATCTTTCGACTCGCGGTCTCAAAGCCTGCCTGGAGCACTTTCTATAATTCCAAGCGCTGCCGCCCGCCGCAACTCGGCTGCTAAAAAAACCCTGTTACACGCTATTCAACGGGAGGTTCTCTTGCAGAACTCTGATACCCCTAAAGTTTCGCTGCTTGTCCCCATTTGCAATGTCGAGCGCTATCTGCGCGTGTGCCTCGATTCCGCCGTGGCGCAGACGCTCAATGACATCGAGATCATCTGCATCAACGACGGCTCCACCGATAGCTCGCCGGATATCATCCGCGAGTACATGGAGCACGACCCCCGTGTAAAGATGATCGACAAGGCCAACAGCGGCTACGGCGACTCGATGAACCGTGGCCTGGAGATGGCGCGCGGTGAGTACGTGGGCATCCTTGAGTCCGACGACTTTATGTTTGAGGATTCGCTTCAAAAGCTGGTCGCCAAGGCCGATGCTGAGCATGCCGATGCGGTAAAGGGCGACTTTTATCTGTATTGGTCCACGCCCAGCGAGCGACGTGAGCTGTTTGGGATTATCGACGAGCATATGACGGGCGCCGCGTATCGCCCCGTCGATCGCCCGGGCATCTTCTACCGCAAACCTTCCATTTGGTCGGCTATCTATCGGCGCGCGTTCCTCAACGACAATCAGATTCGCTTCCTTCCCACGCCGGGTGCCTCGTATCAGGATGCGGGTTTTAACTTTAAGGTCTGGGCATGCGCCGAGCGTGCTGCGTTTATCGCGGACCCCATTTTGTGCTATCGCCAAGACAACGAGAAGAGCTCCGTTAATTCGCCCAACAAGGTATTTTGCGTGTGCGACGAATACGCCGAGATGCAGCGCTTTTTGGATGAACGCCCCGAGCTTAAGGCTCAGCTTCAGGGTATTTTAATGCGCATGAAGGTCGATACGTACCGTTGGAACGATGAGCGCCTGGTCGATGAACTGCGCGAGCAGTTTTGGAAGAAAGCCTCGTCCGAGCTCAAGGCCGACTGGGATGCCGGTCGCTTTGATCTGTCGCTGTTTGATCCGCGTGGCGAGACCGACTTGCGCCTGATGGTCAAGTCGCCCCGCGCCTATATCGATTCGCGCTTTGACTTTAAGAAGCCGGGCAAGCTCAATACGTTTAAGCATTACTTTAAGATTGGCGGCCTGCCGCTGGTCTGGCGTGTGCTGACGTATCAGTGCACCTACGGCGACAACCCGCACCCCGATGACGTTCCGGCCGCACAGTAGGAGCGAGTGACTATGGCTACCCCCAAGATTTCCGTTGTCGTTCCCATCTATAAAGTGGAGGAGTGCCTGGCCTGGTGCCTGGACTCCCTGCTTGCGCAGGACATGCCCGATTGGGAAGGCGTGCTGGTCAACGATGGCTCGCCGGACGGCTCGCGCGATATTGCGGCTGCCTATTGCGAAAAGGACGCGCGCTTTACGCTGGTCGATAAGGAGAACGGCGGCCTGTCGAGTGCGCGTAATGCAGGCATCGCCGCGTCCACGGCGCCTATCGTTGCGTTTTTGGATTCCGACGACCGATTTACGTCCGATGCGTGCCGTGTAATCGTCGATGCCTTTGAGCGTGAGGATTGCGACGTTTTGACCTTTGGCGCGAACCCGTATCCGCTGGAGGCAGGGTATCCGTGGCTTAACTATGTGCTGAGCCCACGCGACGTTTCGTTTGAGGGCTATAGCTCCGACCTGCTGTTTAAGGAGGCGTCTCGCCCCTTTGCATGGCGCACCGCTTGCAAGCGCGCTTTTTTGCTGGGCAACGGGATCGTGTTCGATGAAACCGTTAAGTATGGCGAGGACCAGGTCTTCGATTTTGCCGTGTACGGTCGCTCGCGCAAGACCGCGCTTATCTCGAACAAGCTGTACGAGTATCGCGTGGCACGCAAAGGTTCGCTCATGGACACCATGCGCTACGACGACGAGACGCGTCTGCTGGAGCACGTGAAGATTTACTCCGCGGTGCTGGCTGACTGGCAGCGCGACGGTCTCGATGCTCATCATGCCGATGACCTGGCGTACTTCCTATGTGATCTGGTGCTGTACGATGCGCTCAGGTTGCTTGGTTCGGACTGCGGCAAGGTGTTTGCCGCCGTTGCTGCGGCGCTTAACGGTTCTGCTGTGGGCAGTGATGCTTCGCTCGCACAATGCGCTTCTTCTGTTGCTGCTATGGTGCGTGCAGCGCTTACCAGCAAGGCCCCCAATGCCCGTGAGTGCAAAAAGCTCATGTTCGATTACGACGTCTTGAGGTTTGGGCGCTTGGGCGCCTGCAAACGCATGGCAGCGAACGCCCTGGGAAAGCGAGAAGTGTAGATGAGTATCAAGCGTTTGTCACTTTGCCGCAGTCAGGGCCGTCTGTTTGTGCTGCTTCGTTTTGTCGGTCAGGATATCGCGGGGCTTATTGAGCAGGAGGATTCCCAGACTTTTGCCCATGCGACTACGAGCGGTTCTTGTTTGCCGTCACTGGTGCTCCCGGTCGATCATGGCCGTGTGCTGGCGCTATGCCCTTCTGTTTCCGATTACGAGCGCGAGCTCGCCGTTTTGGTGCTTCCGTTTTTGGATGGCTCGTCGATGGATGCCGTTTTTGCATCCGGTGGCCAAAGGTTGGGCTCTATTCGTCTCGATAGCCGCGTGGCCAAATTGGAATCCAAGATTAACTACAAAGCAAAGCCTGCGCTGTGCGCGCTTATCCGCGATGCGCAGCGTGGCGAACACTGCGGCCGCTACGAGATCGATGCCATTCGCTATTTGCCGGCAGACGTCGGCGCGGTGTGGCGCTATGAGGTTACCTGGGCGGGAGACCCCCAGTGCGCGCCTGAGCTCCAGATCTTCGATACGCATATGAATGCCATCGATGTTACCGTGCATGTGTTTGAATCGCAGGTCGATGTTCCGCAGCAGAACGGATGCCGCATCAATAAATCGTATCTGAGTGTTGAGATGCCTCAGGATATACGAGATTTTGTCGCGATCGTGAGCGATCCCACAGAGCGGATCCAAAGCGGGTTTTGCGCCATGGATGGTCGCCTGTACAACGGCATGGTCGACGACAGCTGGAACCGTATGAAGGACGCGCGTGCAGACGACGCAGCTTATCGACGTTGGTTTGAGCAGCATCGCGCAAAGCCGGGCGATTTGGCGTGCCAGCGTGTCGCTTCGGCGGCCTTTGCCTATAGACCGCTCGTGAGCATTGTGGTGCCGTGCTACAAGACTGATCGGGTCTACCTGCGCGAGCTGCTGGAATCGGTGCAAGCCCAGAGCTATGACAACTGGGAATTGCTGCTTATGGACGCCTCGCCCGAATGGGACGCGGTGGCCACCCTTGCGGCAGGTGCCAACGACGAGCGCATCCGTCGCATCGAGCTTCCCGGCAACGGCGGCATTGTGGTCAACACCAACGCAGGTATCGAGCAAGCGACAGGCGACTACATCGCTTTCTTGGACCACGATGACATTCTGGAACCGGACGCGTTATTCCAGTATGTTTCCGCACTGAACAAGGCGGCCGAGGGCGAGCGTCCCCAGGTCCTGTTCTGTGATGAGGACATGTTCCAGAAAACGGGGGAGTGGGGCCAGCCGGTCTTTAAGACCGTACTCAACGTCGACCTGCTCTATAGCCATAACTGCGTGACGCATTTCCTGATGGTGGAGAAGGCGCTCATCGATCACATTGGTATGTCCCCAGAAGACGTTGCGGGCGCCCAGGACTACGACTTGACGCTTCGCTGCCTTGCAGCCGGCGCGCGCTTTGAGCACGTTGCGCATGTGCTGTATCACTGGCGCGTGCATCCGGGATCGACCGCCGATGGCTCTGCCGATAGCAAGCCGTATGCCATTGAAGCGGGTCGTCTTGCGCTGCAGCGCCACTTTAACGCGCTGGGCGTTCACGGAACGGTCGAGGAGACCGAGACGCCGTTTGTCTACCGCATGCGCCATGCGCTGCCGGAGCCTGCGCCGCTGGTGAGCATTGTGATCCCCACCAAGGATCACATTGAGACGCTCGATGCCTGTGTGATGTCGATCGCCCAGAAGGCCACGTATACCAATTACGAGATCGTCTTGGTGGAGAACAACAGTGAAGCCCCGGAGACGTTTGCGTATTACGAAACCCTGCCAGAGCGCGTGGCTGCAGCATCCGAAGGCAAGGGCATCGCGCGCGTTGTGTACTGGCCGGGCGAGTTCAATTACTCTCAGATCATCAATTTTGGTGTGAAGCACGCCAAGGGTGACTACCTGCTGCTGCTGAACAACGATACCGAGGTCATAAGCCCGGACTTTATCGAAGAGATGATGGGCTATCTGCAGCGTCCCGATGCGGGCGTGGTGGGCGCCAAACTCTACTTTGCCGATCATCTGGTGCAGCATGCCGGCATTTTGGTTGGCGTGCGTGGCGCACTTGCCCATGCCAACCAGGACTTCTCGGCAAAGCGCGAGGGCTATCTTGCCCGTGCCGTGCGCCCGGGCAACTTTAGCGCCGTGACGGGTGCCTGCCAGATGGTGCGACGCGACGTATTTGAGCGCGTCGGCGGCTACAACGAGGAATTCACCGTCGGTTTTAACGACGCAGACTTTTGCCTGCGCGTGTGGGAGGCGGGTTACCGCACCATCTTTACGCCCTATGCCGAGCTGTACCACTACGAGTTCACCTCGCGCGGCAGGGAAGAGGCCAACGAGGAAAAGCTGCGCCGCTGGAAGCGTGAGCAGGCGCTGTTCATGCAGCACTGGCCTGAGTTCTTCCTCGATGGCGACCCGTGGCTCGGACCAAACCTATCCTCCGACAGTGAGTACTTCTCGTTTTAGTGCGAAGTAATGCCAAGGTCCGGCAAAGTATCCTCCAGAGCTGCAAGAGCGGTGGGGTTCAGGTACTCCTCGTTCAAGCAGCTCTTGTCATATCGAAAACGTGTGTCTCGTGAGCATTCGATGAGTTCTGCAGTAAAGAACTTCTCCCAGCTAAAGAACTTTGAGCTTTCGATATGTTCAGCGGGGTTAAGCAGCATGTCCTTAATGTGTTTGCTGTTGAATAATCCCGACTTCAACACGAGCCATTCAAACGATTCCGGTAGGAATAGCTTGATGTTCTTTCGGCGCAATAGAGCAGCTGCTTCCGCAATTTCTGGTCCAAAGGCGGCACCGTCGGCAATCACGAGGATGTCGTTTTCCGGTGCGTCCATAATGCAGTTGCAAATATTTGATTTGCCTCCCGCGCTGATGCATTTAATGCTGCTCTTTTTGCATAGCAAACTGAAGAATTCGTAGCCCGAATTTGTGTCCTCGACAATGACAAGCTCGGGCCTCTCGCCTCTAAAATCAGTATCACCGTAAATACGATATGTAGAGGTGTAGACACGAGAGTAAACGGGATACTTCGTTGTGGTTCGGTTGGTGTTCTTAAGACCGTAGATTTCATCAACGCTATAGGGCAGTTGGCGCAGTGACTCTCTGGCGACAATTACGTAGTAGTTTGAGCTACGCTTTGCTTCATGGGCAAATTCTCTTGATCGAACAAAAGTATTGCCCTCATCAATAAAAACAATACTGCTGGAAATCTCTTGGAGATCTCTACGCCAATATTTTCCAGATATTGTTTTACAGGGCACTTTGCAACTTACTGTTACGCCGCTTTGTGCCCCAAGCTCTTCGTGAGCTGCCACCATATCAAGCAGAGTTGTCTTGCCTGTAGCACTGTTACCTTGGATGATGGTCAGATTTCTATTGATGGTCAGTTTAAACTGAACCCGGTTATTTTGAATAATTACCTTGTATGATCCGCGCATCAGGAGTTCTCCCTTAGGCATTTTCCAGCTATGGGGACAAGGTCAAACATTGTGTGGACTATATCGCCCGTATTTGCAATGGTTACCGTGAATTTGCCGTTTCCAAAATCCATTATGTGGTAGAGATTGATTGTTAGATCCTTTTGCGCGGCGATCCTCAGAATCCAGTAGGCGCAATTATCACCGCAATTTGAGGCGTTATATATATTCTGCGGCATAAAGTACATAAGCAGTAGCGTTTTGGTGCCGCTGGATAGTTTCTCGGGAGGAATGATGCCTAGAATCTTGGTATCGATTGCATTGGGGCCTACCACGGTGCCTTTGTCGATGGATTTTATGACCCTTTGGGCAAAGGAGTCTTGAAACCACTGGGGCGAATATACGTTATCGAAGTAAACGGACGTGTTGTAGATAACGTTTTCCATATCACCATAGTGAATTGTTAGCACGTCAGCTCCTTCGGCTTGCTGATTTGGCATCTAGTGAGATTGATTATATCGCAGCACATGAGGCGGGCGTTATCGGCCCGCGTTAGATGTGATTGATGACCAAGGTTTTTATTTTGTTGCTTTATTATTCAGTTCACTCGTTTAATCAGTTCGCTCATGCGCTAAGTTTGCCTTAGAAGCTATTTAGCGTAACGGTTGAGGTGTGGCGACTCATATTTAAATTGCAGTCACAAAGACACCTTTTATCGATTTCCCGTTGAAATACTGAATTGATAGTTTAAAAATAACTTAAGAGAGCCTTAAATCTCGGAAAAAGGATGTCGTATGAAAAACCTTCGAGAAAGATGGCACGGACTAACAGTGCTGGGAGTTGTTGCATTTGCTGCTGCCTGCATGACGGTTGCCCCGGCGCCCTCATTTGCTGATATTGCTGGCGGTGGCGGAGGCGGTGGACCGATTACGGAATGGTGTTCCGACGGTCGTCCGAAGACTGGACTCGTTCGGTGCGAGGACGGCAACCTTCGCTATTTCGATCCCGAAACTGGCGCCATGGTCACGAACCAGTGGCATAACGAATACGAAGCTGTCTGGTACTATTTTGGCGCTGACGGGACCGCGGTGTCGGGCTGGCAGTCTATCGGTGGGGACAAGTATTACTTCTATCCCGAAAGCCATGATATGGCATACGGCCGAGTTCAAATTGACGGCAAGAATTACTTCCTGAACACCCCTGGCGCCAACGCCGATGGCCGCATGCAGCATGGCGGCTGGTTCTACGACTCCATCTACGGAAAGTGGTCCTATGCGACCTCCGACGGTGAGCTATTGACCGGTTGGCATAATCTCGGCGGGGCTTGGTACTATTTCAACGAATCTGGGGTCATGCTGACTGGCTGGATCAACGATTCGGGTACCTGGTACTACACTAATGCCTCCGGTGCGATGGTCACTGGCTGGCTCAACATCGGCGGTACTTGGTTCTACCTCGACGGCTCGGGCGCCATGGTCGCTAACAGCTGGCGCAGCCTCGGCGGCTCCTGGTACTGGTTCGGCGACTCCGGTGCAATGGCCACTGGCTGGTTCTTGGCAGGCGGCTCTTGGTACTATGCGAGCGGTTCGGGCGCCATGGCAACCGGCTGGCTCAGCAATGGCGGCACGTGGTATTGGCTCGGAGGTTCGGGCGCTATGGCCTCTAACTCTTGGGCTAACGTTGGTGGAGTTTGGTACTGGTTCGACGATTCCGGTGCGATGGCCACCGGCTGGCGTCAGGTCGGCGGCGCCTGGTACTACTTTAGCGGTTCCGGCGCTATGGCCCACGACGCCTGGGTCGGCGACTACTACCTCCAGTCTTCCGGCGCCATGGCTACGAATGCCTGGGTTGGCTCCTACTATGTCGGCGAGGACGGCAAGTGGATTCCAGGTTATGGTTTAGTTTGGTATAAGAACGGAAGCGATGTTTACCATACGCATAAGTGCCGTACCGTTGGCAAGGACGCAAAGGGCTATTCGCAGATCTCTATCCAGGAGGCCCAGAAGCGCGGTGCTTTACGAGAGTGCAAGAACTGCCAACAAATTGGCTAACGCATTATTGAGCTAGTTTTGATTGAGGCCCCGTTGCCCTGAGGTGACGGGGTCGCTGCGTGATTGGATACCGTGCTACTATGAAGAAATGGTCATTCGGAGTGCTGGTTTTTTCGGGCCTCATTTCTTTTGGGCTCCTATTGGGCTCTCCCTCGATGTCATGCGCTCTTGATTTGGCAAACCATGATGAGGGCCCTTCTTCTGCCGTTGTTATTGCTTCTGTCGAATCATGTGTTGATGCTCAGCGCGAATCGGCCTTCGCCGTTGAGCAGAACTCTCAGGTGGATAATGAGGTCTCTTCTGAGGTTTCGAATCAAATTATTTGGCATCAGGGGTGGATATCGCCCGAAGAGGGGGCTGGTTTTTGGCGTTGGGGCTTGTCCGACGGAACAATTGCTGTTTCTTCTTGGAGACATATAAACGGTAGCTGGTACTGGTTCGACGACGAAGGCCGAATGGCTCAGGATGGATTGGTCCAAGTCGGGGGTGCGACTTATGGATTCTCCTCTTCGGGCGCAATGCGTGTCGGCTGGTACCTAGATTCTACGGGCTCCACTTCTGCTTGGCGTTATTTCTCCGGTTCTGGCGCCATGGTAAAAGGCTGGCTTTCAGACGGCAGCAACTGGTATTGGCTGGATGATGAGGGCAAGATGGTCCACGATACAATGCTGCAGATCGGGGAAGCCACGTATGGATTCTCCTCTTCTGGCGCAATGCTTATCGGATGGCACCTTGATGCTTCCGTCTGGCATTATTTCTCCGGCTCTGGCGCCCTGGTAAAGGGTTGGCTCTCGGATGGGGGCCGTTGGTACTGGCTTGATCCTGCGGACGGTTCTATGGCAACCGGGCTGAATGCATGCAATGGAACCCCTTATATCTTTAACGGGTCGGGGGCCATGCTCTCTTCTCAGTGGGCACTTGTTGACAATAACTGGTATTACGCTGACTCCAACGGCTTGCTGCATGGAGGCTGGTTGCTTCTAGGGAATTCTTGGTATTACCTGGATCCAGGAAGCCATATTATGCTCACGGGCTTTGTGCAAGTGGGCTCGTCCACCTATTTCCTTACGAGTTCAGGTGCCATGGCAACAGGCTGGGCACTTGCTGATGGTACTTGGTATTACGCCGCATCAAGCGGAGCTATTCAACGAGGACGATGGATAAAGTCCGGAAGCGCTTGGTATTACCTTGATGACGTATCCGGCGCAATGCGCACTGGTGAATATATGGTAGGCGACACGCGCTATTATTCTTTTGACTCCGGTGCGATGGCTTCTTCGTGTTGGATCAACTTGAGCGACGGGATGTCATGGGCGGATTCTTCTGGTGCGTTGAATGATCCATTGCCTATTGCACCCGACGGGTCCCCTGTAGCATCGGGCTGCGTCGACTCGTCTTCGTTGCCGGGTATCATTCATATTGGAGACTCGGTTTTCTATGCGGATGCGAATGGTGCCATTAACGTGGCGTCTGGTTGGATTTTGTCGAAAGACGCTTCTGGCGAAAGTGGCAATATTTGGTACTACGCATCTTCCAATGGTGTCCTTAAGTCTGGTTGGCAATATGTCAACGGTGCGTGGTATTGGATGGACCCTTCCACATTCAAGATGAAAACTGGATGGCTTAATGACGGCGGTACGTGGTACTGGCTCCAGCCTTCGGGTGCCATGTTTGCTAATGGGTGGCTGAAAATCGATGGCGTTGACTACTACTTCAATGCAAGCGGTGCATGGTTGAATACGTCTGGTTCTGTTTTGGGGGTCAATAGGTCCAGCCTGGTCAATTGGCTTATGAGCCACGAAAACGACGGCTATTACCGTGGAACACGCTATGATACGCATCTTAGCCAAGAAACGTGCATGTATCCAAAGGGTGATCCTCGTTGGGACGGGTATACCGGTATGAACTGCGGCGGATTTGTATCGCATGCATATATGAAGGCGGGCGGTAATTTAGCCCCCATTGCCGCTGAGCAGAGCCATTCGCCTTGGAGTGGGGGTCCCGGAAGGGGTGGCTGCGTTAACGCGTATCGTTGGTATGGCTACGCTATCGATACATGCGCGAACGTGACTTATTTCAACTCTATTGATGAGTTGTTGCGTAGTGGTTTGGCTCGTAAGGGGGATATTGTATTTTTCAATCCTTACAATCCATATGCGGACGATAGTCATATCGGTTTTTTCTGGGGCAATACGCCGAGCGAAAACTTGTTCTGGCATAGCGATGGTTATGGAAATCGCATTTCCGGTTTGACTGCTTTGGGTCCATCGAAAGTAATACTGATTCGTTAGAATTCCGAGTTGTAGGGGACTCTCTGGGCCCCCTACCTTTTTGACATCTGGTTTGAAAGTTTATTTGAAGTCGGTATTCTTGGGGGCAAGAGGAGGGGGCAATGAGCCTGCGGGTTCAACCCTGCCGGTAAGTTCTTCTTTTCTTTGCAGCATTGCGCCCAACTATTTATTGTCCTAGATGGCATCTTGTCCTGTTAGATGTTCGGGAATCTTTCATAGCTATGCTGTAAGCTAGACGCAATCAAGAGCGAATGACGAGGTTTACATGAACAAACATCTTAAGTTGTTTTCGGCATTGTTGGTGCTGATGCTCCTTGCGCCCGTTTCTATGTTTGTATGCCCTGCGGATGCAGAGGCTGCTCAGACTCTGGTTGAGAATTCTTGGCGTTATGAGGGTGGACAATTAGTTTCAGATGATGCTTCTTCCGAAGAAGACGGAATAGCTTTATTGTCTATGGACGCTCTTCCCGATGGGGTTACAGCTCAGGGCATTGACGTCAGCGAGCACCAAGGGCGTATTGATTGGGACGCAGTTAAAGCTTCTGGCATCGATTTCGCTATTCTGCGCGTTGGGTTTGGCGCTCCGTCTTTCGGCGGTCGAGTTGACTATCAATTTAATCGAAATATTTCTGAGTGCGAGCGACTCGGAATTCCCTACGGCGTCTATGTCTATTCATATGCTTTTGATAATCAACAGGCAGCCGATGAGGCGTCCATGGTGATTGACTGCCTATCGGGGCACAATCCTAGGCTACCGGTGTATTACGATCTTGAGGACAAGACAATTATTGCAGATGGTCGTCAATCCGGAATTGCATCTAGAGCTCAGACATTCTGTAATAAGATTTCTAGTGCTGGATATAAGCCAGGCATTTATGCAAACCTAAATTGGTTTAACAATATATTGACCGACCCTGTATTTAAGAGCAGCTCTTGGGATCATTGGATTGCTCAATATAATTCGCAATGTCACTATACCGGCAGTTACAGCTTTTGGCAGTATACAAGCCGCGGAAAAGTTTCTGGTATTAGCGGAAACGTTGATATGAATTACGCGTATGTTGATGTTTCTCTTTATTACTGGCAGTTAAAAGAGGGCACTTGGTATTACGCAACCTCTGACGGCAAAGCGTATACCGGATGGTTGCGCCAGGGCGGAGCCTGGTATTGGCTCGACCCCGACGCGGGCGGTGTAATGGCCACCGGGCTCCACGAGTGCAACGGCTCCATGTACTGGTTCAACGCCTCCGGCGCGATGGCGACCGGATGGGTCCTCGACGGCGGCACCTGGTACTACGCGACTGGCTCCGGCGCGCTGGCGCGTGGCCCCGTTTCCGTCGGCCGCGTGCCCTACTGCTTCGACGCCCGGACGGGGGCCATGCTGACGGGTTACCAGACTGATGCGCAGGGCGTCCGCCGCTACTTCGGCAGCTGCGGTCCCCTTAACGGCTGGGGCCTCGTCGACGGCTCCTGGTACTGGTTCGCTGACGGTATCGCCTCGACCGGCTGGCTTTACACCGGCGGCTCTTGGTACTGGCTCGACCCCGACGCGGGCGGCGCCATGGCGACGGGCCTCCATTCGTGCAACGGCTCCGCGTACTGGTTCAACGACTCCGGCGCGATGGCGACCGGCTGGGTGCTCGACGGCGGCACCTGGTACTACGCGACTGGCTCCGGCGCGCTGGCCTCCGGCTGGCTCAGCCTGAACGGTGCGTGGTACTGGCTCGATCCCTCGAC
>DBGDEA010000027.1:0-157431 GCA_048342875.1 Collinsella sp. | reverse complement strand
TTGTGACGTGCCATAGCTATCATGCCCTTCGCCGCGCCGTGGCGGTGCTCGATCGCGAGCAGGTGCCGTGGGT
This sequence comes from Collinsella sp., assembly GCA_048342875.1. Classification (GTDB taxonomy): domain Bacteria; phylum Actinomycetota; class Coriobacteriia; order Coriobacteriales; family Coriobacteriaceae; genus Collinsella. Next base: position 157,358 of record DBGDEA010000027.1, on the reverse strand, counting down.
CATCATCGGCAAGGGCTCCAATCTGCTGGTTGCCGATGGCGGTTATCGCGGCGCCGTCATTTCGCTCGGACGTGAGTTTCAGCGCACGGTTGTTGCTGATGACGGTTGTACGCTGACGGTCGGTGCGGGCGTGATGTTTGCGCGCCTGGTCAACGATGCCCTGTCGCGTAGCCTCTCGGGCCTTGAGTTTGCCGTTGGCATCCCTGGCTCGGTTGGCGGTGCGATATCTATGAATGCCGGCACACGGACCGAGTGGATTGGCTCGCTGGTTGAGGATGTCGTAACGTTTGACCCGGCATCCGGTATCAAGCATTATGCGGGGTCCGAGATCACTTGGGGCTACCGCGAATGTAGCCTTCCCCGCAATGAGATCATCCTCGAGTGCGTGCTCAAGCTTAAACCGGCGCCCAAGGCCGACATTCGCGAGCGCATGGAGCGGTACCTGACGAGGCGCAAGCGTACACAGCCCATGGGTCGCGCATCCTGCGGGTCGGTCTTTCGCAACCCGCCCGATGCGAGCGTGGGCAAGCTTATCGAGGATTGTGGATTAAAGGGTTTTTCGATTGGCGGCGCGGAAGTTTCGCCCGTTCACGCTAATTTTATCGTTAATAACGGAACTGCCTCGGCCGATGACGTTGCCGCGGTTATCAGACATGTGCACGGAAAGGTGAGGGAGGCGTATGGCATCGAGCTCAGACCGGAAGTTAAATTCCTCGGCTTCTAGAGCATCGAAACCCACCTTCCGCCGCGCCGGAGGGCGTTCCGGCGCGCCTGCCAAACCTCAACGCAATATCGTCGCGCACTCTAAGCCTGTCGGGCATGCTCGACAGACCAGTCGTCCGGTTGTCGGCTCGCAGCTCGGTAATCGTCCGGCCGCAAAAAAGTCCTCGCGTCCCTCGGTGACGTCAAAGCCTGTTATGGGCGCCAAGCCTGCCCGTCCTATGGCAACTCCTAAGCCCTCGACAGGAACTAAGGCGGCGCGTCCGAGTCGCACGCTGGGCGCATCGAAACCGCGCTCGCTGACATCGGTGCCGGCTACCGCCAAGAAGCCTTCGGGTAAAAAAGGCGTCAACCCGTTGTCTTTACTTAGGGCGATGGCAAATAAAACATCAGACGCCGCTTCTGTCGTTACAGGCAAAGGCAAAATCGTGGGCGGCGTTTTGGCCGTCTTGGCCGTGCTCGTCGTCGTTGCTATCGTGGTGATTAACTCTGGATTGTTTACCGCCACTGATATTCAGATTCAAGGCAGCGAGCATGTGACGAAGCACGATGCTATCCAGCTGATCGATTTGCCCGAGGGAACGTCGCTTTTTAACGTCGATCCCGACCAGATTACCGAGGACCTCAAGCAGAACCCGTGGGTCTCGGGCGTGGATGTCCAGCGTCAGTTCCCACATACGCTCATCATTACGCCGATGGAGCGCAAGGTCATTGCAATTGCCTATATCAGCTCCGATGACCTTGCCTGGGCCATCGGGGATGATGACACCTGGATCGCCCCGCTGTCGACGTCGGTCGAAGTGGATGACCAGGGCAACGTCATCACGACGGGGCAGGGCTCAAATACCCTGACCGGCATTGATGCCGCACTGGCGCTCGCTAAGCACTATGGCGCGGTGTTGTTGACTGATGTCTCGGCGGATGTCGCTCCGGTTTCCGGCCAGGCAGTGAGCTCCAAGGCCGTTAAGGCTGGCTTGGATTATGTGCGTGGTTTTTCGAGCGAGTTCTTGGGACAAGTCAAGGATATTTCCACGCCTTCGGTCGAAGCCATCTCGGCAAACCTCAATAACGGCATTGAGGTGTCGCTGGGCGATTCGAACGATATCGTCAAGAAGGAGCGCGTAGTCACCAAGCTGCTTTCGCAGGTAGAGGGCGTAACGTATATCAATGTGCGCTCTCCGGGTAACTATACATTTAGGAACGCTCCGACCTCGTAGCGCTGGTTGATGCTTTGTTGAGGGGCCATACCACGCCGTTTATCTGGTTTGTTTGGTTTTCACGGTCAATTATTTGACTGATACGTTCATAATGTGCAAACATAATACGGTTTACCTTTGCATTTACTTTCAACCTGAAGGTTAATGTGCGCAGGGGTCGACCCATGCTATGGCTATAACCTTTGTTCGGAGGACCGACATGCACGAGACAGAGATCAACAACTACCTTGCCGTCATTAAGGTGGTCGGCGTCGGCGGCGGCGGTACCAACGCGGTCAATCGAATGATTGAAGAGGGCATCCGCGGCGTCGAGTTTGTTGCCATCAACACCGATGCTCAGGCACTCGCGATCTCTGATGCCGATATCAAGGTGCACATCGGCACCGACCTTACCCGCGGCCTGGGCGCCGGCGCCAACCCCGAGGTTGGCCGCAAGGCTGCCGATGAGTCCCGCGACGACATTGCCGAGGCGCTCGCTGGTGCCGACATGGTGTTCATCACCTGCGGCGAGGGCGGTGGTACCGGTACCGGCGCTGCCCCCATCGTTGCCGATATCGCGATGAACGAGGTCGGCGCGCTGACCGTCGCCGTCGTGACCAAGCCCTTTACCTTCGAGGGTCGCAAGCGCAAGAAGAGCGCCGAGGAGGGCATCAAGACCCTCTCCGATTGCGTCGACACCATGATCGTTATCCCTAACGACAAGCTGCTCGACATCGCCGAGAAGAAGACCACTATGCTCGAGGCGTTCGCGATTGCCGATGGCGTCCTTTCCCAGGGCACCCAGGGCATCACCGACCTCATCACCGTCCCGGGTATCATCAACCTGGACTTCGCCGATGTTAAGACCATCATGAAGCAGGCCGGTACCGCCATGATGGGTATCGGTACCGCTTCTGGGGACACCCGTGCCGTCGACGCTGCCCAGCAGGCTATCTCCAGTCCGCTGCTCGAGAGCTCCATCGATGGCGCCACGCGCGTCCTGCTTTCCATCGCCGGCTCCAAGGACCTGGGCATCCAGGAGATCAGCGACGCCGCCGACGTTGTCGCCAATGCTGTCGACCCCGAGGCCAACATCATCTTCGGTACCGTTGTTGACGAGTCCCTGGGCGACCAGGTGCGCATCACCGTTATCGCTACGGGCTTCTCCGACTCCAACGTCAACCGTCAGGACGAGCTCTTCGCTGCCCAGCAGTCCCAGAGCAAGGCTGCTGCTTCTGCTGAGCCGCAGCGCACTGCTCCGGCTGCCAGCCCCGCTCAGGCTGCCCCGACTCGCAACGTCGGTGGTACCGAGCTGCCCAACTTTGGCAACGATCAGTTTGAGCTTCCCGACTTCCTCAAGCGCGGCAGCTTCTAAGTCGTTCTTCGCATTGTTTTGCACAGGGGCGCGTCCGTATGGATGCGCCCTTTTTGTTTCTCGTTTGTAAACGAAAGCCTCCAATCTCCTTACGTTCCCTTTACGTTTGGTCCCTACCGCTGCGGGTATCCTTTTAAAGAAGTATGACAGCCGTATAAACACGGACTGCGCGGCGACGCCGCGGTACTTGTTGTAATAGGAGGCTTTAGTATGGCAGCACGTGCGGACAACGTTTCGCGTGTCGACCATGATGGAGTTACGTTGGTAGAGGGCGCGACGCTCGATGTTCGCTTTGCCTTTACCGAGCGCATCGGTGGCGTTTCCGAAGATGCGTACTCCTCGCTCAACCTGGGCTCGCATGTAGGCGATGACCCCTTTGCTGTTCAAGAAAATCGTCGTCGAGCGCTCGAAGCCATGGGCGCCGCTGAGCGCGAGCATAATCTGCTTGTTCCCAATCAGGTGCACGGCGACCATGTCGTGACGGTGACCTCGAACGGCGCCGACGATCTCGAGAGCATTCGCGAACAGATTGCAGAGGGCTGCGATGCCATCGTCTGTACGGCCCATGAGGTGCCCGTGATGCTCTGCTTTGCCGATTGTGTTCCCGTGGTGCTGGTGGCTCCCAACGGCTTTGCCGTGGTGCATTCTGGCTGGAAGGGCACGATTGCGCGCATTTCCGCCAAGGCCAGCCAAGCACTCTGCGAGGCGGCTGACTGCACGCCGGAGGACATCTCTGCCTATATTGGGCCCCATATCCTGGGTGACGAGTATGAGGTGTCCCAAGAACTTATGGATCGCTTTGCCGCCGAGTTCGCGTGCATCGATGCTACCGCTTCCCGTATGCTCGATCTTTCCGCCGCCATTCGCGAGGCGCTGGTGGATGCCGGTGTCGATGTGAATGGCATTGTGGACACCAAACTTTCCACCGTGCGTCAAAACGACCGCTTTTATTCCTATCGCAACGAGGGCGGGACCTGTGGGCGCCATGCTGCGATCGGCGTGATGCTATGAGAAAGATCGCATCGGTCCTGAGTGCAGCAGTGCTCACGCTCACGCTGTGCGCCTGCTCCTCGGGATCTTCTACCTCTTCCATCACCGTTGCCGGCTCTACGACGTGCCTTCCCATTGCCGAGATCGCGGCCGAGGGCTTTAAAGAGGAGACCGGCACCGACGTGCTCGTCTCCGGCCTTGGCTCATCTGCTGGCATCGAAGCTGTTAGCGCCGGCACCGCCGATATCGCCAGCTCCTCTCGTGGCCTCAACGCCGATGAGCAAGACCTGGGTCTGACGCCTATCGTTATCGCGCACGACGGCATTGCAGTCATCGTGAACGACGACAACCCGGTCGATAATCTCTCGACCGAGCAGCTCCGCGATATTTACGCCGGCAAGATCACCAACTGGAAAGAAGTCGGCGGAGAGGACCTGAAGATTCAGGTTATCAACCGCGACGAGGCGTCCGGTACGCGCGAGGCCTTCCGCACTGTCGTGATGGACGGCACGCCATTCGATCGCCGCTCGGCTGTTCTTTCGGGCACGGGCCAGGTGCGCGATGTCGTGTCTCGCTCGCGTGGCGCCATTGGCTACATCTCGCTGGGTTTTGTCGAGAGCCTCAACGCCAAGACCTCGGTCAAGGCCGTTTCGGTCAACCATGTCGAGGCATCCGAGAAGACGGTCGCAAGTGGCGGCTATCCCATCTCGCGTGACCTTTACTTCTTTGTGAAGGGGACGCCTTCGCAGCAGGCGCAGGATTACATCGACTATGTGACGTCCGAAAAGATGGACAAGCAGATTCGCGAGGCGGGCTTTATTCCCGTCACCAACGACGAGAAGGGGAGTGAGTAGCATGGAAGCACAGGAAAACTCCCAGACTGAGCAGAATGCTCAGGCACCCAAGAAGCGCGAGCTGGCGCTCGTATCGCGCAGTACCTATATCAAGGAGAAGGCGCTGCAGTGGATCTTCTTTGCCTGCGCGTTCTTGGCAGTCGTCACCGTCATCCTGATTTTTGTCTTTACCACGTACTCGGCGCTGCCGGTCTTTACCGACATCGGCCTGGCGGACTTCTTTAGCTTTACATGGGCACCCTCTGAGGGCCACTACGGCATTATGTCGCTGCTGGCGGGTTCTGGTCTGGTGACTGTCGGTGCGCTCGCCATGGGTGTGCCCCTGGGTGTGGGCACGGCTGTGTATCTGGTCGAGATCGCCAGCAAGCGCGTGCGCAGGCTCATCAGCCCCGCCGTCGACCTGCTGGCGGGCATCCCCTCCATCATCTACGGCTTCTTTGGCATGGTCATCATCCGTCCGTTTATCGCGCAGCTGACCGGCGGTCTTGGCTTTGGCGCGCTGACGGCGTGGTTCGTGCTCGCCATCATGATCGTTCCCACCATCACCACGCTCACCATCGATGCCCTCAATTCCATTCCCATGGGCATTCGCGAGGCATCCTATGCCATGGGTGCCACCAAGTGGCAGACCATCTACAAAGTCGTGCTGCCGGCCGCCAAGCTGGGCATTGTGGACGCCATCGTTTTGGGTATGGGTCGCGCCATCGGTGAGACCATGGCCGTACTGATGGTCGTGGGCAACGCCCCGGTCATTCCGGATAGCATCTCGAGCCCTATCTCAACGCTCACGAGTCAGATCGCGCTCGATATGAGTTATTCCTCGGGCCTGCACCGCTCGGCTCTGTTTGGCATGGGCGTTGTCCTGTTTATCATCTCCGCTGCACTGGTGGGTATCGTCCGCCTGATTTCCAAGAAGAGGGGGTAGGCTATGTTCGATTCCGTTGACACGACGGTCGATACGACCTCGTCGCGCGAGCGCATCAAGCGTGCCCTTTCCCATGGCAAGAAGGGCCGCATCAACAAGGACCTCTCCAACAAGATCATGCTCGGCGTGTTTCGCGCCGCGGCCTATATCACCACGCTGGTGCTGATCGCCATCATCGCCTACGTGGTCATCAACGGCCTGCCGCATATCTCGCTCGACTTTATCTTCGGCTGGCCGCAGGGCGTCAACGCCGAGGGCGGCATTTGGCCCACGATCGTCTCGACCATCTACGTGACGGCGCTCGCCATGCTCATCTGCACGCCGGTTGCCGTCCTGGCTGCGGTCTATCTGGCCGAGTACGCCAAACAGGGCAAGGTCGTCGACATCATTCGCTATGCTGCCGATGCCCTGGCCTCGGTGCCCTCCATCGTTATGGGCCTGTTTGGCTACGCCTTGTTTGTCGAGGCTATGGGCCTGGGCCTTTCGATGGTCTCTGCCGCTCTGGCACTCGCGCTCTTGATGCTCCCCATCGTCATGCGCACCACCGAAGAGGCCATTCGCGCCGTTCCGCGCTATATCCGTTGGGGCGCGTACGGCCTGGGCGCCACCAAGTGGCAGGTTGTCTCCAAGATCGTGCTTCCTTCTGCCTTTGGCCGTATTGCCACGGGCATCGTCCTCGCCATCGGCCGTGCCATTGGCGAGACCGCGGTGGTGCTCTACACCATGGGCCAGGCCATCAACCTGCCTATTTCGCCGCTCGATTCCGGCCGCCCCATGACGGTTCACCTGTACCTGCTTGCCAACGACGGCATCAACATGAACGCAGCCTACGGCACTGCGCTCTTGCTGATGGTGATCATTTTGGCCTTCAACCTGTTTGCGCGCTTCCTGTCGCGTAAGCGTCGCTAGTTAAGGAGTCCCATGTCCGTTTATCAGTCCGCTCCCGCGTTGGAGCAAGCGGCCATTACGGCCAAGGATTTCAACTTTTGGTACGGTGACTTTCATGCGCTGACGGGGCTTGACCTCAACATCGCCAAAAACGCCATCACCTCCTTCATTGGCCCTTCGGGCTGCGGCAAGTCGACGTTTTTGCGCTGCATCAACCGCATGAATGACCTGATCGAGGGTGCGCGCGTCGAGGGCACCATGACGCTCGACGGCAACGATATCTATGCCGAGGGTGTCGACCCGGTCGACCTCCGTCGCCGCGTGGGCATGATCTTTCAGCAGCCCAATCCGTTTCCCAAATCCATCTACGAGAATGTCGCCTTTGGCCCTCGTCTGCAGGGCGTGACTAGCAAAAGTGACCTCGATGACATCGTGGAAGAATCGCTCAAGCGCGCCAACCTCTGGAAAGAGGTATCCAATCAGCTCAACAAGGATGGTTTGGCGCTCTCGGGCGGTCAGCAGCAGCGTCTGTGCATCGCGCGCGTGCTTGCGGTGCAACCCGATGTCCTTCTGATGGACGAGCCCTGCTCCGCCATCGACCCCACGTCCGTCTCTAAGGTCGAGGATCTGATGGCCGAGCTGGCGCCCGAGATGACGATCATCATCGTCACGCATTCAATGCAGCAGGCAGCTCGCATTAGCGACTACACCGCATTCTTCTTGCAGGAAGTTGCCGGCGAGCCCGCTACGCTCATCGAGTATGGTCAAACCGACGCGATCTTCACCAGCCCGGTGGACTCGCGGACGGAAGACTATATCACCGGCCGCTTTGGCTGATCGGTGCGACTAGTCCCAAGCCGATCGGATCTGGTCCGGTGCGTATTCACTGTGCGGGCGGCATGACCGCACCCAACTGATTGGAGTGAACCATGCGCAAACTGTTTTCCCGTCAGCTCATCGAGGCCCGTCACGAGATGCTGAGCATCTACGAGGCCGTCGATCTGGCCCTCCACGATGCCGTGAAGGCCTATGTGACCGACGACCGCAAGCTCGCCACCAAGACCAAGAAGCGCACGCTTTCGATTGACGCACGCTGCGCCAACCTGGAGGCCGTCTGCTACAACCTGATTGCCACGCAGTCACCGGTCGCCTCCGACTTCCGCTTGCTGCAGACGATCATCTACGTCGACTTTAACCTGCAGCGCATGACCGATAAGGTTCGCCAGATTTGCCGCGCCACGCGTCATATGATCAAGGCCGACATCTCGCTGCCCAAGGAGCTTGTCGGCACGGTCGAGGCCGAGGCTGAGGCCGTCTACCAGGTGCTGGGCTTTTCGCTTTCTGCGCTCGTCACCAACGACATGTCCATCATCTGCAACTTGGCCGTCGAGGACGAGCCAGTGCACGCCGCCTACGAGAAGTTCTTCCGCACCTTTAACCGCATGGACACGGGCGATTTTATGGACGACGACAGCAACTATGACGACCTGCGCCGCGCCATCATGGTATCGCGCTATCTCGATCGCATCGCCTCGATTTCCATCGATGCCGCCTGCCGTCTGACCTTCCTGTTGACCGGACAGCGTATGACTGCCGGTGATATCGCCTGCACTGATGAGGATGAGCTCGAGAGCATGCGCGTGCCTTCGGGCGAGGGTGTTATCATGAGGCCCGCCGTCGATGCACGCTACGTTGCCAAGGTGCCCGTTAACGAGGTCAGCGAGGGTCTTCGCTACCTGCTCGATCATCTTGAGGATGAGGACGATGGCGAGGACGACGAGGAGTAAGTAACCCCGTTCGTCGAAAGATTGTAAATACCTAAGTGAGCGCGGCCTTGCACATGCGGGGCCGCGCTCTTGCGTTAGCATGGGACTACTTGTTTGGCTGTCAGCGGAGGCGATTGGCAATGGATAACTATTTGGACTTGATGCGCGCTCGCCGCGAGCAGATTCTGGAACGTTTTTATGCGGCGCTCGATCGCGCGGGCCGTCCCCACGACGCCGCGAGCCTCATTGCCGTGTCCAAGACCGTTGGTGTCGATGAGACCGTTGCCGCCATCCAGGCGGGGTATCGCCATTTTGCCGAGAACCGCCCGCAGGAGCTGGTTCGCAAGCTCACGGGTCTGGCGGAGCATCCGGAGCTGCCCGAGGTGCGCTTCGATATGATCGGCAACCTGCAGACCAATAAGATCAATGCGGTGCTGGGCTCAGCCGAGCTGATTCACTCGGTGGGTTCGCTGCATCTGGCGCAGGCGATCTCGAGCCGTGCTGTTCGCAAGATTGAGGCAGGCGAGCTCGTCGGCCCCCAGCGTGTGCTCATTGAGGTCAATGTGAGTGGTGAGGAGTCGAAGGGAGGCTTTTCACCCGATGAGATTCGCGCCGCCGCGGGTGAGCTTGCAGAACTTGAGGGAATTTGCGTACAGGGGCTTATGACTATGGCGCCCCGGGGGAATAAGGATGTGGCACGCCGCACCTTTGCGGGGCTTCGTGAGCTGAGGGATGAGCTGGAGGCGGCGCATCCCGATTTGAACCTGCCTGAGCTTTCCTGCGGTATGAGCGAGGACTTTGAGTCTGCCCTTGAGGAGGGCTCTACGCTCGTTCGCCTGGGCAGGGTAGTATTTAGCCCGGAGTTTGCAGTAAAATAAGGCTCTGAAGTGCGCACTGATTATCGGGGCGCCTGCACTAAACCGCGAGAGGACACAACCATGGGCTTCCTTGACGAGATTAAAAATAAGATGCACCTGGGCGGCCAACAGGGTTACGACCAGGGTTATGGCCAGGACGACGACTACGGCTACGATGACGGCTACGACGATGGCTATCAGAACAACGGCTACAGCGGTGCTTCGGGCGAGGGCTTCTACACCCAAGACGAGCCGAGCAACGGCCTGCTTGGTCAGACGCGCCGCGGTGAAGCTGAGTCGGTTGCCGTGTATACGCGCTCCGGTCAGCTGGTCGGCGATGACTCCCGCCATGCCACGACGTATAACCCGCCTTCGCGCTCGCAGGACAGTGTTGCGAGCGGTTATCGTCCCGGTGCCTATGACACGCCGTCGAGCTACGCCGAGAATACCCGCGCCCGTGCCGCCGCTGCACCCGCGCCTGCACCGAGCGATGCCTCGGCCTATGCGAGCAATATCATCAACGCCACGCCGCAGCTGCCGGCCTATGTCCTGCGCCCCGAGAGCTATGACGACGTGGAGACTGTGGTGCGCCGCGTTCGCACCAAGCAGCCTGTCGCACTGATTTTTGTGGGCGTACGCACCGAAGTTGCCAAGCGCGTCTTGGACTTCTCTTACGGCTTTGCCTGCGGTCTGGGTGCCACGGTCAAGGAGGTGGGCGACCGCGTGTTCATGGTGCTGCCCGCCGGTTGCGAGGTCAAAGATTCCGATCTCAAGAAGCTTCGTGCCGACGGCTACCTTAAGTAAAGACAAGACGAGGAGATTCCCATCAACATCTACACTATCGTCCAGCTGGTCAACACGCTGTTCAACTTCTATTCCACGCTCATTGTCGTCTACTGCTTTATGACGTGGATTCCCATGAAGCAGGGTGGTTTGCTTCAGGATATTGCTGCGGTGCTTGATAGCGTGTGCGGTCCGTGGCTCAACCTGTTCCGTCGTTTCATCCCGCCGATGGGCGGTATCGATTTTTCGCCGGTCGTTGCGATTATTGCGTTGCAGTTGGTGCAGAGGCTGGTTCTGCAGCTTCTTATAGGTATACTCGTGTAGAACTGTCTTAGTAACTTACGTCGGGCGTGTAGCGCCGAGGCGATGAAAAAGGAGACTTGTTATGGCTATTACCCCTGCAGACATCCAGGCTCAGACTTTCTCTGAGGCCAAGCGTGGCTACGATCCTGCCGAGGTCGACGTCTTCTTGGAGACGCTGTCCTCCGAGGTTGACGCTATGCTCGCTAAGATCGTCGACCTTAAGGGTCGTCTGACTGCTACCGAGCAGCAGCTTGCCGATGCGCAGGCTCAGCTTGCCCAGGCTCAGGATGCCACCGCCCAGGCCGTTCCTGCCGCCCCCGTGGCTGCTCCCGCCCCTGACTTCTCCGCTCAGGAGCGCCAGATTTCCGCTGCCCTGATCGCTGCCCAGCAGACCGCTGAGACCATCGTCAACGATGCCAACGAGAACGCTGAGCGTATCCGCAACGAGGCTGACGCCAAGGCCCGCGAGGTTATCCGCCAGGCTCTGACCGAGAAGCAGGCCGAGCTCGAGGAGATCGATCGTCTCAAGGCTTCCCGTGAGGAGTTCAAGGCAGAGTATCTCAAGCTCATCCAGCACTTCATGGACGATGCCCAGAATTCCTTCCCGGCCGATCTGATGGCTTCCACGCCGGTCGGTTCTGCCGCTTCTCCTGCAGTGACTGTTCCCGCCGAGCCGCTGCCCGTCGCTGACCCGGTTGTCCCCGTGGCCGATCCCTTCGCCCCGATCGACAACTTTGCTGCCGACGACCTGGACTAACATTCGGCCTACAATTTAGTGCCTAGAAAGGACCCGCAGCTTGCGGGTCCTTTTTTATGACTGTGCCGGAGTGCGTAACATAAAAAACCGAGCCCTGCACATAATGGCGCAGAACTCGGCGAACGGGTGAGCGGTCAAGGGTAGGTTTTAAGGCATGTCCCAAAACCTACTTGAGGAGGAAGTCGGAGAGGGGAATGGTACGGGCCTCGCGATGCTCGGGATCGGCGATGTGGTCGGCAGGATATCCACAGACGAGCATGTGATAGGGATAGACGCCCTTGGGCAGATTGAACTGCTCCTGTGCCACCCCAGGCTTAAAATGGCATACCCAGCACGTTCCCAGGCCCTGCTCGGTGGCCTCCATCATCATCTGATCACACACGATGGACGTATCGATTTCACTGGAATTCATCTGGTCATACGGGCGCACCCAAGCGTCTTCGGTAACGCTACAAATAAGGAAGATGAGCGGAGCGCCAAAGATAGATCCATCACGAGCAAACCGAGGCTGACAAGCAGCAGCCTTCTCCAGAAGCTCAGGCGCATCCAACACCATCACACGGGTTGGATGGTTATTACAAGCAGAGGGAGCAATACGCCCAGCCTCAACAATGGCATCCACCACAGCCTGCTCAACAGCCCGATCTTCAAACTCACGACAAGAATACCGACCCCGAGCCAGATCCAAATAAGACATACAAGCCCTCCAACAATTAAAAATCAAACAAACCCAAAGTAACCCAAACGGTACCCAAAGCAGCAATCAGCCAAACGCTCATCAAGGGCCAAAGTGTCTGAACGGATACCATAGGTCCCTTCAGCCAAACCCCCATCGCGCTAAACCTATCAGCCAAAGTTTCCAATGGTGGTACGTAAGGGAGCGGGCCCGACCACTAATAACCTTTTGAACGACTCTGCTTGCAGCCGGAGTGAAAAAGGTTATTAGTGGTCGGGCCCACGACCGCCGGGACACGTACCCCCAATTAACTGTTCTTCATGACAATCGAATCCACGACATCAGCCACATTCTCGCAGCAGTCGGCGCAGTACTCCAGGAAAGCGTAGACGTCACGCCAGGCGATGACCTCGAGCGGGTCCTTGCCATTGACGTGCAGGTTGCGCATAGCGTTGATGTAGAGCTCATCGGCCTCGGACTCAATGGTGTTGATCTGGATGACCAGCTCGCGCAGGGTCTTGGACTTGCGGTAATTAGGCAGCTCGACCATAAGGTCCTTCATGGCGCGGCAGGCGTCGGTCACCTTGTGGGCGATGACAATGGCATCGGGGTGGATGCTCTGGATGTTGGTGAAGTAGACGCGCTGCACGACGCCCTCGATACGGTCAAGCACGGTGTCGAGCGAGCAGCTCATCAGGTCCAGATCCTCGCGCTCAAGCGGGGTGATAAAGGCAGTGAGCAGGGCATCCTCGAGCTCATGGTGCTTCTTGTCGGCCGCATGCTCAATCGCATGCATCTCTTCGAGCATGCCGTGGATCTGCGCGGGATCAAAGTTCTCAAAAATCTTGATGAGCAACTCTGCGGCCTGGACAGCAAGGTCGGCGCAGGCGACGTAGTTGTCAAAGTAGAACGAATCGGGTTTCTTTGCCATGAGTGGGTCCTTTCGAGGCGAAGACGGGTGGGCGAGGTATTGCGGTCCGGATGGCCGTTCGGTTTGACTAGATGAACATCATGAACAGCTTGGCCATGACAAAGCTGATGAGTCCACAAGCGGGGAAGGTGAAGAACCACGTGAACATCATGTCCTTGACCACGCCGAAGTTGATGGCCGAGAGGCGCTTGACGGCGCCGACACCCATAATGGCGCAGGTTTTGATGTGGGTGGAGGATACGGGGATGCCGGTAAGGGTGGCAAGTAGCAGGTTCGCGGCGCCCGCCAGGTCGGCGGAGAAGCCCTGGTACTTTTCGAGCTTGACCATGCTCTGACCGACAGACTTGATGATGCGCTCACCGCCCACGCTGGTGCCGATACCCATAGTGGCCGAGCACAGCAGCATAATCCAGATGGGGATGCCGGCATCGCCGACGCTCGTCTGGCCGCTGGCGAAGGCCACTCCTAAAAAGAGCACGCCGATGAACTTCTGTCCATCCTGCGCGCCGTGCATGAAGCTCATGGCCGCAGCGCTCGCGATCTGAGCGTATTTAAAGAAGACGTTGGCACGTCGCCTGTTGGCGGCGGCGAAAAGAATCGAGACGAGCTTGCACAGGACCCAGCCCATGACAAAGCCCAGGCCGATGGAGAGCGCCAAGCCGTAGATGACCTTCATCCACTCGTGGACGTTGACGCTGCTCGCGCCGCCGAGGGCGATTGCGGCACCGGTCAGGCCGGCGATAAGGCTGTGGCTTTGCGAGGTAGGGATGCCAAAACGCGATGCCGTGGCGCCGTAGACGACGATGGAGAACAGCGCCGCGCAGAGGCATGCGAGCGCCATGGTGCTGTTTCCGCCAAAGTCGACGATATGTGAGATGGTGTTGGCGACGCTCGCGTTAAAGTGCGTCATGATGAGCACGCCGAGGAAGTTGAATGCGGCGCTCATGAGAATGGCGGCGCGGGCGGGCATGCAGCGCGTGGTGACACAGGTCGCGATGGCGTTGGGCGCGTCGGTCCATCCGTTGACGAAGATAGCGCCGAGTGCGAGGATCACGGTGACGGCAAGGACTGGGTTCGACACAATTTGGCCGAGGAAGGTTGAGAACGTTACGTCCATATATGGGCTTTCTCGAAGTTTGCAGGCACGTTACAAAAACATGATAAATCGTATCACCTCCTGTGGGTTTCTTAACGGAGTTCTGACGTGAGAAGTGGATTTTTTGGCACTAAAATTGAATATTAGTCCTGTTGACCGCGGGTATTCTTTTTGCTAACACGCCATGCGGACACGTGCGATTGCTCCGACACTCCAAAACCACAGTCTGTTCGCTTTACAACATGCAAACATGCGTTCGATAATAGGAGACATGGAATATCGACAGACAGATGGCAAAACTCGGCGCGTGCACAAGCAGTATGTGGACGTCGTGACTCGCATCCTCGCGGGCGGACAGGTCGTGCCGGTCACCGTCTGCTGGGTCGACGGTCGTTGCTTTACGATTGACGAGATTGTCTCGACCACTGGGTTTGGCCTGACGGTTCACGGCATTCGTACGGCAACCTATAAGGTGCGTTTTGGCGGGCATGCGACCGAGTTGTATCTGGAGGACCAGACGCGTGAACGACCAGATGGCTCGCAGGCCCATCTGATGCGTTGGTGGGTGTGGGCATTCGACCGTACGCTCGAGGGCGAGCGCCGTAGGTAAGGACGTACGGCATTCGGGTACAATGACAGGAATCTTGTCACCTACGGCGCTGTCGCGGCGCTTTTGAAAGGACGAACCTATGAACGATATCCAGGGCTATCAGAACGGCCCCGTCGAGACCGGCGCAAGCCGTGCCAAGGAGATGTCGCCGCGCGCGTACAATCTCGCCATGTCTGCCCTGATCTTCTTGGGCTTTTGCGCCATGGGTGCCGGCGCCTACTTTACGAGCACCATGTCGTTTGCGCGCATGATGATGAACGGCGCCGCCTTGCCGCTGGTCTTTGGCTCGTTTATTTTGACCATCGTCGGCATGGTCATGATGTCGGCCGCCGCCAGCAAGCAGTCCGTGGGCCTGTCCCTTGTGGGCTACGTAATCTTTGCGAGTACCTTTGGCCTGACCGCGTCGTTTGGCCTTGCCAACTACGACCTGCCCACCATCAACACTGCCTTTATCGCCACGGCCGCCATCACCTTTGTCTTTGGCGCCTTGGGCGTGACGTTCCCCAAGTTTTTCCAGCGCGTATATGGCATCGGTTTTGGCATTCTGCTCGCCACTATTCTGGTTGAGATCGTGCTGATGTTCATGGGTGTCTCGCAGACCATCACCGACCTGATCGTGATCGTGGTGTTTGCCGGCTTTATTGGCTACGACACCTATGTTGCCACGACGGTGCCGCCTACGCTGCCCAACGCCGTGCTCATGGCGTCCAATCTATTCGTGGACATTATCAACGTGTTCTTGCGCATCCTGAACATCCTTGGCCGTCGCGACTAGTGGCGAATTGCGGCGGTGCTTGCCGTGCGTGTAAATCGATGCGAAAGGCGGTCCTTCGGGGCCGTCTTTTTTGTACGCTGCGGGGTATCATGGATGGGAAAAGCCGATAGCGGCAGAGACCGAGAAAGGTGACCACTTATGGCAGACGTCGACAACAGGAACCGTAACCGCAGGTCCAACCGAGCGGGTCAGCCCAATCCCAAGCGCGAGGCGCGTGCCAAGGCCGCCGAGCGTCACGTGGCAACTGTGTCCGAAGCGTGCGCCAAGGATATCGAGCGTTCGCTTGCCGGTGTTCGCGAGTTTGACGGTATGCCTGCCGGCTTTGTCTCGGCGATGAAGGCCAAGGTTCAGAGTGCTGTGGCCACCGAAGAACAGGTTGCCGAGGACGTCGAGGGCGCGGAGGCTGCCGAGGTCGAGGCAGCTCCTGAGCCCGTCGAGGAGCCTGCCGAGGAAATCGCCGAAGCTGAGTCCGCGCCTGCTGAGGAGCCTGCTGCGTCCCTGCCTGAGGTCACCGTGCTCGATGCCTCCGCCACGCAGGCCATCTTGGACAACGGTCGTGGCTATGCGCAGTTCTGCGACATGGCCGTGCTCGCCTTTGCCTCGTTCACCAACCCGGGCGGTGGCTATATTCAGGGTTATCTGGGCCAGGAGGCCACACTGTGCGCCGATTCGTATCTGTACAACGTTCTCGATAAGCAGCGCAAATGGTACGGCGAGAACCGTCGCCGCAACATCAACTGCGAGCTCTATCGTAACCGCGCCCTAGTGGTGCCTGCGGTGCGCTTCGACCGCAACCACGTGCATGCATACGCCGACGTGATCGTGGCCGCCGCGCCCAACGTTAAGCGCGCCCGCCAGGAGTATCGCGTGAGCGACGATGCTCTGCTGGATGCCCTGCGCGACCGCATTCGCTTTGTGCTTGCCATCTGCGACGAGCTGGGTCGCGAGAAGCTCGTGCTGGGTGCTTGGGGCTGCGACAACAACGGCTTTGACGCAGAGGCCGTGGCCGAGCTCTTCCGCAAGGAGCTCGCGTCGGGCGACTTTAAGGTCAAGCAAGTCTTCTTTGCCGTGCCTTCTACGCGCTGGGATGAGGATTTTGCCAAGTTCGAGCACGTGCTGGCAAACTTCCCCGAGCGCAACGAGGAGTCCTATGCTCAGGTTGCCGCTCGCGCTGCGGCAGCTCGCGCCGCCGAGCAGGCCCAGGCTGCTACCGAGGATGATGAGGACGAGGACGATTGGCGCAAGTACCTGTAACCGGTACGTGTTGACAGATAGGTCGAGCCGGCGGGAGAGGCTGCTCCCGCCGGCTTTTTACTAAAAGGAAGGGCTTACGATGAAAAACGTTCTATGCTTTGGCGACAGCAACACCTATGGTTACGATCCGGCGGGCATGCGCGACGGCACCGCGGTGCGCTATGCGCGGGATGTGCGCTGGTGTGGCGTGGCCCAACGTGACTTAGGCGAGGGCTGGCATGTAATTGAAGAAGGCCTCAACGGCCGCACGACGGTACGCGACGACATGTGCCATCTGGACACCAATCTTAACGGCATTCGCGCGCTTCCGATGATGCTCGAGGCCCATAAGCCGCTGGACGCCATTGTGATCATGCTGGGCACCAACGACTGCAAGACGGTCTTTAACGTGACGGCTGCCGATATCGCTCGTGGCGCCATGGCGCTGATTCGCGCCGTCCGCGCGTTTCCGTGGACCGACGCTGCGCCTTGTCCGCGCATTCTGCTGATGGCGCCTATCAAGATTAAGCCGCAAATCGCCGACGTATATATGACCGATTTTGACGAGCATTCCGTAGAAGCCTCGGAACATTTTGGTGAGTACTACGCGCATGTGGCTGAGCAGTTTGGCTGCGACTTTTTGAATGCCGCCGACTTTGCCGAGCCGGGCGATATCGACTATCTGCATATGATGCCCGAAAGCCATGAGAGCCTGGGTCACGCCGTGGCAGCCAAGCTCCAAGAGATGCTCGGTGAGTAGCGCGACCCCAAGCCACCACAGAAGTTCCCCTTGTGGTGGCTTGTTTCGTTGCTTTGTCTCGATCTGTGACAGTTGTAAGGCCGAAAACGGGCTAGATGTTACAGATTAAGATTATTTAGGCCGATATCGGTCGTTTGTCTCGATCTGTAACATCTAGGGTCGATTTTGCCGAGTTATTGTTACAGATCGAGATTTTCTTCTCTGCGGAATTTGAATGTCTCAATCTGTAACAGGTGAGCCGAAAAATGGGCTCTAACTGTTACGGATCGAGATGTTTGTGGGAACCACCGCAAAGGTGCCTGTCCCCTTTGCGGTGGTTTTGGGCTGCAAATCTTAATACTGCCACATGTGATTGACGGGGCCGGAGCCTTTGCCCATGTTCAGGCCGGCGGCCAGAGCGCCTGTCAGGTAGGCCTTGCCGGCGTTGACGGCATCGGCAAGATCCATGCCCTGGGCCAGCGCGCAGGCGATGGCGGACGAGAGCGTGCATCCGGTGCCGTGCGTGTTGTCGGTCTCGATGCGCTTGTGGCGGAACCACGTGGTGAGTGGATCTCCAAGATGGTTGCCCTCGTCATCGAGTGGCGCGGGTTCGGCCAGTACATCGTTGGCCTCGTTGACAAGATGCCCGCCCTTAACGAGGGATGCGCAACCAAAGCGGCGGGTGAGGAGCATGGCAGCATTTTGCTGCGTGCGCTCGGAGTCGACCTCGTAGTCGAGCAGGGCCATGGCCTCGGGAATATTGGGCGTGATAACCGTCGCTAGCGGGAACAGGCGGCGGGTGAGCGCCTCGGCGGCATCTTCGGCAATCAGCCGTGCGCCCGAGGTGGCTACCATGACGGGGTCGACTACCACGTTTGTCGCGTTCCAAGCGCTCAGGCGGTCGGCGATAACATCGATAATCTCGGCAGAGGAAACCATGCCAATCTTAACGGCGTTGGGGCGGATATCGTCAAAAACGGCATCGATCTGCGCCGCGACAATATCCGGGGAGATGTTCTGCACGGCGGTGACGCCCAGGGTGTTCTGTGCGGTGATGGCCGTGATGGCTGTCTCGGCATACAGACGGTGCGCCGTGATGGTCTTGATGTCGGCCTGAATGCCGGCGCCACCGCTGGAATCGGATCCTGCGATGGATAGAACGGCAGGTACCTTACTGCGATCCATGTTCGCTCCCTTGTCTGGTCGGATTCAAATGGGTCTTTAAGCCAGCATTATAAAGATGCCCAGGCCGGCGATATGCCGAACCCGGGCGCGAGATGTAATTTTTACGCAAATGTAAGCAAATGTTCACACGTCAACAATTGGCGGGCGCCGACTCGATGTTAAAAGGCGATTGCGGCGAAGAGACTAGTCCTCCATACCGAGGTCGATCGTCGTGCCCTCAAACACTTTGTTGACGGTGCGGACGGCGCACATCTTGCCACACATGGTGCAAGTGCCCTCGGTGGCGGCGGGGGACTCCTCGTAGCGCTTCTTGCCCGTAACCGGGTCGAGCGCGCACTCCCACATGGCGTCCCAGTCGAGCTTGCGGCGTGCCTGGCCCATCTTGTCGTCCATGTCGCGGGCGTGGGGCACCTTTTTGGCGATGTCGGCGGCGTGTGCGGCGATCTTGGTGGCCATGAGGCCGTCGAGCACATCCTGGGCGTTGGGCAGGCATAGGTGCTCTGCCGGTGTCACGTAGCACAGGAAGTCGGCACCGGAGCTTGCGGAGATGGCGCCGCCGATGGCGGCGGTGATGTGGTCGTAGCCCACGCCGATATCGGTCACCAGCGGCCCCAGCACATAGAACGGGGCGTTGTGGCACAGACGCTTCTGCAGCTTCATATTGGCGGCGATCTCGTCGAGCGCCATGTGACCCGGGCCCTCGACCATGACCTGGACGCCGGCGGCCCAAGCACGCTTGCACAGCTTGCCCAGTTCGATCATCTCGGCAGTCTCGGTGGCGTCGTTGGAGTCGTAGAGACAGCCCGGGCGGCAGGAGTCGCCGAGTGAGATCGTTACGTCGTACTCGTGGCAGATTTCGAGCACCTCGTCGTAGAACTCGTAGAAGGGGTTCTCGTTACCGGTGACTTCCATCCAGCCAAACAGCAGCGAGCCGCCGCGGCTGACGATGTTCATGAGGCGGCCGGTCTCCTTGAAGGTCTTGATGACCGATTTATTGATGCCGCAGTGGATGGTCATAAAGTCCACGCCGTCTTCGGCGTGTGCACGCACGACCTCGAGCAGATCGTTCTTGGTCAGCTTGACCAGCGGCTTTTCCATGTAGCCGATGGCATCGTACATGGGGACGGTGCCTACCATGAGCGGCGTCTCGTCGATGAGCTGCTGGCGGAACTGGCGCGTCTTGCCCGAGTTGGAGAGGTCCATGATGGCGTCGGCGCCAAAGTCCTCGGCGATCTTGACCTTCTTCCATTCCTCGGCGGCATCGGCCTTGTCGCCCGAGATGCCCAGGTTCACGTTGACCTTGGTGGACAGGCCCTCACCGACGCCAAAGGCGCGCATGCCCTTTTTGATGTGCACGATGTTGGCGGGAATGGCGATGCGGCCGTCGGCCACGCGCTCGCGGATGTACTCGGGGTCGCGATGCTCGCGCTCGGCGACCTCCTTCATCTGCGGTGTGATCTGCCCGGCGCGGGCGAAGTCGATTTGCGTGACGAGCTTGGGCTCGGTCTGTGTGCTCATTGGCACGGCTCCCTTCGTTGGCATTACCCATATCAGGTTTGCGGGTCAGGGCGGGCGCGCCCAGTCTCAGCCTGCCGTCTTGTCCTGCAAGCTCCCCGTTTATGTGGTGGGCTCAAGTATAGCCTGAATGGGTACGATTGGGCCAACAAGCGTGCCTGTGGGGAGGCGAACATGGAAGACAAGCATCTATATCGAGAGACACAATGGGATGTATCGGCCGAGGAAAGCCGTGCGCACCATGGCCTTGTCGCGATTGGTTTTGCGGTGCTTGCCGTGTTGGTGATTGCCTTTTGTATTTGGACGTTTGGCGGTCGCGGCGGCGTCGCCTGGGAGTTTGAGGCCGACGAGGGCCTGCCGATTATGACGGTGAGGAGTACTGGCGGTAATGCCAATACGCTCGCCGTTCCGGGCGATTATTGGTACCCGTGCGATGAGTTTGTGCAGTTGCAGCTGAGTGGTGGGTCTATTCCTGGTGAGGAAATCGAACGCGTGACGTATGATGCGACGTTCAAAACGTTGACGGTGAAGCTCAAAGATCAAGGGGATGTGCCCACGACGATGGATATCGCGCTGACGGAATGGCGCCTGGAGCCCCCGTCGGGTGTTGCGGTGTCCGAGGTCGAGCACGTCAAGATTGTCTATCAGGACGGTTCGACAAACGGGATTGCAAAGGCCGACGGTCTAGCTGAATAGGTGTCGAGCCTAGCAGCCAATTCATAAAAGTTGCGGTGGAATAGTTCCTGATTGTGCGAAAAAGGCTCAAATAGGAATTATTCCACCGCAAGTTATATAGAGAAGGCTGAGCGGGTTAGTGTTGGGTGCCGGCTCTAGAGCATCTGTTCGTTGATGAACACGAGGGTGCCTAGGTATGAGAGCTCGGGGATGTGCCGATAGCCGATGTTGAATGCGGTAAGTTCGCTTGCATCCTCGAGCTTGTTTTCTGCCATCCACCGCGCCATGGAGCCGCGCGCCTTTTTGCTGGCGGTCGACCGTTGGATGGGCTTCCCGTTGCGGATACCCTCGCCAAAGAGGCATGTGACGGCCGTGGCGTCGCCCGCGAGGTGGGGCAGAACGGCTTTGGCATACTCTACGCTGGCGAGGTTGACGATCGTGGTGTTTGAGCCTGCCGGGGCGATAGCCCGCGCGAGCTTGTCGCTCCAAAACGCGTAGAGGTCTCGGGCATCGTCAACGGCGAGCTTCGCGCCCATCTCCAACCGATACGGTTCGACGGCATGAAAGGGACGAACGCACCCGTAGAGGCCGGAGAGGATCCACAGATGGTCTTGCAGCCATGCGAGCTGCGCGGAATCCATCACCTCGGGTGCCATGCTCTGGTATTGAATGCCGTGATAGGACATGACGGCAGGGGAGATGTGACGGGCGAGTGCGGGATTGTCGAGATCGCCGCTTTTCAGGATGGGCCCGAACTCATGCAGGGTGTTGAGGCAAGGTCCCAGCAGTTTGTCACTCACGTTCCATAGCGCCTGCAGGCCGCCGCTGCCTTCATTCCGCTCGATATCTAGCAGTGCGCGGTGGAGGCGAGCCGTCTCGCGCACAAAGGGTGGGATGCCCAGGACTTCAAAAGCATCTTGGGCCGCGCGCATCTGCTTGGCGGGCGAAATGATGACCTGCAGCATGGGCTCTCCTCTGCCAAAAAAGTTGCGGTGGAATACGGTCTGTTTTGGCCGTTTATGGGCCAGTTTAGTCCGTATTTCACCGCAACTGATGAAGGGTTGGTTAGGCTCGCTCGATGAAGGCCTTGTAACCGCGATATGCCTCGTAGATGTCGGCCTTGTTGGCGACCTCCCACAGGGCGTGCATGGACAGGACGGCAACGCCGGAGTCGATGACGTTCATGCCGTACTTGGCCATGATGTAGGCGATGGTGCCGCCGCCACCAGCGTTGACGCGGCCGAGCTCGCAGGTCTGGAAGTCCACGCCGGCCTCGTCCATGATGTCGCGGACGAGGGCCACATACTCGGCGTCGGCGTCGTTAGAGCCGCCCTTGCCGCGGCTGCCCGTGTACTTGTTAAAGCACAGGCCGCGACCCATAAAGGCGGCGTTCTTGGTCTCGAACTTGCCGGCATAGCCCGGGTCGAAGCCGGCGGACACGTCGGAGGAGAGCATGCGGCTGCGGGCGAGCGCGCGGCGCAGGGCCAGCGGGCTATCCTCGCCGGCGAGCGTCATGATCTCGGCGACGGTGTTCTCGAAGAAGCGGCTCGTCATACCGGTGGCACCCACGGAGCCGATCTCCTCCTTATCGACGATGAGCGTGATGCTCGTGCGCTCCACGTTGGCGACGTCGATCTGGGCGAGCATGGACGGATAGGCGCAGACACGATCGTCGTGGCCATAGCCCAAAATCATGGAGCGGTCGAGGCCCATGTCGCGGGCGGGACCGGCGGGCACGACCTCGATCTCGGCGGAGAGGAAGTCCTCCTCCTCGACGCCGTACTGTTCCTTGAGGATGTCCAGGAACATCTGCTTGACGGGCTCCTTGGGAGCGTCCTTGTCGTCCTCGTCAAACTTGACGGGACGGCCGCCCACGATCACGTCGAGGATCTCGGCGTCGACGGCGTCCTTGGCGGGCTTGGACATCTGCTCGCTCGAGAGGTGGATCAGCAGGTCGGAGATGGTAAAGACCGGGTCGTCCGCCTTGTCGCCGATGTTGATGTCGACGGTGGTGCCGTCCTTTTTGCAGATGACGCCCACGAGTGCAAGCGGGGAGGCCACCCAGTGGTAGCTCTTGACGCCGCCGTAGTAGTGCGTGTCGAGGTAGGCCATGTCGCCGGCCTCGAAGGCGGGATTCTGCTTAAGGTCCAGGCGCGGCGAGTCCACGTGAGCACCCAGGATGTTAAAGCCCTGCTCGAGCGGGGCGGTGCCCAGGTTGACGAGCATGAGGTCTTTACCGTGATTGGCGGCGTACACCTTGTCGCCGGCCTTGAGCGTGCGGCCCTCGGCAATCACGGTCTCCAAGTCGACGTAGCCCGCCTCCTCGGCCATCTTGATGCCGGTCTTGACGCACAGGCGCTCGGTCTTATTCTCGCTCAAAAACTGCTTATAGCCGCGGCAAAGCTCCTCGAGTTCCTCGACTTGCTGTGGCGTGTAATTTTTCCATGCGCAGGGACGCTCCATGACGCAGGCTCCTTTCGGATCGATCGTGCTGGTTGATGTACCGTGAGCCATCGTATCACGCGCGGGCCCGCGGCGGCAGGGAAGCCTGATGTGCGGTGGCCGCGGGGCGGGGAGCGTGTAAACTGGTGTGAGCAAACCGTGCCCAGCCCAAAGCGAGGTATTCAATATGTCTGACAAGCGCCGCACCTTTGCCGTTATCGACGGCAACTCGCTCATGCACCGCGCCTTCCACGCCGTGCCGCCCACCATGAATGCGCCGGACGGGCGCCCCACCAACGCGATCTTCGGCTTTCTGAACATGTTTCTCAAGATGATTGACGCCTTTAACCCCGACGGCGTTGTTGTGGCGTTTGACAAGGGCAAGCCGCGCGTGCGCATGGAGATGCTGCCGCAGTACAAGGCTCAGCGCCCGCCCATGGATCCCGATCTGCATGCACAGTTTCCGATGATCAAGGAGCTGCTCGCCGCGCTCAACGTGCCGATTTTGCAGTCCGAGGGCTGGGAAGGCGACGATATCCTGGGAACCATGGCGCGCCTGGGTGAAGAGGCCGGCTGCGACATGCTACTGGTGACCGGCGACCGCGACATGTATCAACTCGTGACCGAGCACGTCAACGTGGTCTCGACCCGCAAGGGCCTGTCCGACGTGGCGATCATGACGCCCGAGAGCGTGGACGACCTGTATCACGGCATTACGCCGGCGCTCGTGCCCGATTTTTACGGTCTAAAGGGCGATACGTCGGACAACATCCCCGGTGTACCGGGCATCGGTCCCAAAAAGGCGAGTGCGCTTATTGTGCAGTACGGTAGCCTGGACGAGGTCATCGCACATGCCGACGAGGTCAAGGGCAAGATGGGCGAGAACCTGCGTGCACACATCGACGATGCGCTGCTGAGCCGCAAGGTCGCAACCATTCGCACCGATGCGCCCGTCGAGCTCGATTTTGAGGCGACGTCATTCCCGGCGTTTTCTGCCGACGAAGTGTCCGCGGCGCTGGGCACGCTTGGTATCACCGCCATGCAGAACCGTTTCTTGGCGCTGATCGGCGGCGAGGGTGGCGCTGCTGCCGCTGCTAGAACGTTTGAGATGCCCACGATTGAGCGCACCGCTGCCGGCGATGCCGAGGCGCTTGCTGACGTGGCGTCCGAGGTTTCGCGTGCGATCGAGGCGGGCGAGTGGGTCGCCGCCGTGGTGGACGACGACAAGGAAGAGGGCGCGCTCTTTGGGCTGACGCGCACACTGTGGTTGGCGACGTCCAAGGGCCTCTTCGCGCTCGAGGAGGGCGACAGCTGCGCGGCGGCTGAGGTTGAGGGCTTCAACTTCGTCCACGGCGTGATTGCCGGCGTGCTCGCGCGTCTGTTTATGGAGGGTCGCGTGGCGAGCCCGGATATGAAGGTGCTGTTGCACGAGCTTTCGCCCATCGATTCTTCTGAGCCCGAGCTCATGGATCCGCTCGCTGCCGATTCCACGCGTATCTTCGATACCGTGGTCGCTGCCTATCTGCTGGATTCCGATCGCTCCGAGTTCGATGAGGCATATCTTGCCGATACCTATCTGCAGATGGCGCTGCCTGCGGCGCGCGGTGCAGAGGGTGCCGGTGAGGACGCTCCGGCGCCCGCCGCTCGCACGGCGGCCTTGACGCTGGCGCTGGTCGCACCGCTGCGCGAGTGCATGGCCCGTGAGAATGCCGCCAACGTGTTCGATGGCATCGAGATGCCGCTCGTGCCGGTGCTTGCCAAGATGGAGCGCGCGGGCATGCTCGTGGATCCCGACCGCCTGCGTAATCTGTCCGAGGGCCTGGCGACCCAGATCACCGAGGTCGAGCGCAGCATTCGCGACCTGGCGGGTGACGAGACCTTTAACATCGGCAGCCCCATGCAACTTTCGCATGTGCTCTTTGATGTGATGGGGCTTCCGACCAAGGGTCTCAAGAAGACTAAGCGCGGCTATTATTCGACCAACGCCAAGGTGCTGAGCGACCTTGCCCGCGACCACGAAATCGTGCGTCTGATCTTGGATTGGCGTGAGAAGTCTAAGATCAAGTCCACCTATCTGGACACCCTGGGCCCGCTGCGCCGTGGTGACGGTCGCGTGCACACCACGTACAACCAGACCATCACGGCAACGGGGCGTCTGTCCTCGAGCGACCCGAACCTGCAGAACATCCCGACGCGCTCGGAGCTGGGTCGTACCGTCAAGACGGCGTTTTCGGCAGGCGAGGGAAGCGTCTTTTTGGCGGTGGACTACTCGCAGATCGAGCTGCGTCTGCTGGCGCATCTCTCGGGTGACGAGCACTTGGTGCGCGCCTTTAACGAGGGCGAGGACTTCCACGCCGAGACGGCGGCGCGCGTATTTGGTGTGCCGGTGTCCGAGGTAACGCCCGACTTGCGCAGTCGCGCCAAGGCCGTGAACTTTGGCATCGTTTACGGTCAGCAGGCCTATGGCCTGTCGCAGTCGCTGCATATCTCGATGGCCGAGGCGCGCGACATGATCGACCGCTACTACGAGGCCTACCCAGGCGTGCGCACGTTCCTCGACAACGTGGTGGCACGTGCCAAGCAGACGGGCTACGCCGAGACCATGTACGGCCGCCGCCGCCATATTCCCGAGCTCAAGGCCAAAAACCCGCAACTCCGCGGCTTTGGCGAGCGCACGGCCATGAACCACCCCATGCAGGGAACCGCCGCCGACATTATCAAGATCGCCATGGCCCGCGTAAGTCGTCGCCTGGAAGAAGAAGGCTTTGCCGCCCACATGATCCTGCAAGTGCACGACGAACTGGACTTTGAGTGCCCCATCGACGAAGTCGAGCGCCTAACCACCATGGTCCGCGACGTCATGGAGCACGTAGTGGACCTCCGCGTTCCCCTAATCGCCGAAGCCAGCACCGGCATAACCTGGGCCGATGCCAAGTAAAGACATACCAACAACCCCAAAGTAACCAAAACAGAAGGGGGCTCCTTGCCAACAAGGAGCCCCCTTCATTCCAAACTATCAGCCAAGTATCCAGACGCCAAGACGCCATCCATGCGGCAAGCAAGTCACCGCAGGACCTGGCCGGGCGATGCGGGTAAGTTTTTCGTAGATTCCGCACGAGCCGAAGGCCACTTAATGTGGCCTTCGAGCGAGCCCAGGACCTGACCGAACGAAAAACTTACCCGCGTCGCCCGGCCAGGTCCGACAGGTTGCGTTAACGAGCCGCCAAGATGGCGTCGATGAGCGTCAGTACGCCCCCGTCGTTGTTGCTCGGAATGCGCCACTTGGCATGCGCGTTCATGTGCTCCTCGGCGTTGTCCACGATAAAGCTGTGACCGACGCGCTCCAGCATGGGGATGTCGTTGTACGTATCGCCCACGGCGGCGGCGTCGGCGATATCGATGCCCAGGTGTTCGCACAGGTGCGCGACGCCGGCGCCCTTGTCGACGCCCAGGTTCATAAAGTCGATCCACTCGCGCCCGGCGTTGGTGACGTAGAGCTTGTCCGAGAACTCGGGGCTATAGGTCTCGCGGAAAGCGGGCTCGGCGTCGTAGCCGGGGAAGAAGACCGAAATCTTGTTGGACTCGAAATCAATGCCCTCAAAGCTGTCGACGTAGTTGATTGTGTTGTAGTAGACGCTGATCTCGTCGTGGTATTGATGGTCGCGGGCAAGCACGTAGAACTCGTCGAAGCAGCACAGGACGGGGACAGCGCGAGGATCCTCCGAGGCACGGCTCAAGACCTGCTGATACAGCTCCACGTCAATATTGCTCTTATAGATATAGCTGCCGCGATAGATCACGCACGCTCCGTTGTCGGGACAAAAGGCGAGGCGGTTTTTGATGCCCTCGAACATCTCCTCGAGCTTGGGGGCGGGACGTCCGCTGGCGGGGCAGAATACGATGCCGGCGTCGGCGAGCTTGTCCAGGCGCTCATCAAGACCCTGGGGCAGCACGCGCTCGTCGGTGAGCAGCGTCTTGTCCATGTCGACGGCGAGAATCTTAATGTTGCCGATGTTGGCGTCCGATTCGTAAGTTTGCATAAAAATGCGCCTTTCGTTTCGAGATTGTTTCAGACGTTATAACCATCAATTCGTAGTCGGGCGTATTTTCGCAGGAACGGAGCGTATTTGCACCACGCTTCACAAAGAAATGAAAAAACTTTTCAGAAATTTGAATTTGTCGCTTGTGCTGCGGGCACTTTAGCGTAATATAGCGACCATCGAAAACGGAGACGGAAAAACAACCGCTTACCGAGGAAAAGGTACCGTTTACGATATTAGAATTGCGCCCGGCGATAGGTGAAAGGAGAGGCAGATGCAGTTCGTAACGATCATCACCACTGCAGACAATGCCATCCGACGCCAGCGCGCAATTTCCCGACGACGATAACAATCGTCTCTGTCCGCATGGGGCGAATTGCCTCAACAGAGTCATTTTGAGGTCGTTGGGTTTTAGCACGACATTGCTGCATGTTTCTAGGGCATGTATGTGCTGATTTTTGCTATTTAACCTGATATTGCACGGTTTTTGACCTCAAGGTGACTTGCAACTGACCGATGTTCTAACTAGCTACCAAGGGCGAAAGGAAACAGCCATGAGCAAGGAAAAAGTCGTTCTCGCATATTCCGGTGGTCTTGATACATCCGTATGTGTCAAATGGCTCCAGGACGAGAAGAATCTCGATGTCGTTTGTGTCTGCGGCAACGTGGGCCAGGAAGAGACCGGACTGGATGCCAAGAAGCAGAAGGCGCTCGACCTGGGCGTTCTCGATTGCCAGGTGCTCGACCTGCGCGACGAGTTCTCTGATGAGTTCCTGACTAAGGCCATCGCAGCAAACTCCATGTACGAGAACAAGTATCCGCTGCTCTCCGCCCTGTCTCGCCCGCTGCTTGCCAAGAAGCTTGTTGAGGTCGCCCACGAGTTTGGCGCTACCTACGTCGCCCACGGCTGCACCGGCAAGGGTAACGACCAGGTCCGTTTTGAGGCCGCCGTAAAGGCCCTCGACCCCGAGCTCAAGGTTATCGCCCCGGTTCGCGAGTGGGACCTGAAGTGCCGTCCCGACGAGGTCGCCTATGCCCACGCCCACAACGTGCCGGTTCCCGAGGGTGCCAACGACAACCCCTACTCCATCGACGACAACCTGTGGGGTCGTGCCATTGAGTGCGGCCACCTGGAGGATCCCTGGAACGAGCCGCTCGATGACGCTTGGGTTATGACTAAGAACCCCGAGGACACGCCGGACACCCCGACCTACACTGAGATTGAGTTTGAGGCCGGCAAGCCCGTCGCCGTCGACGGCAAGAAGATGAAGCTCTCCGAGATTGTCATCTCCCTCAACAAGATCTCCGGCGACAATGGCTTTGGCCGTCTCGATCTGGTCGAGGATCGCCTGGTGGGCCTTAAGAGCCGCGAGTGCTACGAGGTTCCCGGCGCCCTGACGCTCATCACCGCCCACAAGGCGCTCGAGGACATTTGCGTCGAGGGCGACCTGCTCAAGACCAAGATCAAGCTCGAGCAGGATTGGGCCACCGCCGTGTACAACGGCCAGTGGTACAGCCCGCTCAAAAACGCGCTCGACGCCTTTATGGCCGACACCCAGAAGTTCGTGACCGGCACCGTCCGTCTGAAGTTCTTTAAGGGCAACTGCCATGTCGTCGGCCGCAAGAGCCCGTTTAGCCTGTATGACTACGGTCTGGCTACCTACGACCGCGACACTACGTTTGACGAGAAGGCCAGCGCCGGCTTTATCGAGATCGATACGCTGTCACTCAAGACGTGGGCAAAGGTCCAGGGCCCCAGCTCTGCTGCCGCCCAGGCCTAGCGCCTCCTTCCCTTGGTATCCGCGCGGCCCATCCGCGTGATACATAACGGGCGCACGGGGTCCCTACCTTTCGTTATGCTTGCTGACACTTCTTAACATCGGTGGCCCCTACGTTCCGCCCGCATATATGATGCCGCGACTGTGGCTGAGTCCGAGCCCCGCCGGGGTTGTCCGGCGGGGCTCCTTCTATCAATTTGGCGGCTCTGCGCCTATATATATGAGGAGTATCCATTATGTTCAATGCTATCGCGCATGCTTTACTTGCCCTCGCGCCCGAGTTCGATGCTGCAAGGGTCGAGGACGTCCCTATGAGCCTGAAGGCCTGGATCGATGGTTCGCAGGGCAACATCCGGAGGGAGACGTTGGGCGCCAAGTGCATGGCGCGTCACTTCTTTGCAAATTAGCTACATGGCTCCGCACACGGTGGGGAATGTGTAAAACTAGCGGTTGAAAAATCGCTTTAGCGATATGGCGCATTGCTTTGGGCGCTTGTTTTGGTATTTGGAGAAAGGGGACGGTTCCATGGCTCTTTGGGGCGGTCGTTTTGAGGCAGGCGTGGCCGAGGTCACGCAGGAGTTTGGCGCGTCGCTGCCGGCCGACAAACATCTCTATAAGCAGGATATCGCAGGCTCTAAGGCGCATGCCAAAATGCTGGCGGCCCAGGGCATCATCAGTGCCGAGGACGAGCAGGCGATTGCCAAGGGCCTGACCGGAATCGAACAGGATATCGATGCCGGCAACTTCACCTTCGACATCAACGACGAAGACATTCATATGTCCATCGAGAGCGAGCTGACGCGTCGCATCGGCGAGGCCGGTAAGCGCTTGCATACCGGACGTTCGCGCAACGACCAGGTGGCGACCGACACGCGCCTGGGCGTCAAGGCGCTGGCCAAGGAGCTCATGGAGGCCAATCTTGAGCTGCGCCATGTGCTGGTGGATGCGGCTAAGAAGTACGACAAGGTGATTCTGCCGGGTTACACGCATATGCAGCACGCTCAGCCCGTGCTGCTCTCGCATCATCTGCTGGCGTATTCCTGGATGTTCGCGCGCGACTTTACACGCTTGAAGGCCGCCTTTGATGCCGCCGACAACTGCCCGCTGGGTGCTGCCGCGCTTGCCGGTACGAGCTATCCGCTCGATCGCCAGATGACGGCTGCCGAACTTGGCTTTGCGGGCGTGATTCCTAACTCACTCGATGCTGTTTCCGACCGTGATTTCCTGCTCGATCTGCATTACGCTGGCTCCGTCATGGCCATGCACCTGTCGCGTCTTTCCGAGGAGATCGTGCTGTGGTCGAGCTCCGAATTTGGCTTTATCACGCTTTCAGACTCCTACTCCACCGGCTCGTCCATCATGCCGCAGAAGAAGAATCCCGACTTTGCCGAGCTTATTCGCGGCAAGAGCGGCCGTGTCTATGGCAACCTGGTGCAGCTGCTCGTGACCATGAAGGGCCTGCCGCTTGCTTATAACAAGGACTTGCAGGAGGACAAGGAGGGCGCGCTCGATACCGCCCATACGCTCATGCAGTGCCTGTCGGTTATGGCCGGAATGATTTCGACTTGGACCGTCAACGAGGATGCCATGGCGCGCGAGTGCGGCGTGGGGCACCTTGCCGCTACCGATGTTGCCGATTACCTGGCCAAGCGTGGCCTGCCGTTCCGCGAGGCACATGCCGTGGTGGGGCATCTGGTTCTGATGTGTGAGAAGCGCGGCTGCAATCTTGAGGACCTGCTGTTTGAGGTGTTCCAGGAGGCAAGCCCGCTCTTTGAGCACGACATTACCGAGGCGCTCGACATCCCGTCGATTGTCGCCGCGCGCACGACCGAGGGCGGCACCGCCCCTGCCGCCGTTGCCGTGCAGCTGCAGCGTGCCGAGGCGCAGCTCGTGGTCGACGAAGGTGTGTTTGGATCGCTAACCAAGGTCGTCGAGATGGGTCACGGGGCAAAGTAGAGGTTTGGCTGAAGACGTATTGTCCATTTATTGATAAATCGTTTTCGCTTTACGGGCGCCTGCTGATGTGGGAGCCCGTATTTTGTTGCTATGGGGGAGGGGCTTGTCGAGAACTTCTGTAGGACCTTTGGGCAGGTTGTGAAGGGGATACGTTCGCGGTCGGCAACCGACCGCCTGCTCTGTTCGGCGCGGTTGATGGGCGGTCGGATGGTACTCTAATCGGGCTTCGAAACAGAAGTGACACATATGGAGCGCTTTAATAAATTGCAACGTTTCAATAAACAGCTTTTTGTTTAACTGCAGCTAAAACTCTGTTACGATGCAGTCCAGGCGGGTGCCGGAATGGGACTTGGGCACGCGCGAACCTACTTGAAAGGCTACTTTTATGGCTATCGAGAAGACCTTCATCATGATTAAGCCCGACGCCGTGCGCGACCGCAAGATCGGCGAGATCGTTGCTCGCATTGAGCGCAGCGGCCTTGTCATCGAGCGCATGGAGATGACCACGCTCGAGCGCGCTACCGTCGAGGAGCACTACGCCCATCTGGCCGACAAGCCCTTCTTTGGCGGTCTCTGCGACTTTATGACGAGCGGTCCGGTCGTCAAGATGGTCGTTTCCGGTCTCTCCGCTGTTGCTAAGATGCGCACCCTCATGGGTGCTACTAATCCGCTTGACGCTGCTCCTGGTACCATCCGCGGCGACTTTGCCGTCGATGTCAACGCCAACGTGATCCACGGCTCCGACTGCCTGGAGAACGCCGAGATTGAGATCAAGCGCTTCTTTGGCTAAACCAGCTTTGACTCCTTAAAGCTGTTAGCGTGTGGCTTGGGCGCCGCGGAACTCCATCCGCGGCGCCCTTTTATTCCAAAATCTATGAAGGGGCCCGCTCGGTCATGAGTTCCGAGCGGGCCCCTGCTGTTAGCTTGTGGCACTGAGTGGTTTAGGCCTCGTCGACGACCTTGAGGCCGCGCGTGTGATCGATCTCGTTGAGGAGGTTAACGCGACGCTCGTGACGGCCGCCCTCAAACTCGGCGTCGAGCCACTCGTCGACGATCATCTTAGCGAGCTCGGAGCCCACGACACGGGCACCAAAGGCGAGCACGTTGGTGTTGTTGTGCATGCGGGAGAGCTTGGCGCTGAAGGGCTCGGAGCACACGACGGCGCGTACGCCCTCGACCTTGTTGGCAGCCAGGCTAATCCCGACACCGGTGCCACAGATGAGGATGCCCAGGTCGACGTCGCCGTTGGCAACGGCCTTACCCACCTTGTAGCCGGCGATGGGGTAGTCAAAGCTCTCGGAGGTGTCGGTGCCAAAGTTCACGACCTCGCAGCCGCGCTCCTTCAGGTGCTCGGAGATGATGTTCTTGAGCTCGACGGCGGCGTGGTCGTTGCCGATACCAATCTTCATGAGTGGTTCCTCTCTGGTCTGTGCGGCGCAAATGCTAAAGGTTTTACCGCGTTCGACTGCATGATAGCGCGACTTTTGCGTAAACGCTCGGGCGTTTTTTGGTCAAACGCTTTAGCATGCAACAAGACCGGCTTCTCATGAATGAATGCTGTCAGTTTGTGCTTGAGCGCCGTCCGCCGGAACCATGGTTGCAGTTTTTGATGCATTGTTATCAAATAAAGGAGCTAACTATTTTTGAGAGCCAAGCCCGTTATGCAAGCAGGAGATACCTATGCCTACCGATTCCCTTCGTGATGCCGCGTTTTGCGATGTTTTGAACCGCGAGCTTGTCTGTGCACTCGGCTGCACCGAGCCCATTGCCGTTGCCTATGCAGCAGCGCTGGCGAGCCAGACGCTCGGTTACGAGCCCGATCATATGGATGTTGCCTGCTCGGGCAACATCATCAAGAACGTTAAGAGCGTGACCGTGCCCAACTCGGGCGGTATGCACGGTATTGAAGCCGCGGCCGTGCTGGGTGCCGTGGGCGGCGACGCCAAAAGCGCGCTCGAGGTGCTCGAGAGCGTTAACGATGAAGACCGTGCTCGCGTGGCCGAGCTCCTCGCCGGCGCCGACTACTGCGATGTATCGCTTGTCGAGGGTGTGCCCAACCTCTACATCAAGGTGACTGCCACGGCCGGGGGCCATACCGCGGTCGTCGAGATTACCGACCACCACACCAATGTCACGTGCCATACCCTCGACGGTATTCCGGTGTGCGGCAAGTCGGCGGGGGAGTGTGCCGCCTGCGCCGAGCGCGTCGTGGCCGAGCGGGCGGCAGATAACGCCGACACGCCCATGTCGATCGAGACCATCATCGACTTTATCGAGGACGGTGACATTGAGGACGCCCGTGCTGCCGTTGAGCGTCAGATTGAGCTGAATGGCGCAATCAGTGCCGAGGGCCTTGCGCACGCTTGGGGCGCCGAGGTGGGTCGTACGCTGCTGGGTGCTCGTGCCGATGACGTCGCCTGCCGTGCCCGTGCCCGTGCGGCCGCCGGGTCCGACGCCCGCATGAACGGCTGCGCGCTGCCGGTCGCCATTGTGTGCGGCTCGGGCAATCAGGGCATTACCTGCGCATTGCCCGTCATGGAGTATGCCGAGTACCTGCGTTGCGACCACGAGCGCCTGGTGCGCGCCGTGATGCTGTCCGATCTTATCGCCGTGCATATCAAGAGCTATATTGGTGCGCTCTCGGCGTTTTGCGGTGCTATTTGCGCCGCGTGCGGCGCCGGCTCCGCGATTACCTGGCTGTGCGGTGGCACGCGCGAGCAGATTGGCGCGACGGTCTCGAACACGCTCGGTAACGTGGGCGGCATCGTGTGCGACGGCGCCAAAGCGAGCTGTGCCGCCAAGATCTCGGCTGCCGTCGATGCGGCGATTCTGGGCCATGATATGGCCATGCAGGGTCGCGGCTTCCGCGCCGGCGAGGGCCTGATCCAAGATACCGTTGAGCAGACAATCGCCAGTATGGGCTACGTAGGCCGCGTAGGCATGAAGGACACCGACGTCGAGATCCTCAACATCATGATCGGCAAAACCCAGGTCTGCTAGATATTAAGTTGCGGTGAGATAGTTCCTAAAATTACCCGGGTGAGGGGCAAACAGGAACTATCTCACCGCAACTGCGCTAGATGTTCTGGCGCCTACGATAGTTCGTCGGCTATTTGGTGCTCGTAGAAGGCCTCGATTACGGCGTTAAAGTCGCGGGCGAAGTCTTCCATGGTTCCGCGCCAGGTGGCTCGGCTGGGCTTGCCTTGGCCCACAAAGGCGGTTTGGATGCCGCAATCGGGGGACGGGAAGTCGCGTTTGGGATCGTTGCCCACCATAAGGACCTCGTGTGGCTCGAGTCCCATCACCTGAAGCTGCTCTAGATAGTAGGTGGCATCGGGCTTGCAGCGGGTGGTGTTTCCCATGTGCGTGACGAGCTCAAAGGGGGCGTCGGCCAGGTCGCCCCAGCCCATGCGGCACTCGATGGCCCCTTGGGGAAAGCTGGGGTTGGTAAAGAGCGCGCAACGCAGCCCTGCGTCCTGTACGGCCTGGAGCGCGGCGTGTGCGCCCGGCATGGCGTGGGCGTTAATGACATCGTCGTTCTTGTACGGAAGAACTTCGCGGTCATAGTAGGTAAACGCCTCGTAGATGAGGGGATCGGAGAGGCGGATCCCGCATCGGCGCTCGACCTCTTCTTGGTAAAACTCAAGATTGGTGCGATTGTCCGTGCCGCGTCGGCGGTTGGCGTTGAGGTCGACCAAGATGGTGCCGAGGCGTGCCATCGTGCCACCGCGGCTGCGTCGCCCGATGTCCGCGAGCATCGACGAGACATCCTTAAAATACCGAAGGATGAATGCGTTGAGGTTGATGCTAAGAAGCGTCTCGTCCATATCGAAAACGACTGCTTTGAGCACGCGGGCACCTTTCTCGATAAATCGTTCCAGAATCGTTGGCTCCGGATACTTTACCTCAAAGGCGTATGGGCAAACTGCTTATCGTCAAGTTGTGGAGACAGCTGTCCATAAGATTACGAAAAAGTCTCCACACGAGTAAAAAAACGCAGTTCACGCTTGAAATCGAACCCATTTCCCCGTAACCTATACGAACGTGATTGCATAAGCGTCACATTAGTATCTGTCGGCTCCCGAGTGTTCCTAAACGTTGTGTGCTTGTCGCACCCTTCTGTAGGTCCTAGCAATCGGGGCCCCGTAGTTCGAAAGGGGTCCACCTTTGAGTGAGATTCAGAACTCGTCCATTTTCTCTCTTGACGATGTCAACGAGGAGGAGATGAACAACCTCATCGACGGTACGATTACCGACTTTGATGAGGGCGATCTCGTTAACGGCACTGTCGTTAAGATCGAGCATGACGAGGTGCTCGTTGACATCGGATTCAAGTCCGAGGGCGTTATCCCGGTCCGCGAGCTGTCCATCCGCAAGGACGCTAACCCTGCAGACATCGTTGCACTCGGTGATCCCATCGAGGCTCTGGTTCTCCAGAAGGAGGACAAGGACGGTCGTCTGGTCCTGTCCAAGAAGCGTGCCGAGTACGAGCGTGCTTGGAACCGCATCGAGGAGAAGTTCAACTCCGGCGAGAACGTCGAGGGCGAGGTTATCGAGGTTGTTAAAGGCGGCCTGATCCTCGACATCGGCCTGCGTGGCTTCCTGCCCGCATCCCTCGTCGACCTCCGTCGTGTCAAGGACCTCACCTCCTACATGGGCACCCGCATCGAGGCTCGCGTCATCGAGATGGACCGCAACCGCAACAACGTTGTCCTCTCCCGTCGCGTCGTGCTCGAGGAGTCCCGTAAGGCCGAGCGCTCCGAGATTCTGTCCAAGCTCAAGTCTGGCATGCGTCTCCAGGGCACCGTTTCCTCCATCGTCGACTTCGGCGCCTTCGTCGACCTCGGCGGTATCGACGGCCTCATCCACATCTCCGAGCTCTCCTGGAACCACGTCAACCATCCTTCCGAGGTTGTCAAGGTCGGCCAGGAGGTCGAGGTCGAGGTTCTAGACGTCGATCTCAACCGCGAGCGCATCTCCCTGGGTCTCAAGCAGACCACCGAGGATCCGTGGCGCGCACTGGTCAAGAAGTACCCCGTCGGCGCTATCGTCGAGGGCACTGTGACCAAGCTTGTCCCGTTCGGCGCTTTCGTCGACCTGGGCGAGGGCATCGAGGGCCTGGTGCACATCTCCGAGATGGCCAACAAGCACGTCGATCAGCCTTCTCAGGTCACCCACGTGGGCGACAAGGTTCAGGTCAAGGTCATGGAGATCGACCTCGACCGTCGTCGTATCTCCCTGTCCATGAAGTCCGCTGCTGAGACTCTGGGCGTCGAGATCGAGGTCACCCCGCTGCCTTCCGAGAAGAAGGACGAGGAGACCGACGCCGAGTAAATCGGTTTGACGATCACTTGTTTTAAGGGATCCGTCCGCAATGGACGGGTCCCTTTTTGCATTTGCTGCTAAGGTGCGCGATGCTGCCCGGGCGCAATGCTGTCCGGGCTGTCCACAGGCTATTGGTTTGTCGGTGCATGAAAAATGCCGACATCCCGCCTCGGGGAGGAGGCGGGAACACACCGAGTAGACGGAGGGGTGCGGAGCGCGGTCGTGTCTCGACTGACGATGTTGCCCATCGACGACTCTATTGTACTGCATAGCGTGGTTCTTGGTTTATCGTGTCGAACGCTTGTGTTGTGCCAATGCCTGCGGCAGCGGTGTGCTACACTCTTTCACTGCTGAGTGGGCCAGACGGTCGCGCGATGTGCTGCTTGCAGCACGCGTGAGGAAAGTCCGGGCTCCAGAGGGCGGGATGCCGGCTAACGGCCGGGCGGAGTGATCCGACGGAAAGCGCCGCAGAAAAGAAGACTCCCACCTGCGCCGCAAGGCGTAAAGGGAAAAGCTGAAACGGTGGTGTAAGAGACCACCAGCGTCGTGGCAACACGGCGGCTTGGCAAGCCCCATCCGGAGCAAGCGCGAATAGGAACGCTATGGGCCGGCCCGGTCCGCGTTCGGGTAGCGTGCGTGGAGCTGCACGGTAACGTGCAGACAAGATAAATGACCGTTCACGACAGAACCCGGCTTATAGGCCCACTTGGCATTTTTGTTACCCTGACAATCGATACGGTCTTTGCCGTATTATTGAGGCTGTTTGTTGCTTTGCTTGTGTTTGAGGGGCTTTGTTGGACAGCTATTTTACTCTGCAATCGAATATTGAGGCTTCGGGCGAGTTTGTGGACCGCAAGAGCCGGTTTATTGCCCAGCTGGTCCATATTGAGTCCGAGGATGAGGCGAATGCCTTTATCGAGATGGTTCGCAAGCGTCATTATGACGCTCGGCATAATGTTCCCGCGTGGATTTTGGTCGATGGACGCGAGCGCCAGAGCGATGATGGTGAGCCGAGCCGCACGAGCGGTATGCCGACGCTCGAGGTGCTGCGTGGCGCGGGGCTCAAAAATGTTTGCTGCGTGGTGACACGCTATTTTGGCGGCACGCTGTTGGGGCCTGGTGGCTTGGTGCGCGCCTATACCGCGGCGACGCAGGCGGCGGTGGCAGCTGCTCGGGAGGCTGGGCAGATCGTCGAGATGACGAGTGTCGTGCCGGTTGACGTGCATGTTGCCTATCCGCAGTATGAGCAGGTGCTTCGTTTGGCGCAGGATTCGGGTGCCAAGGTTTCGGATACCGATTACGCGGATACCGTGACGATTCACTTGGTGTTTAAAGCGGGGGAGCAGGAGCTGTTTTGCGCTAAGATGCGTGAGCTTATGGCGGGGCGCGAGGAGATCGAGGTCGGCGCTCCCGAATTTGCGGAGTTCTAACGACGACGGCCGGCGTGCTTTTGGAAGAATCCCAAGAGCGCCGGCCGTCGTTTTTATGTTGATGCCGTCTACTCGGCGAGCTGCTTTAGCACATCGCAGGCGATCTCGATGGCATCGTCGATGCAACCGGGGCAGCTGCGGAGCGGACCCTTATCCGATCCGATGCCCTTGAGCGTGCCGCAGACGCTCGTCGTGTTCTTCTCGCCAAAACGCTTGGCGATTTCGCGCGACAGCTTGTAGGTCTGGCCCTTGGTCTTGGGGTTTTCCATGCCGTCGCTCATCACGAAGCCCATGATGGCCACGGCGCCCGAGATGGCGCCGCAGGTTTCGGTCATGCCGCCCATGCCGGCGCCAAAGCCCTCGGTGAGGGTAAAGGCGACCTGAGGGTCGAGTCCGACGGCAGGTGCGAGCGTGCAGGCGACGGCCTGCGCGCAGTTAAAGCCACGGGCGTGGTATTCGGCAGCCTGAGCCTGACAGGCGGTGATGTCGAGCTGGGCCGTATCGATTTGCTTCATCGTTGTCTCCTTGGTCACGGTGTACCCGCTTATGGTACCCGTGACGGTGCGTGTAATTATCGAGAGCTTCATGGATGCCTCATTTTTCTCTGTCGAGCAAATGCCCAAGGCTTGAGATAAATACCCCTGATCGATTTGTCCCATAACCTACCTTGGGGATGGGTTGAGAGGGCTGCGGGGTAGCGGTATCGTGAACCGAATAAATCAAAACCCAAGCAAGGGAGCTAGATATGAGCGAGCAGACCATCGGTACTACCTGTGTTCAGGGCGGCTACCGCCCGGGTGACGCGGAGCCGCGCCAGGTGCCTATCTACCAGTCCACCACGTGGAAGTATGATACGTCCGAGCATATGGGCAAGCTGTTTGACCTGGAGGAGTCCGGTTACTTCTACAGCCGCCTGCAGAACCCCACGTGCGATCTGGTTGCTGCCAAGATCTGCGAGATGGAGGGCGGCACCGCTGCGATGCTCACGAGCTCGGGCATGGCTGCGAACTTCCTCGCGATCTTTAACGTGGCCGGTGCCGGCGATCATGTGGTCGCGAGCTCTGCCATCTATGGCGGCACCTACAACCTGCTGGCTCACACTATGGGCCGCATGGGCCTGACCTGCACGTTCGTCGCACCCGACTGCACCGATGAGGAGCTGGAGGCCGCTTTCCAGCCCAACACCAAGCTCGTCTTTGGCGAGACCATCGCCAACCCCGCGCTTGCCGTGCTCGATATTGAGCGCTTTGCCAAGGCCGCGCACGACCACGGCGTGCCGCTGATGGTCGACAACACCTTCCCGACGCCCGTGATGTGCCGTCCCTTTGAGTGGGGCGCCGACATCGTCACGCATTCCACCACCAAGTACATGGATGGTCACGCGGCCTACCTGGGCGGCGTGATCGTCGATCACGGTCAGTTCGACTGGATGGCCCATGCGGACAAGTTCCCGGGTCTCACCACGCCCGACGAGAGCTACCACGGCGTGACGTATGCCGAGAAGTTCGGCCGCGAGGGCGCCTTTATTACCAAGGCTACCGCGCAGCTCATGCGCGACCTCGGCCCCATGCAGAACCCGCAGGTGGCGTTCTTCCTGAACAGCTCGCTCGAGAGCCTGCACGTGCGTATGCCGCGCCATTGCGAGAACGGTCTGGCGGTCGCCAAGTTCCTTCAGGGCCACCCCAAAGTGCGCTTCGTGAGCTATCCGGGCCTGGAGGGCGACAAGTACTACGACATGGCTCAGAAGTACATGCCCAACGGTACCTGCGGCGTCGTGAGCTTTGGCTTTACCGGTGGTCGTGCGGCGGCCGAGACCTTTATGAAGAGTCTTAAGCTCGCCCAGATTGCCACGCACGTGGCCGATGCCCGCACCTGCTGCCTGCACCCGGCAAACGCCACCCATCGCCAGATGAACGACGAGGAGCTCATCGCCTGCGGCATCTCCGCCGACATGGTGCGCCTGTCGTGCGGCCTTGAGGACACGGCCGATCTGATTGCCGACCTTGAGCAGGCGCTCGAGCAGTGCTAGGCTAGCGTGCGCGCGGGGCATGGGACGGCTTTTCGGCTGACGACGTCCTCATAGTTCCGATTCCGTAGGCGGGACCCCGATCGTGTCCGTTTGTAGGCGATTGGGGTCCCGTTTTTGCGTTGCACGATAGAAAGGATATACATGGAGAAAACTGCCGAGCAGCTGCGCCGCGAACACATTGCCCTAGAGGGCGACACCCACGGTAAGA
Organism: Collinsella sp.; assembly: GCA_048342875.1. Taxonomy (GTDB): domain Bacteria; phylum Actinomycetota; class Coriobacteriia; order Coriobacteriales; family Coriobacteriaceae; genus Collinsella. Next base: position 117,301 of record DBGDEA010000027.1, on the reverse strand, counting down.
ATAAATGGGCGATTCTGTTTACCGTGCTCATCATGACGTTTATGTCGTGTCTGGATTCGACCGTCGTGACCGTGGCGTTGCCCGTGATGCAAAAGGAGCTGGGCGTGGGCCTCGATCGCATTCAGCTGGTAAGTTCGGTGTATCTGCTTGCGACTTGCGTGGCTATGTTGCCGTTTGGCCGTCTGGGCGACGTGCGCGGCAAGGTGAATGTGTTCCAGTTGGGCGTCATCGTCTTTTCGGTCGGTTCGCTGCTGTGCGGCCTTTCGGCCTCGCTTGAGGTTCTTATCCTGGCACGCATTGTTCAGGGCATCGGTTGCGCGGCGGCCATGGCTAACAACATGGGTATCATCACCGAGTCGTTTCCGGCGCGCGAACGAGGCCGTGCCATGGGTATTCTCGCGACCTTTGTGGCCCTCGGCATGATGTGTGGCCCCGTGCTCGGCGGCATGCTGGTGGCAAGCTTTCCCTGGGAGAGCATCTTCCTCATCAACCTGCCCATTGGCGTGATCTCGTTTATCGTGGGACTCTACACGCTGCCGCATGTTAGGCCAGAGGCCGGCGAACGTCCCATGCCCCTTGCCGAGGCCGCTCGTCGCTGCTTTGCAAATTCGGCCTTCACCATCAACCTTGCCTGCATGCTCATCGTGTTCGTTGGCATTGGCGCATCCGAGTTTATTCTGCCGTTCTATTTTCAGGACGCCCACGGCTTTGGTTCTGACATTTCCGGATTGCTCTTTTTGGCGCTGCCAATGGTGAATGCCTTTATCGGCCCGCTTTCGGGAACGGTTTCGGACCGTGTTGGCTGCGAGGGTCCCACGGCGGTCGGCCTGGGCGTGTATGTGTGCGGTCTCTTTGCAGTAAGCACGCTCGACGAGCACTCTTCTATCCCTGTGATCGTGTGCTGCGTCGCATTTATGTCGTGCGGTACGTCGATTTTCCAGAGCCCCAACAACTCGCTGTACATGGGCTCGGCTCCGCGCGAGGCACTTGGCTTTGCGGGTAGTCTGGGTAGCCTGGCGCGTTATGCGGGTATGGCACTCGGCATTACGGTGGCGTCGAATATCCTGTATGGACAGATGAGCGTGGCGATGGGCGAGGCCGTGACCAGTTTTGTTGCAGGACGTCCGGATGTGTTCCTGTTTGGTTTCCGTTCGGTGTTCTATGCGTTGATGGCTGTGGCCGCTGTGGGCTTTGCGCTTGCCATGGTGCGTTTGGTGAAGATGCGCGCCCGCCATTAGCGTGTTGGGAGGCTGTCTGCCACGATTCGCGCCGTCCCAAAAAGACTGGTTTGTGGTGCGATGCGGCTTGTGGGACGGGCGGGGGTCGGTCCGTGGTAGACTATCGAACAACGTTTATTAATCGCGCGGTATCGTTGCCGCGAGAAGGGGTTGCGCCATGCAGGAGCTTGAGGATCGTATTCGCCATGACGGCATCGTAAAGGCCGGTAACGTCCTTAAGGTTGATGCCTTCCTCAACCACCAATGCGACGTTGAGCTGTTCGACCACATGGGCGCCGAGTGGGCCCGACTGTTCGAGGGTGTCGAGATCAACAAGATCCTGACGATTGAGGCTTCGGGCATTGGCATGGCTTGCATCGCGGCTCAGCATTTTGGCGGCGTGCCGGTGGTCTTTGCCAAGAAGGCGCAGTCCATCAACCTCGACGGCGAGCAGTATGCCACGACCATCTACTCCTTTACCAAGCAGAAGGAGTACCCGGTCATTGTGGGTAAGCGCTTCCTGTCCGAGGGCGACAAGGTCCTGATTATCGACGACTTCCTGGCCAACGGCTGCGCGCTTGAGGGCCTTATTAAGATCTGCGAGGCTGCGGGCGCCGAAGTTGCCGGCATTGGCATCGCCGTTGAGAAGGGCTTCCAGGGCGGCGGCGATAAGCTCCGTAAGCGCGGCTTCCGCGTTGAGAGCCTGGCACGTATCGCCGATATGGACTGCGAGAACGGCGAGATCACCTTCGCCTAAGCGCGCAACACAAGCGATTGGTATGCGATGTGACAAAGGGGCTGTCCCTTTGTCACATTTTTTGTATGAGGGGAGGTGTTGATATGGATGAGAATAAGATGGGATGGCGCGAGTATGCGCGCTATGCCGAGATGTCGGCCGAGGAGTTGGCGCGCGATTGCGAGGTGCAGGTGTTTCGCGCGACGGGTCCGGGCGGACAGGGCGTGAACACGACGGACTCGGCGGTACGCATGAAACATATCCCTTCGGGGATTGTCGTGATGGCGCGCGAGAGCCGCAGTCAGTTCCAAAACCGTAGCAGCTGCCTACGTAAGCTGCGCGCTGAGCTTGAGCGTCGCGGGCGTCCGCCGCGCCGCCGCGTCAAGACCAAAGTGCCACAGCGATCGCGCCAGCGCAGGCTCAACGACAAACACTTCAATGCGATTAAAAAGGCCAACCGTCGCAAGCTGGGCGGGGAGGAATGATCTTATCAATAAGTTGCGGTGAAATAGGGACTGTTTTGCGGCTTTAGCTACATAAACAGTCCCTATTTCACCGCAACTTAGGTGGGGCTAGCGGGTGGGGTGCCAGACGTGGAGGGCACCGGCAAGGATGTCGACCTCGATGCGCGAGGCGACGATGGGCTCGCCGTCGGCCTGGATGGGATAGTTGGGCTCCTCAAAGGTGAGCTCGACATGGTGGCAGCGGCGCATGCGAACCGGCGGCAACTTGGTATGGTGGCCGTCCTTGGCCGAAAGAAACATAGGCAGGGCAACCGCGCGAGGGACGGGGCCGCAGGCGTAGCAGACGTCGAGTATGCCGTCGCAGGGGTCGGCATCGGGGCAGATGCGATAGCCCGAGCCATAGGTGGGTCCCAGCTGGATGGCCATGATAATCGCCCGCACGCGCTCGGCGGGTGCGCCATCAAAGCTGATGGTCATGGGGTAATTGCGATAGCGTAGGCCAAACTGCTCAAGTCCCGAAAGAGTGTAGAGCGGCGCGCCGGTGAGGCTCGTCTTTTTGCGTAGCTCGGTGGTGCCAAGGCCGATGGCGGCATCGATGCCGACCGAAAGCGTCTGGTCGTAGTACTCAACGGTAGCCTCGCCGCTGCCGCTTGTGGGGTTCCATAAGCGAATGCGCCCGATGTCCTGACGCTGCAGCTCGCAGGTGAGCAGCGCGCCAAAATCCTTACCGGAGAAATCGTCGATGCCGAGCGTTTGGGCAAAATCGTTGCCGGAGCCCACGGGTAGGATGGCAAGAGCGGGGCGGGTGTCCTCCTCTTGCGTCATAAGCCCGTTGACGACCTCGTGAATCACGCCGTCGCCGCCAAGGGCGATAACGGTGCGATAGCCCTGAGCCTGTGCGGCCAGCTCCTTGGCGTGTCCCATGCGCTCGGTCAGCACCAGGTCAAACTGGGATGCGCGCGCGGTCATATCCAAAAAGCGTTGCAGGCGCTCGGCAACTTCGCGCGCCGCACCCGACTGGGCGGCTGGGTTGGCGATGATGAGCGTGAGGCCAAAATCAGTTGCGTGCATGGGGCGACTCCCGGCGTATGACGTGACGGTGCGGTCGCGCTCAGGTCGAATTGCCCCCGATTGTGGCTGCACGTCGAATACTTACGTCTACTCTATCAGGTCGTTGTGGCGCTCGATAGCATCCGCTACCGTACCGCCCTCATCCACAATAAGCGAACGGCGCTTGGGCGAGATGATGCGCTGGGCGGGGTACACGCCGCGGTGTCCGGCGGTTAGGTAGCTGATAAAGGCCACGATGACAAAGAACCCGGCTGCCGTGCCGTGGAACAGGTCGATGGCCATCATACAGGTGGTGATAGGCACGTTAAGGCCGGCGCAGAACACGCCGAGCATGCCCAGCGCTGCTAGAAAGCTGGGATCGATTCCGACGAGGCAACCGATCCAGCCGCCGAGCGCCGCACCGATACCAAACAGGGGCGTGACCTCGCCGCCTTGGAAGCCGGCGCCCAGGGTGAGCGCTGTGACGACCAACTTGATGACTGCGTCCGCCAGGGTGGTGTTGCCGGCAAATCCGGCGCCGGAAAGCCACGTGGAAAGGCCGGCGTAGTCCCAGGCGTCGAGGAGGGCATAGGCGGCCAAAACCACGAGTGCACCTATGAGTGCGCGAATAAGATAATTGGTGATAAAGCGACCGTACAGGCTCTTGACGGTTCGAACTGACCAGGCAAAGAGGCGTGCCGTCAGACCGAAGATAATGGCGCTGATAACAACGATGACAACCGTCCGTGGTGTCATGTTGGGAACGCTGGCGATAACATTCGCCTCGTACTCGGTACCTAGGGCGAGTGATGTAAAGTAGCCGGTAAATGAGGCGACCAGGCAGTAGATGCCCGCCGTGTAGTCGATCTTGCCGATAAAGCACATCTCCATGCCAAAGAAAGCTCCGGCAAGGGGCGAGCCGAATACGGCGCCAAAGGCCGACGAGATGCCGGCGAGCATGAGGTCGTGGTGGTCATGCTTTTTGAGGTGGGCGAGGCTCGAGATGTTGCTGGCGATGGTGCCGCCAATCTGCACCGCGGCTCCCTCGCGACCGGCCGATCCGCCCGTTAGGTGCGTGAGCGTGGAGCAGACGAAGGTGAGGACGGCCATGCGCATATGGATGAGGCGTGTGCCCAGAGCGGAGTCGATGACCAGGTTGTTGCCACGCTTGGCGGCAAGACCGTGGTTTTTGTACACCCATGCGGTGGCAACGCCCACAACGGGAAGCAAGGCGTAGACCCACACATGGTGCTCGCGATAGTCGGTCGCGATATTCAGCGAGGCCAAAAACGCCCAAGCGGCAACGCCCATGGCGAGCGAGACGATGACGACGAGTACGAGCAACTTAGCGCTCGCAAGTAGGTTGCGGGCGTTGCGGCGCGTGTCGGCAGCCAAGAGATGCTCGGAGCGGGTAAGTTGATGCCTGCCTGCCGTGATGACGTCATTAAGGGAGAAAAAGCCGCCGTCGTCGAGCGGCTGGGAATGATCCTGCGCTTTGTTTGCGCTTTCGGGTTTGTCGTTATGAGCCATACGTTCCTCTTTTAGGTTGCAACGCAAGCATTATAAAACGCGGTAAACGCGACGAGCCGGTGGGTTGGTTTCCATTCTGTTTCGCGGCCTGCAACCGACAGGTGTATTTGCGGGTACAGGCCGAGTCGCGGTCGTGCGTTGGGGGATTATACTGAGACAAGCATAAAGAATTGGCGCCCCTGTTGTGCGCCGTGGCATTAAGAGGTGCATATGGCAGAGAAACTCATTCCACTGGAGGACGCACAGTCGATTGTCCTGTCGCACGTTGCTCCGACCGATCTCGTCGAGATTCCCGTGTGGCAGGCGGCTGGTTTTCCCTTGGCCGAGGACGCGGTGGCCGATATCGATATCTCGCCGTTTGCCAACAGCGCTATGGACGGATATGCCGTGCGCTCGGCGGACTTGGTGCAGGCATCTGGCGAGGCGCCGGTGACGCTCGACGTTATCGGACACGAGGCCGCGGGCCATGTGTTTGAGGGCGCAATCGGTGCGGGCGAGGCGGTCCGCATCATGACAGGCGCGCCGGTGCCCGAGGGTGCCGATGCCGTGGTGAAGTACGAGATCGTCGATGTGCTCGACGGTGACGGCAACGAGGGCTCGCACGTTCGCTTTTCGGCGCCGGCCAAGGTAGGGGAGAACGTTCGCTCTGCTGCCGAGGAGGCCCATGCCGGCGATGTTGTGATGCACGCCGGCGAGGTCGTGGCTCCGGCGGGCGCGGGTCTGCTGGCGAGCGCCGGATACGCGAGCGTGAAGGTGCACGCTGCCCCGCGTGTGGGCATTATCTCGCTGGGCACGGAGCTGGTCGCGCCGGGTGAGCTGCCGGCGCGCGGGCAGATTCGCGATTCCAACTCGTCGGCGTTGATGGCCGAGGCACTCGATGCCGGCGCCGAGCCCGTATTCTACGGCATTGCGCCCGATGATGAGCAGGCGATCGCCGAGCTGGTGCATCGTGCCGTGCAGGAGTGCGACTTTGTCATTACGAGCGGTGGCGCCTCGGCGGGCGATTACGATTTCGTGACGGCGCTCGTCCGGCGCGAGGGCGCGGTACTGTTTGACCGCATCTCGATGCGTCCGGGCAAGGCCATCACGTTTGGCTTGCTCGGGGGTAAGCCCTACCTAGGGCTTTCAGGCAATCCGGCTGCGGCGTATGTGGGCTTTGAGATGCTTGCCCGTCCGGCGATTCGCAAGATGCGCGGTTTTGCCGAGGTTGCGCGTCCCGTGCAGCAGGCGACGCTCACACACGGCGTGAAAAAGCGACAGCATCGCCGCTTCTTCGATCGCGCCACGGTTTTGCGCGACCCCGAGACCGGTGAGTTGTTGGTGACCGAGGCTAAGACACAGAATTCGGCGCTGCTTGGAACTATGCAGCGTGCGAATTGTCTGTTGCGTATTGACGAAGGGCCGTGCGAGCTCAAGGCGGGAGATGCCGTGGACGTTGTTCGCGTCGACCTGCCCGAGGGAACGGCGCTATAGGAGGAACGCTATGGAGTTGAAGATTTCGATCGTGACGTGCTCGGACACACGCGATCTTTTGCAGGATGAGGCCGGAGCCGCACTCGAGGAACTTATCGAGGCACAGGGCTGGACGGTCGCCTCACATGTGGTCGTGCGCGACGACGTCAGCGAGATCGGTGATGCCATTGTGGAAGCCGCCGATGAGTGCCACGCCAATGTCGTGCTCACCTGCGGCGGCACGGGGCTTTCGATGCGCGACGTGACACCCGAGGCGACGCGCGCCGTCTGCGACCGCGATGTGCCGGGCATTGCCGAGGCAATTCGTGCGTACTCGATGACCAAGACGCGCCGCGCCATGCTCTCGCGCGCCGTGTGCATGCAGCGTGGGCATACGCTTGTCATCAATTTTCCGGGATCTACGAAAGCCGCCCGCGAAAGCTGGGAGGCCGTGAGCGACCAGCTGGAGCATGCGGCCCAAATGACGGCGGGCGGTGGACATACCAACTAAGCGGTTTACCTGCGGCGGGGCGACCTGAACGGCTGCTCCGCCTTTGTTTTCCGCCGAATCGACGCCGAGGTGCACGGTAACTTGAAACTATATTCTCTGACGAGAATAATATCTCACTATCATTATTCACGCAGAAGTATAATCTGATTGCAGATTAAAGCCCGCGGCGGGGTGCCCGGGCATAGCGTTCGAAAGGGTTGAACATGTTCGATATGGTTTCTCGCCGCGGATTCGTTTCGCTTTCTGCTGTCGCCGCTGCCGGCCTTGGTCTTGCCGGCTGTTCGGGCAGCAAGACGTCCGAGCCGGCCGGATCCGATGCCGGTTCTGCTAAGGCATCTTCCAAGAAAGCTGTCGAGCTGCAGGTCTTTGCCGCCAACTCGCTCGAGAAGGCCCTGCCCGAGGTTCAGGAGCTCTACACCGAGCAGACCGGCACCACCTTTGCCGACACGCAGTTTAAGGCGTCTGGCGACCTTGTCGAGCAGATGCGCGCCGGTGCCGCCGTCGACGTGCTCATCACGGCTTCCAAGGGCACCATGGACGACGCCGAGGCCGCCGAGCTCGTCGACGCCGACACCCGTGAGGATATGTTCGTCAACGACCTCGTGATCATTCGCGCCGAGGGCTCCGACACCAAGGTCGAGGCCATCGCCGACGTCGCGAATCTGGACGGCAAGATTGCCATCGGCGACGCCAAGACCGTTCCCGCCGGAAAGTACGCCAACCAGGCTCTGGCCTCCGTGGGCCTCTACACCGGCACCGAGGGCGACGACGGCGAGTATACTCCCGAGATCGCCGACAAGGTCGCGCTGGCCGATAAAGTGGGCACCGCAGCTGCCTATGTGTCCACAGGCGACTGCGTGGCCGGTTTTGTCTACAGCTCCGACATCTACCGCTACGACGGCATCGAGGAGGCCTTCGTGTGCCCCGAGGACTCGCACAAGCCCATCGTGTACCCGGGTGCCGTTGCCGAGAGCTCCGAGCACGCCGACGAGGCCAAGGCGTTCATCGACTTCTGCCTGACTAACAAGAAGGCTCAGAAGATTTGGGCCAAGTACGGCTTTGAGCTTTCCGCGTAGTGCGGCTTGGCGCGATAATTCCATCGTTTTGTGTTTCACTCCGTCCTTGTATTCGCTTGGAGCTTTTCGTGCTTAATAGATTCCGCATGCTTGTCGCCTGTGCTTTGACCTTCGCGCTTTGCTGGGTGCCGGGATTTGCGTTTGCTGGGGACGCTGAGGACGGGGCCCAGGTTGCTGCGACCGCCCATGGGCTTTCCTATGGGATCGAGGGTTTTGAGCGGTTGGCCAAGGGGACCGCTCGTGCCATGGAGGGCCAGCCTGAGGGCTACCGGTTTCCCGTTGACGAGGACGTGGACCTTGTAGTGGCGCTTGCTGCCGATCGCGTTGTGGTGTGGATATCGCCCAACGCGGTCGAGAAGTATGGATTGGATCCGCAGGACAACGAGTGCGTATCGGGTCTTAAGGCCCTCGTCTGTGAGCTCGACAGCGCAAACTGCATGGGAGGTGCGCAGCTAGGGGACGTGGACCTTCCTTGGTATGTCACGGCGGAAACAACGTTTGAATCCGGCGGGTATACCTATGGTTTTGACGAGTGCGGTGCGGATGGGGACCGCTATGTGGTGATTGCATCAGCCTCGGGTGATGCCAAGGGCGGCGCGCGTTGGCTTGATAGCGCTCACATGGTAGAAGCATCGTCTGTCGTGTTGCGGGATGAGCAGGGGCCCTTGACCTCTCTGGCCTCCTTTTTGGGCGACATCGACTATCGCCCGTTTTGGGTGTCCATAAAAACGAGCGGCCTTGCCCTGCTGATCTCCTTTGCGCTGGGTCTGTTCGCCGCGTGGAAGACTGTGGGTACCTCGAGCCGCGTGAAGGGTTTGCTCGATTCGGTCTTTACGATTCCTATGGTGCTGCCGCCCACGGTCTGCGGCTTTCTGCTCCTCATGCTGTTTGGCCGCTCGACTGGGGTGGGTCAGTGGCTCATCGCGCACGGCGTCTCGATCGTCTTTACCTGGCCCGCGGCGGTGATATCTGCCGTGGTGGTGTCGTTTCCCCTGGTCTACCGCACGGCGCTCGGTGCCTTTGAGAGCCTTGACACGCAGATGCTCGATGCGGCGCGAACCCTGGGCTGGTCCGAGCGTCGCATCTTCACCAAGCTTATGATGCCGCTTGGCTGGCCCTCGATTGCCGCCGGCACGGTGCTCGCCTTTGCCCGCGCGATGGGCGAGTTTGGCTGCACCCTGTTCTTTGCGGGCAACTATGCCGGCATTACGCAGACCATTCCCATTGCGATTTACTTTGAATGGATGGGCGGCAATACGTCGGTGGCCCTCTTTTGGGTCGTGGTCGTAATAGCGTTTAGTTTCCTAGTCATCCTGTTCATCAACATGTACACCGCTCATTCGCAAAAGTATCGCGAGCGGGGCCTTGCCCGTGCGGAGCGCAAACAGGCCAAAGATCTCACCGGACAGGGCGATTCGCTCGACCCGGCGGGCGGCGATGCGCTGCGTATCGATCGCGAGGCGCTGACCGAGCTCATGCGCGATGATGCCGCCTTGCAGGGAGGTCGATAGGCCATGTCGCTCGTTCTGGATATCAAAAAGCGCTATTCCGGGTTTATGCTCGACATGCAGCTTGAGGCCGGCGAGGATCGTGTGGCGCTGCTCGGTGCCTCGGGTTGCGGCAAGAGCTGCACCTTGCGCTGCATTGCCGGTGTGGAGACGCCCGACGAGGGCAAGATCGTCGTCAACGGCGTGACCTTTTTTGACTCTGCGGCGGGCATCAACCTGTCGCCCCAGGAGCGAAAATGCGCCCTGCTGTTCCAAAACTATCAGCTGTTTCCCAACATGACGGTGGCCGATAACGTATGCGCCGGCGTAAAGGACGCGGGCGACGCCGCCGCGCGCAAGCAGCTTGCCGAGCGCTACCTGGGCATTTTTGGCCTGGCCGATTTTGCCGACCGCTATCCCGCGCGCCTCTCGGGCGGCCAGCAGCAGCGCGTGGCGCTTGCCCGCATGGTGGCGGCACACCCGGGCATCTTTATGTTCGACGAGCCCATGAGCGCACTCGATGCGTATCTTAAGAGCGCGCTCGAGCAAAACATGCTCGACCTCTTTGATGTGTGCAACCGCACCGTGCTCTACGTGAGCCACGACATCGACGAAGCGTGCCGCCTGTGCCAGCGTATCTGCGTGATGCACGACGGGCATGTTGAGGAGATCGGCTCCGTCGAGGACGTGGTCCGCCGTCCGCAGACGCTGGCGGCACTGCGCCTGACGGGCTGCAAGAACACAAGCCGGGCGCGCAAGATCGGGTCTCAGGAAGTTGAAGCCCTGGACTGGGGCATGACCTTTAACGTGGGCCATGAGGTTCCCGATAACGTGACGTACCTCGGTATTCGTGCGAGCTACTTCCATGTTGACAATCGCGCGGAGCGCGGTCGCAACAGCTACGATTTGCACGTGGCCCGTGTGAGCGATTCGCGCTTTGAGCGGCTGGTGCTGCTGGACGTGCCGCGTGCTGATGCGCCCACGCGTCTGCAGTGGAAGGTCAACAAGGTGGGCGTGCCTGTCGACGAGCTGCCGCAAGCAGGCGAGACGCTGCGCATGCACTTCGATGCGAGTAGGATCCATTTGGTTTGTCGATAGCGCCGGGTAATGCCGTCGGGGATATAAGCCTCGGCGGCTTTGTCTTGCCGTTCGCCGAATGAGGAATGGCAAACTCTTATCAATCAAGATATTTATTTATTAAACGACGACACACGGTGCTGTCGTACGAATGTCAACGGTGTTCGCATGGTCGACGACCGTTGATATAGTTGACCTCAACTTGTAAAGGAGGGTACGCATATGCCGCAGACGACATACATTCGCCGCGTTGCGGCGCGCGCCCTGTATATGGCTCGGAGCCGCATATGAGCAGGTATGTTCACGGCTCCGGGAGAGACGACGCACAACTAAATAATCAGCTGCAAAGCAGGTTCCCCAAAATTCCGGGTTTAGGCACGGCTGGGTTTTCGCCGCCCACCGTGCAGCAATACCGTAGTTATCCGTATTTGGTTCGAGAGGGGAACCGTCATGGCTGAAGAATTCGATTTCCATCCGATGTGGGAGAGCCTCGGCATGGATCTTGCCGATCACGACATGCTGCTGGGCGCTGTGGGCCAGATGTACGGCGATATGTTCCTGACGCAGAACAATCGCCCCAAGTCCACGTCCTACCTGGATTTTGTCGCCACAAACATCCACAGCGGCCGTATTAAGGAGATGCTCGACAAGAAGGAGGCCGGCGAGGCCACCAAGATCGTCGGTTCGTTCTGTGTGTACGTGCCCGAGGAGATCGTGCTTGCCTGCGATGGCATTCCCGTAGGCCTGTGCTCGGGTGCCGACTGGGCGACCGACAAGGTCGAGGAGCATCTGCCGCGCAACACCTGCCCGCTCATCAAGAGCTTTGCCGGCTTTAAGCTGGGCGAGGTCTGCCCCTACATTGAGTCGAGTGATCTGGTGGTGGGCGAGAACACCTGCGATGGCAAGAAGAAGGCCTACGAGTTCTTTGCCACGCAAAAGAACATGTACGTCATGGATATTCCCAACGTGCATGACGAGTCGACGCTCGTGACCTGGAAGGCCGAGGTTAAAAAGCTTGCCGTCAAGATTGAGGAAGAGTGCGGCGTCAAGATTACGCCCGAGCGCCTGAAGGCTGCCATCCACGCCGTCAACGAGAAGCGTCGCGCCCTGCAGCGCCTCGCTGCCACGCGCGCTGCCGACCCGGCGCCCATCAGCGGTCTCGACAGCCTGCTGACCGTTCAGGCCGCCTTTATGGACGACACACCGCGTCTGACCGGAGCCATCAACGATATGGCGGCTGAGTGCGAGCAGCGTGTCGAGGCCGGCGAGGGCGTGGCACCCAAGGGGACCAAGCGCATCCTGTACACCGGTACGCCCATGGCCGTGCCCAACTGGAAGCTGTTCAACCTCATCGAGAAGGCCGGTGGCGTCGTGGTGGGCGAGGAGTCCTGCACGGGTTCGCGCTATTACAAGGACCTGGTCGACGAGACCGGTGAGACGGTCGACGAGATGCTCGACGCCATCGCCGAGCGCTACTTTAAGATCAACTGCGCCGTCTTTACGCCCAACGACCAGCGTATGAAGGACATTGTCCAGATGGCCAAGGACCTGCATGCCGACGGCATCGTCGACGTGGCTCTGCAGTTCTGCACGCTCTACGAGATGGAGTCGTTTGCCGTGGAGAAGGCCGCCGAGGAGGCCGGCATTCCGTTTATGCACATCACGACCGACTACGCCGGTGAGGATGCGGGCCAACTGCAGACGCGCATTGAAGCTTTCTTGGAAACCATTTAGGGGTATCCGTCCCGGCGGCTTCCCCAGGCACCCGATCTTGCCGTTCAAACCATCGTTTGCGTACCAAAGTACGCGGCGCTTCTCTTTCACGGCAACCTCGGGCACCTGGGAAAGCCGTTTCCTTGGTTGGTTAAAAGGTTTGTTAAGGAGTTATATGTCGGAATATATTGAGCAGCCGTTGCCGTCTACGTTTGAGGAGTTCAACGAGCAGCGCAAGGCGGCGTTTATTCGCGTTAAGGATTACAAGCAGGCCGGCAATCGCCTGGTCGGCTTCTTGTGCAGCTATACGCCGCTCGAGATTATCGATGCCGCGGGCGCTGCAAGTGTGGCCTTGTGCGGCACGTCCGATGAGGTGATTCCCGAGGCCGAGAAAGTGCTGCCGGCAAATCTGTGTCCGCTCATCAAGTCGACCTACGGTTTTGCCTACTCGCAAAAGTGCCCGTTTACGTACTTTAGCGACATGATCATCGGCGAGACCACGTACGACGGCAAGAAGAAGATGTACGAGCTGCTCAACGAACTCAAGCGCACGCACATTCTGCATCTTCCGCAGGGTCGCGATCGCGCCTACGAGCGTGATGGCTGGTACGAGGAGTGTCGCCTGCTCAAGGAGGAGCTCGAGGGCTTCTACGGCATCACGATTACCGACGATGACCTGCGCGCTGCCGTCCGTCGTCGCAACCGCTTGCGTGCGGCCCAGCTCGACATGTTTGCGCTGCAGGCCAACCGGCCGGCGGCCATGAGCGGCGTCGACCTGATGAGCACCATGTTTGCCGGTACGTTCAGCTTTGATATCGAGGCCTATACGCAGCAGCTGGAGCAAAAGGTTGCCAAGCTGCGCGAGGCCTACGACGCGGGCGAGCGCCCGGTTGCGGCGGATGCCAAGCGCATTCTGATCACCGGCTGCCCGGTGGGCGGCGTAATCAACAAGATCGGTCGCACCATCGAGTCCAACGGCGGTGTGGTCGTGTGCATGGACGACTGCTCGGGCGAGCGCACAGCGGCTATGATGATCGACCCGGACGCGCCCGACATTCTGCGCGCCATCGCCGACCGTTACCTGGATATCAACTGCTCGGTCATGACGCCTAACGACGGCCGCATGGAGAACACACTGACCATGTGCGAGAAGTACCATGTCGATGGCGTGGTAGAGAGCGTGCTACAGGCCTGCCACACCTTCAACGTTGAGAGCGCGCGCATGCAGGAGGCCGTCGAGGGTGCGGGTATTCCGTATATGAAGATCGAGACCGACTACAGCAACGGCGACATGGGTCAGATCGAGACCCGCATCGCCGCCTTCATCGAAACCCTCTAGCTTCCTCAGGCACCGGATCTTGCCCCTCAAACCGTCGCTTGCGTACCCAAAGTACGCTGCGCTCCTCTTTCGGGGCAATCTCCGGCACCTGAGAAACCTAGAGCTAAGGCGCCTGAACGCGCCGCTACCTTTGATGTTTAGATTGGGAGAGAGCCATGATAGGGATCGGGATCGATATCGGGTCTACGGCGGCCAAGGCTGCTGTGGTCGACGGGGAGGGTTCGGTGGCGTGGACGTGCGTGCAGCCAACCGGGTTCTCCTCGGTCGATGCTTCCGAGCGGCTGCGCGAGGCACTGGCAGCGGCTGGCTACGACGTGGCTGCCGACGACGCGCGCGTGATCGCGACTGGCTACGGCCGTGTCGCCGTGCCCTATGCGCACAAGGTCGTGACCGAGATCACCTGCCACGGCACCGGTGCCGTGCGCCTGTTTGGCGATCACGGCACGGTGATTGACGTAGGCGGCCAGGACACCAAGGTCATTCAGCTTAAAAGTGGCCGCGTGGCCAAGTTCGCCATGAACGACAAGTGCGCCGCCGGCACGGGGCGCTTTTTGGAGATCATGGCCGACCGCCTAGGTATTTCCCAGCAACAGATGGCCGACCTGGCGCGTTCCGGCGAACCCACCAAGATCAGCAGCATGTGCACCGTGTTTGCCGAAAGCGAGGTCATCAGTCTGATCGGTCGCGGTGAGCCGCGCGAGAACATTGCGCGTGGCGTGATCGAGAGCGTGGTCTCGCGCGTGGCGACCATGGCCGGGCAGGCCGCGGGCGCCCCGTACTACCTGACCGGTGGCCTGTGCGAGAACGCCTTCGTGGTGGAGCGGTTGGGCGAGCTGCTGGGGTCGCCGGTGACCACCTCGCCCCAGGCTCGCTTTGCCGGTGCCATCGGCGCGGCGATTCGCGCACAGGCGCTCAATTAATGCATCCGCCGCAGGCTCGCATTCATGCGTATACTGGGAGAAAATGATTGACCGATGAGAGGAGGTATCGATGGCTGACGATCAGATTAAGCTCACGTCTATGACTGCCGCGAGCGGTTGAGCCGCTAAGTTGGCTCCTGGAGCCCTCGCCCAGGTCCTGGGCGATTTACCCAATGTGCATAACGACAACTTGCTCGTGGGGTTCGATACCTCCGACGATGCGAGCGTCTTTCGCGTTGGCGATAACTTGGGTCTCGTGCAGTCCATCGACTTCTTCCCACCGATGGTCGACGACCCGTTTTTGTTTGGCCAGATCGCCGCGGCAAACTCGCTGTCGGACATCTACGCCATGGGCGGGCGGCCGAGCCATGCCATGAACTTGCTGTGCATCCCGAGCTGTCTGGGCGTTGAGGTTGCCGGTCAGATTCTGGCGGGCGGCGCCGACAAGTGCGTCGAGGCGGGTTGCTCCATCGCGGGCGGTCACACCATCAACGACGACGAGCCCAAGTACGGCCTGTCCGTGAGCGGGTTTGTCGCGCTCGACCGCATGCTCGCCAACAGCGGCGCGCGCGTGGGCGATGCGTTACTGCTGACCAAGGCGGTTGGCTCGGGCATCATCACCACGGCCATTAAGGGCGAGCTCATCGAGCAGGACGAGGCCGCAGCCATGTTTGACTCGATGCGCACCCTCAACGAGGCTCCGATTCGTCTGGCCGAGGGACTTGAGCTTCACGGCTGCACCGACATCACGGGCTTTGGCCTGATCGGGCATGCGTGCGAGATGGCCGAGGGCTCGGGCGTGCAGATTGAGCTTGCGTCGGGGGCGGTGCCGCTCTTTGACCAGGTGCTCGACATGGCGCGTTTGGGCATTATCCCCGCGGGCTCCTACCGCAACCAGGACTTCTTTGGCCCGCGCGTGACGGCCGACGAGGACCTTGAGCCGGGCATGCTCGACGCGCTGTACGACCCGCAGACGTCTGGTGGCCTGCTTATCGCGGCACCTGCTGCCGATGTGGATGAGCTTGCGAGCCGTCTACATGCCGAAGGACGTATCGCCGCCGTCGTCGGCCGCGTGTACGAGCCGGTACCAGGCGGTCCTGCCATCCACGTTGTTCGCTAGCCCGCACGTTTATGTAACTGTTTACCGTTCTCTAGAACGGTTCTTTCGAAAGGAAAAGCTATGTCTACCAAAATTGAAGTCAATGCCATGGGCGATGCCTGCCCGCTGCCCGTCGTCAAGACGCTCAAAGCCCTGAAGCAGCTCGATGGCGAGGGTGCCGTGGTGACCTCGGTCGATAACGAGACCGCCGTCAAGAACATCTCCAAGATGGCACAGGAGAAGGGCTGCACGGCCTCGGTCGAGAAGGTTTCTGACGCCGAGTGGCACGTGACCGTGGCGACCTCTGGCGCCGTTGCCGTGGCCGATCCCGAACAGGATGGCGCTGCCTTCTGTGATGCCAGCGCCGGCAAGGGCAAACTCGTCATTTCCGTCTACACCGATTGCATGGGCCGTGGAGACGACGAGCTGGGCCACAAGCTCATGAAGGCGTTCATCTTTGCCGTGACGCAGCAGGAGGAGCTGCCCGCGACCATGCTGTTCTACAACGGCGGTGCCAAGCTCACCGTCGAGGGCTCGCCGGTGCTCGATGACCTGAAGGGCCTGGCCGAGCAGGGTGTCGAGATTCTCACCTGCGGTACCTGCCTCGACCACTATGGCATTAAAGACCAGCTTGCGGTGGGCGAGGTCACCAACATGTACGTGATCGTGGAGAAGATGGAGCAGGCCGTGCGCGTCGTGCGCCCGTAGCGTATTGGTTGGAGTTGCCATGAGGGAGAAGCGCCCGGCGCTTGTCATCACGTTTCCTACCACGGCGGCCGCCATGGGTTGCGAATCCCTGTGCATCGAGCGCGGTCTTCCTGGGCGGACGATTCCCGTGCCCGGGGAGGTCGCTGCCGGCTGCGGTTTGGCGTGGAAGGCGTTGCCTGCCGATGAGGAACTGCTGCGCGGCGAACTTGCCTCGGCGGGCGTTCCCACCGAGGGCTTCACCGTGATCGATATGTGGGAGGTCGTGCGATGATCTATCTGGATAACGCGGCAACGACCATGCACAAGCCGCAGGTGGTCATCGATGCCGTGACGCAGGCGATGTGCTCGCTCGGCAATGCCGGGCGCGGCGCCACGTCGGGTGCCCTCGATGCCGCTCGTACGATTCACGCTTGCCGTGCCAAGCTCGCGCGCCTTTTGGGTTGCCCGAGGGCGGACCATGTGTGCTTTACACCCAACTCAACCGCGGCGCTCAACACCGTCATCAATGGCGTGATGCGCCCCGGCGACCGTGTGGTCACGACGGTGCTCGAGCACAACTCGGTGCTACGTCCGCTCAACCGTCTGGCGGTAGAGCGGGGTGTGACCGTTGAGCATGCGGGCTGTGACGCGAGCGGCGTGCTCGACTACGACGAGCTCGAGCGGCTAGTCACGCCCGGTACGCGTGCTGTGGTGGTGACGCACGCCTCCAATGTGACCGGCAACGCGGTCGACATTGCGCGCGTGGCTGCCATCGCGCATGCGGCCGGTGCGCTTGTGATTGTTGATGCCTCGCAGTCTGCCGGCACGGCGAAGATTGACATGGATGCCATGGGCCTCGACGTCGTGTGCTTTACCGGCCACAAGGGACTGATGGGCCCGCAGGGCACCGGCGGTCTGGCCGTGGCGGAGGGCGTCGACGTGGCGCCCTGGGCCATGGGCGGCACCGGTGTACACAGCTTCGATGAGCTGCAACCACTGGAGTGGCCCACGCGCCTGGAGGCCGGTACGCTCAACGGCCATGGCATCGCGGGCCTTTCCGCTGGTCTCGACTTTATCGAGGCCCAGGGCGGGGTCGACGCGATTGCTGCCCAGGAGCGTGCGCTCGCTGATCGCTTCCTTGCTGGTGTGCGCGAGATTCCGGGGATTAAGCTCTACGGTGCGTTTGACCAGCCCGTGCGCTCGGCGATCGTCTCACTCAACGTGGGCGATATCGACTCTGCCGAGATCTCGGACGCGCTCATGCAAGGGTGGGGGATTGCGACGCGCCCCGGTGCCCATTGCGCTCCGCTCATGCACCGCGCGCTGGGGACCGAGCGCCAGGGTGTCGTTCGCTTCTCGTTTGGGTATTTCAACACGGACGAGGAAGTCGACACCGCGATTGATGCTCTGTGCGATTTAGCCTGCTAAAGCTGCTAGAGCGTATATACTTGCGGGACGGGTCTTTTGCCCGTCCCGTTTTTGTTTCGATTCGAAAGGTGCTCTCATGGCTTCATCCGCCCCGCGCGGTCTGCGCTCCGACCATGTCGTCACCGTCGGCATCGCCCTGTTCTCGATGCTCTTTGGCGCCGGCAACCTCATTATTCCGCCGCTGCTGGCGTTGCAGGCAGGTTCTGCCACGCCGGTCGCCATGCTCGGCTTTCTGATTGCCGCCATTGGCCTGCCCGTCATGGGATTTATCGCCGTCGCGCTTGCCGGAACGGCGCGCGAGCTTGCCGGCCGCGTGCACCCCAAGTTTGGTGAGTTCTTTGTTGCGGCGGTCTACCTGGCCATCGGCCCGTGCCTGGCCATTCCGCGCACAAGCTCTACGGCGTTCGAAATGCTGGTGCCGCTGCTACCTGAGAGCGTTTCGCTTGGCACGGCACGTCTGGTGTTTGCCATCGGGTTCTTCGTCGTCGCGTTTGCGCTCACGCTGCGCCCGGGTGTCATCACACGCGTACTCGGCCGCATTACGGGCCCCGCGCTCATTGCGCTCATCGTGCTGGTCGTGGGTGCTGCCGTGATCTCGCCGCTGGGACCGGCTGCCGCGCCTCAGGCTCCCTACGATGCAGGCGCCGCCGTGCAGGGCTTTTTGACCGGTTACCAGACCATGGACCTGCTCGCGTCGCTCGCCTTCGGCATCATCATCGCCGAGACCATCCACGAGCTGGGCGTTACTGATGACAAGCGCGTGGCCTTTGAGATTTCGCGCTCCGGTGTGATCGCCGGCGCACTCATGGCCGTCATCTACTGCGGCCTGGCGCTTGCCGGCACGCAGCTCAGCACCGTGATGCCCGATGCCACCAATGGCGCCGCCATCCTTGCCCGCTCTGCCTCCATGCACTTTGGCCTTGTCGGCACGGTCGTGGTCTTTGCGATCTTTTTCCTTGCCTGCATGAACGTGTGCATCGGCCTCATCAGCTGCTGCTCGCGTTACTTCTGCGAGACGTATGTGGTTAAAGGGGGAGCGGAGGCCTCCGAGGAGGCCATGCGCCGTCCCTTTGCGATTCTCGCCTTTGTGTTCGCAGCGTTTTCGTGCGTGCTCTCCAACGTGGGCCTCGACGTGATCCTCATGTTCTCGGTGCCCATGCTCAATGCCTTGTACCCCGTTGCCATCGTGCTGGTACTGATGGGTCTGGTGCACGGCTTTTGCGACGCTCATCCGCAGGTGTGGGTCTGGGTCGGCGGTGTGGTTGCCGTGCAGAGTGTGATCACTTCGGTCCGCGATGCGTTTTTCGCGGGCGCGTGGCTACCGTTTGATGTGCTGCCGCTGGCGGATATCGGCGCCGCGTGGGCGCCGGTTGCCGTGGCGGCATTTGTGATCGGTCTGCTTCACAGCCGGTTTGTCGCACATTCGAGGAGCTAGGGTTTCTGCGCTTGCACAGGCGGGGAGTCTCCCCTATAATTTCCTTCGCTTTGGGACACGCAAGGTTTAGACCTTAGCTGCTCAACACCTTCGGGACGTGGCGCAGTTTGGTAGCGCGCCTGCTTTGGGAGCAGGATGTCGCAGGTTCAAATCCTGTCGTCCCGACCATATCTTGCGGGCGTAGTTCAATGGTAGAACCCCAGCCTTCCAAGCTGATGACGCGGGTTCGATTCCCGTCGCCCGCTCCATAGGATAGTTTTAACGGCTTTGGCTCCATTTGGCGCCAGAGCCGTTTTCATAAGCGTGCCGGGCGACGGGAATCGAACCCGGCAGGGTGCGAAGCTGAGAAAATGCGTGAGCATTTTCCAGCGCAGCACGCAAGGGCCAGTGGCCCGCAGCGAAACAAGGGTTTGCGAAGCAAACCCTTGGACTTCCCGTCGCCCGCTCCATAAGATAGACGAATGGCTCTGGTTTCTTTTGGGACCAGAGCCATTTTCGTAAGTGTACGGGGTGACGGGAATCGATGCCGCCTCGCACCCCACCTAAGTTGCGGTTAAATACGGACTGTCTTTTGGCCTTTGCGAACCCATTGAAGGCCTGGGTAGCTAATTTGGGACGGGGCTTTTTTGGCTACTCTAGCGATCGGCTGGCAAGTGTGGTCAAAAGCCCTGTTCCAAAATGACTGGTCTGGTGCTGAGCCACGAAAGCAGCCCATCTACTACGTTTGGCCCGCAGGGGTCGACCATAGCAGCATTTTCGGAAAATCGGCAAGCCGTCTACCATCGGTTTTGATATTTCGGATTTCGGTATGGTCGAGGGTAATCGGTTAAACGTAGTAGATAGGCCCATTTCGTGGCGAACAGTAGGATTTGCGGTCCAAGGCTGTCGGTTTCGGATGGCCAACCTGGAAGTTGCGATGAGATAGTTTCTGAAAAGCCCGAATAAGTCTAATAAGCCCAAATCCAGGAACTATTTCACCGCAACTTAGGAGGGGATGGGGCTGAGGGGCGGGCGATGCCGTTGCCTGTCGGTTAGTGGCGACCGTGGTTGCGGAGCTTGTCGATGGTGGAGTCGGTGCTTCGGCTGCGGGCTTCGGCGGCGCGGTCGCGAGCACCGGCGGCGGTTTGGCGCTTGTGGCGGTAATCGATCATGCCTTGGATGATGGGCTTGCCAAAGCTCACGACATCATCGTTGTAGATGGCGGTACGGGCGGCAAGCAGACAGTCAGTAAAGTCCATATGAGTCTTGCCAAAGAGTTTGACGGCAAGGGCGACAACGGTGGGCTCGTCGACCATGACGTCATCGAGCAGCCTTCTCATGGCCGTAGCAATCTCAACGCGGGGAACCTTATAGACGTCGCGCAGCGTGACCACGACACGCGTGATGATTTCGGGGTAGACGCGAGCGGTGCGCGTGGCGATGACCTTGGCGGCGCGCGGGGACAGAACTTCGTCGTCGTCAAGCAGGTAGCGCAGGATGACGGTCTCGTCGATGATGGTGCTACTCATGGATATCTACTTCCTCGGGGCCCAAAATCGAATCGTCGCTTTCTGTAGCAAGGTATTCAATCCAGGCATTGCGCTCCTCGGAGCGGCGATTGGGGTCACCATATGCTTTGAGCGATCCATAGGCGGACGGCTTCGGCGAGCGATGTGCCCATGGCGTCGTAGAGATGCTCGGCATGCTGCTTGTCTTCCTCGCGAATGCGCACCTGCAGGATGGCTCTTTTTTGAGTCGATGACATCACTGGCCCCCCTTAATGAGCGTGCAATATGAATGGTCAAATACAGCATCGAATATTAATAGCTAATCTTATAACCACTACTTTATTGCACTCAAGTTAATGAACGCGAAATTTATCACAAACGTATTACGTCCTTTATAAACGAGCGTGAAATCTCCCTTGGATGTACGCATGTATTACACTCACCTTTATAGCTTCTAGAGAATAATTCCAACCTGCCCAAACCCCTGCAATACACCCGTATTGCAGGGCCTATGCTCAAGTTTGCCACCTGCAACTGCGTATATTTAGCCTGTATATCGTTGGAGGAACTCTATCGAAGCGCCTGTTTCGCCGCATGCGCTCGATACGCCGATGCCAGGCCACGGGCGGCTTGGGGCAACGTCGACAGGGTCTCTCCGGCATGGGATTCAGGAGGGAGTGAACAACATGGGCAATAAACGAGTCGTGGCTGATTCTTCACGCTGCATTGGGTGCCAAACCTGTATGGCGGCGTGCATCGAGGCACACGATATTCCCGGCAACATCGCCGCATCTCGCTTGCGCGTAACGCGCACCTACGAGATCTCCGCACCGGTGGCTTGCCATCACTGCGAGGACGCCCCGTGCGCCAAGGCCTGCCCCACGGGCGCCTTGTTCTTTGATCCAAAGAACCATCGCATCGGCGTCAACGAGGACAACTGCATCGGCTGCAAGAGCTGCGTCATGGCATGCCCCTTTGGCGCCGTGAGCGTGGCGACCACGCAGGTCCCCGTCTTGATGGGCGACGTGCGCGCGGGTTCGCAGACTAAGAGCTTCGTGCTCAAGTGCGACCTGTGCGTGGACCGTCCCGGCGGTCCGGCGTGTGCCGAGGCGTGTCCGACCAAGGGCCTCACCCTGGTAGACGAGGAGCGTCTGGCAGAACTGACTGCCGAGCGTGCCCGCGCCACCATCGAAAACGAGGCGTAAGCGTCGGGCGACAGGCCCAATGATTGTCAAATAAGTACCGAGTATTCGGTAGCAGAGAAAGGAAGGAGGGTGTCATGGAGAAGCATAAAGTGATCTGCCCGTACTGCGGCGCCGGTTGCCAGTTTAACCTCTTGGTCCAAAACGGCCAGGTTGTGGGTACCGAACCGCTCAACGGCATCACCAATCAGGGCGAGCTGTGCCTTAAGGGCATGAGCGGCTACGACTTCATCAACGACACCAAGATCTTGACTCCTCGCGTACTGCACCCGATGATCCGCCGCACCAAGGGCGCGGATCTTGAGCGCGTAAGCTGGGACGAGGCACTGGATTTCACCGCATCTAAGATGCAGGCCATAATTGACGAATATGGTCCTAACGCTGTCATGACTACCGGCTCTTCGCGAGGCGGCGGCAATGAGGCGAACTACGTCATGCAGAAGTTTACGCGTGCGTGCATCGGCACCCACAGCGTGGACAACTGCGCCCGTACTTGACACGGCCCTACTGTCCTCGGTCTGATGGACACGGTTGGTTCAGGTTGCATGTCATGCTCCATCCCCGGTATGGAGGATGCGGGCTGCATTTTCCTCTTCGGTTATAACCCTGCCGATTCGCACCCCATCGTCGCAAGGCGTATCGTGCGAGCCAAAGAAAAGGGTTGCAAGATCATCGTCGCCGACCCGCGCCATATCGAAACCGCGCGTATCGCCGATCTTTACCTTCCGATCAAGAACGGTTGCAACGTTGCGTTCCTCAACGCCTTTGCCAACTGTCTGGTCAACGATGGCCTCTACGACAAGGAATTCGTCGCCGAGCACACGAACGGCTTTGACGAGTGGTGGGAGACCATCAAGAACTACACTCCCGAATCCGTACAGGACATCACGGGTGTCGAGCCCGCGCTGATCCACCAAGCTGCCGAGATGTATGCCACGGCGAAGCCTTCTGCCATCATTGGCTGGGGCATGGGCGTATGCCAGCAGAAGCAGAACCTGAAGACGGTGCACACCATCGCCTCCATCGCCTGCGTTGCCGGCCAGATCGGCAAACCCAATTCCGGCCTCGCGCCCGTGCGTGGCCAGAATAACGTCCAGGGCTCCTGCGATATGGGCATGCTGCCCAACCTGTACCCTGGCTACCAGAAAGTCACCGACCCGGCAGTGCGTGCCAAGTTTGCCAAGGCTTGGGGCGTGCCCGAGGAAAAGCTCCCGCTCGAGGAGGGCTACAAGCTCACCGACCTGGGTCACCTGGTCGACGAGGGCAAGGTGCACTGCTTCTACAACTACGGCGAGGACCCGGTCCAGACTGAGCCCGATTCGGCCGGAATGCGCAAGACGCTCTCCGAGCTGGACCTGTTCATCTGCCAGGACATCTTTATGACGCAGACGACTATGCTCGCCGACGTCATCCTGCCTGCCACCTCTTGGGGCGAGGACGAGGGTGTCTTTACCGCATCCGACCGTAGCTTCCAGCATTTTGACGCGGCCGTTCCGCCCAAGGGCGAGTGCCGTCACGACTGGGAGATCTTTGCGGACCTGTCTACGCGTATGGGTTACCCCATGCACTACGACAACACCGAGCAGATCTGGAACGAGTGCATCAGCCTGTGCCCCAACTTTGTGGGCGCGACCTACGAGAAGATGGCTCCCGAGGGCGGTTACGCCCAGTGGCCCGTCAAGAGCACCGATGTGAACGACCACGGTACGCCCGACATGTTCGCTGGCGGCAAGTTCACCACCAAGGACGGCCGCGCCAACCTGATGGCGCACGACTGGGAGGCGCCCTCCGAGCTTCCCGACGATGAGTACCCGCTCATTCTGTGCACCGTCCGTGAGGTCGGCCACTACAGCTGCCGCTCGATGACCGGCAACTGCAAGACGCTGGCGCTGCTCGCCGACGAGCCCGGCTTTGTCCGCATGAATCCCGCGGACGCCCAGGCGCGCGGCATCAAGAACGGCGACATCGTCTCGATCCACAGCCGCCGCGGCCAGGTATACAGCCGCGCCGACGTGAGCGACCGTATCAACAAGGGCACGGTCTATATGACCTACCAGTGGTGGATCGGCAAGTGCAACGAGCTGACCATGCACAAGGTCGACCCGGTCTCGCATACGCCCGAGGACAAGTTCTCCGCCTGCCAGGTCGACGCCATTGCCGACCAGGTCTGGGCAGAGGGCGAGGTGGAGCGTCAGTACACCGAGCTCAAGCAGGCTCTGGTGGATGCCGCCGCTCCTCAGGACGTTGAGCCCGGCGCCGCCAAGTTCGACGACGAGGCACACGTGAATCAAATCGTGTAGTCCCGTTCTCGTTGGCTTTTTGGGCCGGGCGTCCCGTACGTTCGGGAGCCCGGCCCGTTATTTTGAAAGGAAGTGGGGATGAACCGCTTCATCGACATCAACCCGGAGAGGTGCATCGGCTGCGGAACATGCCAGTCCGCCTGTGCCGACGCCCACCGGATGCAGGGTCTTCAGGATACGCCGCGCCTGGCGCTCGTGAAGACCGGCGGTATTTCGGCCGCCCTTGCCTGCCACCATTGCGAGGGTGCCCCCTGCGCCGAGGTTTGCCCGGTGAATGCCATCGAGCACGATGGCGACCGCATCCACGTCAAGGAGCAGGAGTGCATCGGGTGCAGGCTGTGCGCCATCGCGTGCCCCTTCGGAGCCATCCATCCCGATGGCACGTCTATCGCCGGTGTCGCAGGCATGTGCGACCCGACGCCTTCGTATCCTAAGTCCCTGAGCAGCCTGCTTACGTGGGCTCCCGGCCAGTACACCTGCGCTGTCAAGTGCGACCTGTGCGCCTTCGATCCGGACGGCCCGCATTGTGTGGCGGCGTGCCCCACCAAGGCGCTGACCGTCATGGGCGGCGCGGCCGATCGCGAGCTCGACGAGGCCAAGCGCCTGCGCTCGATCGAAAACGGTCCGTCCGTCGACGTTACCGCTGTGGCCCAGGGTCTGTCCGAGAAAGCAGAAGGGAGCGTAAACAATGGATAGCATGACGCTGTTTATCGCATCGCTTGCCGTCTCGTGCATCGGTGCGCTCGCCTCGGTTCTGCTGATCAAGGCCGATAACGCCGCCAAGACCGCCGGCTGCCTGATCGGCGCCGTCGCGGCCGTGCTGTCGTTCATCGCGGGCCTCGAGGCCGTGCTTGGCGACGTTTCGTCCCTCAACACGGTCTTCTTCTTCCCGTTCGCCCGTCTCGAGCTCTTGCTCAACGGCCTTGCGGGCCTGATCGTGGTCCTCATCTCGATTCTCGCCTTTGCGGGCTTCATCTACGGTCTGTCCTACTTCGACGAGTACCCGGGCAAGGTCGGGCGCGCCGGCTTCTTTATGAACACCTTCGTCGCCTCGATGATGCTCGTCATCACCGCCGACAACGTGTTCTGGTTCCTGGTCGCCTTTGAGCTCATGTCCCTTACGAGCTACTTCCTTGTCGTTATCGAGGAGAACAAGAACTCCATTAGGGGCGGTTGGCTCTACTTCGTCATCGCGCACGTGGGCTTCGTTCTCATCATGGCGAGCTTCCTGCTCATGACCAACGGCGTGGGCGGTTCCTTCAGCTTCAGTGATTTCCGTACGCATGACTTTGGGCCCGCCGTCTCCTCCGCGTGCTTCGTCCTCGCGTTCTTCGGATTTGGCGCGAAGGCCGGTATCATTCCGCTGCACTCCTGGCTGCCCCAGGCGCACCCCGAGGCGCCGTCCAACGTGTCCGCCCTCATGTCCGGCGGCATGATCAAGATCGGCATCCTGGGAATCCTCAAGGTCGGTCTCGACCTGCTCGCGGGTTCGGGCGTCCAGCTCTGGTGGGGCCTCATGGTCCTGGTCTTCGGATCCATCTCGTCGGTCCTGGGTGTCGTCTACGCCCTCCACGAGCACGACATCAAGCGCCTGCTTGCCTATCACTCCGTCGAGAACATCGGCATCATCTTGCTCGGTGTCGGCGCGTCCATGACGGCGCACGCCCTGGGCAACGACGTCATCGCGACGATCGCGCTCATGGCCGCCCTCTACCACACGCTCAACCACGCCATGTTCAAGGGCGAGCTGTTCCTCGGCGCGGGCTCCCTGCTCTATGCCACGGGTACGCGCAACATGGAGAAGATGGGCGGCCTGTTCCGCCGTATGCCGGTCACGGCCGTCTGCTTCCTCATCGGTGCCCTTGCCATCTCGGCTATCCCGCCGCTCAACGGCTTCGTTTCCGAGTGGTTCACCTACCAGTCCCTGTTCAACATCTCGACGCTCTCCGACCCGGTCGTCATGGTGTTCGCCGTCGCCTCCGCGGCCGCCCTCGCCATCACCGGTGCCCTGGCCGTCACGTGCTTCGTGAAGGCCTACGGCGTCTCGTTCGCGAGCAGCCCTCGTTCCCAGGAGGCCGCGAACGCCAAGGAGTCCCCGGCTCCGATGTTGTTCTCGCAGATGCTCCTCGCGGCCATCTGCGTGGTGCTGGGAATCGGCTCTCCCGTCATCGCCCCGGTTCTGGGCGACGTCGCCCAGAGCGTGCTTGCCGGCTCTGCCGTCACAGCCACCTCGGGCGTGTCTCTGGTGAACGAGATTTCCGGTGCCGCCACCTCCACCCCCGCGATCGCCATCGCGCTCGTGGTCCTCACCGGC
This sequence comes from Collinsella sp., assembly GCA_048342875.1. Classification (GTDB taxonomy): domain Bacteria; phylum Actinomycetota; class Coriobacteriia; order Coriobacteriales; family Coriobacteriaceae; genus Collinsella. The sequence goes on along the minus strand of DBGDEA010000027.1, from coordinate 90,777 downwards.
CTCGCGTTCGTGTTGAGGTCCTGCCTCGGCACCAAGGCCCCCGCTAAGAAGACCGACCCTTGGGCGTGCGGCTACGAGCCCAACGAGCACATGCCCGTCGTCGCCACGAGCTTCGCGTCAGACGTAGAGCTCTTCATGGGCCCGCTCTACACCCTGCGCGAGGTATGCACCAAGATCTGCTGGTCCATCGCGCACGTGTTCCAGAAGCTCACCGGAGTCGCCCAGGGCGTCGAGCCCCTGCCCGACCGCTTCCTGGTCGATGCACCGAGCGAGGGTGCCGATAAGCTGACCGGCCTCGCCTCCAAGATCGAGGGCGGCAACTACTCCGTATACATCTGCTACATCGTCGCGGCGCTCGTGGTCTTCCTCGTGCTCGCCGTGGTCATGGTCTAGAGAGGGGAGAGGATATTATGAACATCGTTCTTGCGATAGCGCAGGGCCTCGTGGTCATGCTGGTCGCGCCCTTCTTCTCCGGCCTCGCCCGTGTGATTCGCGCGAAGATGCACAATCGCCGCGGTCCGTCCATCCTTCAGGATTACCGGGACCTCGCGAAGCTCATGGCGCGTCCCGAGTCCGTGAGTTCCGACTCGAGCTTCGTGCTGCGCATCATGCCGCCGCTGTTCCTCGCGGTGTCGTTCATGCTCGCCATGGGCCTGCCCATGTTCACGCTCGAGAGCCCCATGCCCGTCTTTGGTGACGCCATCACCATCATGTACGCGCTCGCGCTGTCCCGCTTCTTCTTCGCGCTGTCCGGCGTGGATTCCTCCAACGCCTACGCGGGCTTCGGCGGTATCCGCGAGCTCCTCATGAGCGTGCTCATCGAGCCGTCCATGCTCATCGCGCTGTTTACCGTCGCCATCGTGTGCGGCTCCACGGACATTGCGACCATGGGTCAGCACATCGTTACGGGCAACGTCTCGAGCGTCGTCGCCGTCATCCTCGCCGGCGTCGCCTTCGCGGCCGCCTGCTATATGGAGCTCGGCAAGCTTCCGTTCGATCAGGCCGAAGCCGAGCAGGAGCTCCAGGAGGGCCCGCTCGCCGAGCTCTCCGGCCCGTCCCTGGCCATGATGAAGCTCGCCATGGGCATGAAGCAGGTCGTGGTCGTCGCTTGGTTCACCTCCATCTTCATCCCCTGGGGAGAGCCCGCGACCGTCGGCGTCACCGCTCTCGTGGGCGCCGTCGTCTTCCTTGTCAAGTGCCTGGTCGATTTCGTTGTCTGCGGCGTGCTCGAGAACTCCGTTTCCCGTTCGCGCTTCAAGGTGCTCGGTAACCAGACCTGGGCCGTCGTCGGCATCGCGGTCCTCGCGTTCGTCTTCGTCGTCGTAGGCGTGTAGGGAGAAGGGAGAAACTATGTCAATCGAATCGAGCTTGTCCCTCTTTGCCATGGTGGCGATCGCCGTCCCCATGCTGGGCTCCCTGCTCATCGTCATGCTGCCGCGTCCCTACGCTAAATGGATCTGCGCCTTTGCCGGCGGCATCGCCACGGTCGCTTCCGTTGGCTTGGCCGCGACGTTTGCCGGAAACGGCATGAACGCGGTCGATGTAACCTGGGCGAGTATGGGCCAGACCTTGGTCATGGGCTTCATATTCGACCGGATGAGCACGCTGCTCGCACCCGCGTTCGTCGCTATCGGCCTGCTCGTCGTCATCTATTCGTTCCCGTACATGAGCGATAAGAATAAGGAGCATCCCGACGCGCCCCGTCGTCGCTTCTACGTGTACTTCTCCACGTTCATCGGCGCCATGGCCGGTCTCGCCTACAGCTCCACCATCGTCGGCCAGCTCGTTTTCTTCGAGATCACCGGTGTGTGCTCCTGGGGCCTCATCAGCTACTACATGACGCCCACGGCCAAGAAGGCCGGTATGAAGGCGCTCATCATCACCCATATCGGCGCTCTGGGACTCTACATCGGCGCGGCCTTCCTGTTCGCCGGAACCGGCACGTTCGCGCTGAGCGCGATCTCCCAGCTCGATTCCGGTATGAAGGCCGTCGTGCTGCTGCTCATCCTGTTCGCTGCTTGGGCCAAGTCCGCCCAGTTCCCGCTCTACATGTGGCTGCCCTCCGCAATGGAGGCCCCCACGCCCGTTTCCGCCTACCTCCATGGCGCGTCCATGGTGAAGGTCGGCGTGTGCGTGTTCGCCCGCGCTCTTGCGAGTGCCGGCGATATCCCCGAGATCGTCGGTTGGGTCGCCATCATCGACGCCGTCGTGACCATGCTCTTCGGCTTCCTCATGTACCTGCCCCAGAAGGATATGAAGCGCCTGCTCGCCTTCTCGACGATCGCGCAGCTCGCCTACGTGTTCTTCGGCCTGGGCCTCTCCGTGTTCGGAAGCCAGATGGCGTTCAACGGCGCCGTCGAGCACATCTTCAACCACGCGTTCACCAAGACCCTGTTCTTCCTCATCGCCGGCTCCCTCAGCTTCACGCTGGGAACCCGTATGTTGCCCAAGATCCAGGGCCTCATGAAGAAGTACCCGGTCACGGGCGTGGGCTTCGCGGTCGCCGCGACCGCTATCGCCGGCGTGCCCCCCATGAGCACGTTCTTCTCCAAGTTCCAGATTATTTCCGGTGGCTTCGCGATTGGTGCTTCCAACACGGTCATCTTCGTCCTCGTGTGCGTCATGGTCGTCGAGACCGTCGCCACCTTCGCATGGTTCCTGCGTTGGATGGGTAAGGTCCTGCCCGGTGAGCCGAGCGAGACCGTGGCCGCCGGCCAGCCCCTTCCGCGCGCCATGGCGTTCGTGTTCGTCGTCCTCATGATCATGGTCGTCGTCGCCGGTCCTCTGTCCTCTAGTTGGATGGGTTAGGAGGTAGGACATGGGTTATTCGTTAGTCAATATCCTGGGCGGTCTTCTGATCGTGACCTCCACCATGGTGGTCGTCTCGAAGACCATCCCGTCCGCCATTAAGTGGTACGCGATCCAGTCGGTTGTCCTGGTGGGCGTGCTGCTCACCCTGGGCCTCACCACCGGTGCCACCGAGCTTCTCATGTGGGCCGCGTCGGCCTTCGTCACCAAGGTGATCCTCGTTCCGTTCATTCTCAACCGTGCCTACAAGAAGATGGGTTCGCCTGCCGATAGCACGCTGACCTCCTCCATCAAGCCGGCCTGGACCATCATCCTCACCGGTCTGGAGGTGGCCGTCTGCTTCGCGGTGGTCACGCGCCTGAGCCTGCCCACCGCTGAGGTGGCTACTCCGGCCCTCGCCATCAGCTTCGCGCACTTCTTCGTCGGCCTCACGTGCATCATCTCCCAGCGCAACATCCTCAAGCAGATCTTCGGGTACTGCCTTATGGAGAACGGTAGCCACGTGACGCTCGCCCTGCTCGCGCCCACGGCCCCCGAGATCATCGAGATCGGCATCGCCACCGACGCCATTTTCGCCGTCATCATCATGTCCGCCGTCGTCGTGAGGATTTGGAACGACACCAAGTCGCTCGACTCCCACGACCTGACCGAATTGAAGGGGTAGGCCATGGATGTTTCAATGCTGACGGTCGCCCTGCTCGCTTGTCCCCTCGTGTTCTCCCTGATTATGGCTGCGCTCCCCAAGACGACGTCCTACAGCGTCTTTGCGGGGCTCAACACCATCTCCGTCGCGGCGACCCTCGTCCTTTCGGTCGTCACCGCGGGAACCATGCTCTCGAGCGGGCAGAATATCGACGCTTTGGGCCTGTGGCTCCATCTCGATTCGCTCTCGTCGATCTTCGTCCTTCTGGTAGGCATCATCGGGTTCATCACCGGCGTGTACTCCATCTCCTATATCAAGATCGATATCGAGGAGAAGACCATGCCGGCCGAGCGCACCAAGCAGTACTACGCGCTGTTTAGCCTGTTCGTTTTCACGATGCTGCTCGCCTGCCTGTCCAACAACATCATCCTCACCTGGGCGGCGGTCGAGGCCACCACGTTGTCGACCGTGTTCCTCGTGGGCATCTACAAGAACAAGCAGGCGCTCGAGGCGTCTTGGAAGTACGCGATGGTCTGCACCGCCGGCGTGGCCTTCGGCCTGTTCGGCACGCTGCTCATCTACGCGAACGCCGCCGATATCATGCCCAACGCGCATGAGGCAGCCTTCCTCACCTCCATCATGCCCTACGCCGACCAGTTCGACCCGATGCTCGTGCGCCTCGCGTTCGCGTTCATCGTCATCGGCTTCGGCACCAAGGCGGGCCTGTTCCCCATGCACACTTGGCTGCCCGACGCGCACTCCCAGGCTCCGAGCCCGGTCTCCGCGCTGCTCTTGGGCGTGCTGCTCAAGTGCGCCATGCTGGTGATCATCCGCTTCTACTCCCTGTCCATCATCACGGTGGGCGACACCTATCCGCGTACGCTCCTGCTCATCCTGGGCACGCTGTCCATCCTGGTGGCCGCCCTGTGCATCTTTAAGCAGGACGATATCAAGCGCCGCTTCGCGTACTCCTCCGTCGACAACGTCGGCGTGGTCGCGCTGTGCCTGGGTATCGGTGGCCCGCTCGGTATCGCCGCCTGCCTGCTGCACTGCATCTTCCACGGCTTCACGAAGGCGCTCGCCTTCTGCATGGCCGGTAACATCCAGCACATCTACCACACCCGCGACCTGAACAAGATCAAGGGCGTCGTCGAGATCGCTCCCGTCACGGCAGCGCTCACCATCATCGCCCTGCTCGCGCTCGCCGCCTTCCCGCCGTTCGCCCTGTTCATCTCCGAGTTCCTCACCTTCGTGGCCGGCGTTCAGTCCGGTCCCATCTGGGTGGTCGTGCTCGTGGCCATCGGCCTCACCGGCGTGTACTTCGCCCTTACCGGCATCGCGCTCAAGTCCATCTTCGGCAAGGCGCCCGAGGGCATGAAGCGCCACGAGGTGCCCGCCCTCATGATCATCCCCGAGATCGCCCTCGCGATCGTGGTCATGTGGTTCGGTATCGCCACCCCGGTCGCCATCACGAGCGGCGTCGAGGATGCAACGTCCGTCGTTTTGAACCAGAGCGTCGAAGAGCTCCACGAGGCCCCTCTCTACCGCATGGTGTTCAGTTCCCAGACCAAGACAAGTGAGGTGAATTAGCACCATGGCAGAACCTGAAAAGAAGGACTACGCTCGTCGCTGCGAAAGCCACGTCGAGGCCCTGCGTGCTGCAGTGCCGGGCGCTATCGAGAAGGTCGAATGGCAGTGCGAGGACCAGCTGACGATCACCGTCAAGCTGGACCGTCTGCCCGAGGCCGTCCACTACCTGTATTACGAGCGCTACGGCTGGATTCCTGTGATTGTCGGCAACGACGAGCGCAGCCTGTGCGGCCGTTACGCCGTGTACTACGTCATCTCCATGGAGGGGGAGGACCCCGGCTGGGTTACCGTGCGTGCCGAGGTCGACCCCGCCAAGATGACGTTCCCGTCCGTGACGCCGTTCGTCCCCGCCTGCGTGTGGGGCGAGCGCGAGCTGCGCGATATGTTTGGCCTGATCCCTGAGGGTCTGCCCGACCGCCGTCGCCTGGTGCTTCCCGACGATTGGCCCAGCGGGCTGTACCCGTTGCGCAAGGATTCGATGGATTACCGTTTCCGCCCCGCCCCCGCGAGCGACATGGAAAACTACGAATTCCTGGCCGACACCAAGGGCAAGGAGACTACGCTCGTCCCCATGGGACCGCTGCACATCACCTCCGACGAGCCCGGCCACTTCCGCCTGTTCGTGGAGGGCGAGACGATCGTCGATGCCGACTACCGCCTGTTCTACGTGCATCGCGGTATGGAGAAGGTCGCCGAGACGCGCCTGAACTATGATGCCGTGACGTTCCTTGCCGACCGTATCTGCGGTATCTGCGGCTGCGCCCACTCGGTGGCCTACGCCGAGGCTGTCGAGCGCGCCCAGGGCATTCACGTCCCGCCGCGCGCGCAGTACATCCGCGCCATCATGCTCGAGGTCGAGCGCCTGCACTCGCACCTGCTCAACATTGGCCTCGCATCGCACTACACCGGCTTCGATTCCGGCTTCCAGCAGTTCTTCCGCGTCCGCGAGAAGTCCATGGACCTGGCCGAGAAGCTCTCCGGTCACCGCAAGACCTACGGCCTCAACGTGATCGGCGGCGTGCGTCGTGACATTTTGGCCGAGCAGAAGCTCTCCACGCTCACGACCATCCACCAGCTGCGCTCCGAGGTTCAGGAGCTCGTCGACGTCTTGCTCTCCACGCCCAACTTTATTGAGCGTACGAGTGGCATCGGCATTCTGGACCGTAAGATCGCACGCGACTTCTCTCCGGTCGGCCCGCTCATGCGTGGCTCGGGCTATGCCCGCGACGTGCGCTTTGACCATCCCTTCGACGGCTACGCCGATCCGGACGTCCAAAAGATGCACGCCGCTACGGCCGACACCTGCGATGCCTTCGGCCGTACCGCCGTTCGCATCCAGGAGGTCTACGATTCGATCGACATGATCGAGACCATGCTCGAGAACCGCCCGTCGGGCCCCATCCTCACCACGGATTGGGAGTACACCCCGCACAAGTACGCCATCGGCGCCACCGAGGCGCCGCGCGGCGAGGACGTGCACTGGGCCATGCTCGGCAACAATCAGAAGTGCTACCGCTGGCGCGCCAAGGCCGCCACGTACAGCAACTGGCCGGTCCTGCGCTACATGTTCCGCGGCAACACCGTGGGTGACGCTGCGTTGATCGTCGGCTCGCTCGACCCGTGCTACTCCTGCACCGACCGCGTGACGGTGACCGATGTCGCCGCCAAGCGCGACCACGTGCTCGACAAGGAGCAGTTCGAGAACGTCTGGCGCGACAAGTCGCCGCTTGCGGGCGAGGGCACCATGGCCGCTCCGCTCGATGAGGAGGCGCTCTAATATGCTGAAGCTTTGGAAGGTTAACGCCAAGGCCGGCGACGCGACGGTCAAGTACCCGTTTGCGCCGTTTCCCACCAATAAGGACATGCGCGGCAAGCCCGAGCACAATGCCGAGCTCTGCATCGCCTGCGGTGCCTGCGGCGTGGCGTGCCCGGCCGATGCCATTCGCATGGACACTGACCTTGCGGCCGATACCATTACCTGGTCGATCGACTACGGCCGCTGCATCTTTTGCGGCCGCTGCGAGGAAGCCTGCCCCATGGAGGCCATCAAGCTCACCGAGGAGTTTGAGTTGGCCGTCATGAGCAAGGACGACCTCACCAGCAAGAGCGTCTATACGCTCGAGCACTGCTCGCGCTGCGGCAAGCCGTTTGCCCCGCACAAGGAGATCGACTACGCCAAGCGCCTGCTGCAAAAGGCCGGCGGCATGGAGGCCATCCAGGCCGCCCGTACCGTCGGTATGTGCCAGGAGTGCAAGCGCGAGCTCGACGCCCTGCGCGCCGCCTCGGCCGTAAAGACCGGCAACGCACACGGCATGGCTGCCAACGAGACGCTTGCGTCCGGTGAGCCCCAGGGCCCCGGCATGGAGTATCTGGGCGGCCACGGCGTGAACCCGGAGTATATCGACCGCGAGCTCAACCCCGATGCGCCCGAGATTCCCGCCGGTCCGGCGCCGGTCGAGGGCATCATCATGGATTTTGATACGAAGGAGGAGTAACCATGGCCGAACCCACGCTTTTGCCCGAGCGGCTTCAGTACCGCCCGACCAAGATCGAGCTCGACGAGAGCATCGAGAAGGCCAAGGCGACCCTTCTTAAGAAGATCAAGCGCTCGGTGTACGTCTACCGTGTCGACTGTGGCGGCTGCAACGGCTGCGAGATTGAGATCTTCGGTTCCATCACGCCCGTCTTTGACGTCGAGCGCTTTGGCATCAAGGTCGTGCCTTCGCCCCGTCACGCCGATGTGCTGCTGTACACCGGCGCCGTGACGCGTGCCATGCGTATGCCGGCCCTGCGCGCCTTTGAGGCCGCACCCGATCCCAAGATCGTGGTGTCCTATGGCGCGTGCGGCTGCACCGGTGGCATCTTCTACGACAACTACTGCGTCTGGGGCGGCACGGACAAGATTCTGCCGGTCGATGTCTACATCCCCGGCTGCCCGCCCAGCCCCGCGCAGACCATCTACGGCTTTGCCATGGCGCTCGGTCTGCTGGACCAAAAGCTCCATGCCGAGACCACGGTGGAGGCCGCCGGCGAGCAGGCCGATATCCTGCATCCCGGCGTGCCGTACAAGCTGCGCGTTGCAATCGAGCGCGAAGCTCGCGCCATGAGCGGCTACCGTTACGGCCGCGACCTGGCCAATGAATTTATGGATACGCTCGAGGGCGCGCCCAAGGGCGATATCCGAGGTGCCATGGCGCTGCTCATCGACAAGCAGGACGATCCGCGCCGCGTCGAGGTGTGCTCGGGGCTGCAGGATCTGGTGCTGGCCGGAGGTCGCTAGATGGAGCTTACGGACCGCTCTGGTTACTTTGCGGGTCCCGGCATGCTCGGCGGCTCCTTTGGCGATGCCTCGCGCGCAAGCGACGGGGCTGCCGAGGGCGTCGCCGACCCCTGCCTGGGCCATGCGCCCGACCAGGTGGTCTTCTACGAGCTCACGCGTAAGTTTGTGGAGACCGAGGAAGACGTTCCCCAGGAGGCCTGCGACGTGCTGTACTACACGCTCGCCGTGGGCCACCACACCGGCGTGCTCGATTGCTTTGAGCCGCGCCTGTCGGTGCCGGTGGATGTGTTCTATTCACTCGTCGACGCGTTGCCGGAGGGGGAGGCCAAGACCAAGTTCGAGGCCATCCGCTCCTTTGGCGAGTGCCAGCTCGACAAGGCGGCGGTGCCGTCGCTGCTCGAGGCCTGCGACACGCTGCTCGACGAGCGCGGTTTTCGCGGGTCGGCCAAGGCCGGCATCTCGGTGTTCGACGACGACTTTGGCCTGCATGCCCAGCAGGTCGCGTTTCTGATGAAGTTCCGCGATCTGGTTGAGCGCGTGCGCGATGTGTCGGGCGTGTATCTGACGGGAAGGTTGCAGTAATGGGTCGCGTTGTGGATGGACGTGTGAACGGTGCTCCCTTTGCGGGTATCGTGCTCACGGCGGGAAGCGTGCTGCGTGCCGACGATGCCGCCGGCCCCGTGCTCTCCAAAAAGATGGAGGACGCGCCGCTTGCCGGCTGGTACACCATCGATGGCGGTCAGACGCCCGAGGATGACATCATCGAGGTCAAGCGCGAGCGTCCGCCGCGTTTGGTTTTGGTCGATGCCGCCGACATGGCGCTGCCCGTCGCCGCCATCCGCTTGCTCGACAAACGTGATGTGGCCCGCAAGTCGATGTTCACCACGCATTCGCTTCCCTTGTCGATTTTGATCGAAGAGATTGAGCAATCGTGTGATGAGATCGTCTTCATAGGGATTCAGCCGGGCGACACGGAGTTCTACAACCCCATGTCCCCGGAGGTCTTTGAGGCTGTCGACGCCGTGTACGACGCCGTGGCCGCCAACGACTTTTCCCACTTTGTCCGCTTGGGGCAAGAGCAATAGGAGCTCTTGTCCCTGCTGATTAGGAAAGAAGTGATTGACATGGCAGATTCCAAGGTGGAGTATCCCGCTCCCGATTGCCTGGCGCCCGCCGCGATCGAGGCCAAGACCGAGGCCGCCGGCGTGACCAAGGCTAACCTGCCGGTCGCTAAGGCCTTTCTGTTGGCAATGTTCGCCGGCGCGTTCATCGCCTTCGGCGGCCTGTTCTTTACCGTGTTCTTGAGCGATAGCACGCTGGACTGGGGCGCTCAGCGCGTCGTGGGCGGCCTGTGCTTTTGCCTGGGCCTGGTGCTGGTGCTAGTGTGCGGCGCCGAGTTGTTCACCGGCAACTCGCTTATGGTCTGCGCACTCAAGAGCAAAAAGATCACCCTGGTCCAGATGCTCAAGGCTTGGGTTGTCGTATGGGTCGGTAACTTTGTCGGTGCCCTGTTCATCGTCTTTTTGGTGTACATGGCCGGCATTTACAAGCTCAACGGCGAGGCGGTCGCCAATTCCATGGTGAGCGTCGCCGCCGGCAAGGTGACGATCGACTGGGTGACGATCTTCTTCCGCGGCATCTTGTGCAACATCTTTGTGTGCCTGGCCGTGTGGATCGGTACCGCCGGCAAGACCGTGGTCGATAAGGTTGTGGGCATTCTGCTGCCCATCGCCGCCTTTGTGGCCTGCGGTTTTGAGCACTGCGTTGCCAACATGTACTTTTTGCCCATGGGTGCCGTGATGCACGCGTGCGGCTATGGTGCCGACGTTGCTGGCGCCGATGCACTCAACGTCGCGGGCATTGCGTTTAACCTCTCTGCCGCCACGCTGGGCAACATCGTGGGCGGTGCGGTTCTGATCGCGCTCGGCTACTGGTTTATCTACGCCAAGAAGTCCGAGGCGTAATAAGCCGAAATGACGTACGGGCCTCCCGGGGGCGTTTGCCTTTTGGGAGGCTCTTCGTGTCTTGCTGCGGTGGATACTGCGGGCTTTGCGTCGCGGCAGCTGTTGGTAGAGCTGTGGTGCGGTGGGGTTGAGCCCCTGAGTTGGAAGGAATAATCGAGATGGCATCGAGTGCTATGCATGACGGTCGCTCCGTGGTGACGACATGCGGGGGATGCTATGCCGATTGCGCCTTTGCGGCCCATGTTGAGGATGGGCGTGTGGTGGCCGAGTTGCCGGTTGCGGGGCATCCGTGTGCGGCGCGTGCCCTGTGCGCCCGCGGACGGCATCGCCTGGCAATGCCGTTTGACGAGCGCGATCGGATTTTGCATCCCATGCGCCGCCGAGCTGATGGCTCGGGGTTCGATGCGGTGAGCTGGGACGAAGCACTCGCGCAGATTGCCGAGCGCCTTTTGGGGATTGTTGATGAGCACGGGTCTCGTGCGCTGGGCATGACGCTCGGCGTGCCCTCGTTCGACCGTTACTGGGCGTATCGCTTTATGCATGCGCTGGGCTCGCCCAACGTGTACGGTGCCGACGGAGCCTGCGAGGTAAGCCGACTTACCGGTTGGGAGCACAGCTTGGGCTATAGTCCCGCCTCCGACCTTGCGCACACCGATTGCATCATGTATCTGGGGCGCTCCATCGTCGATTCGTCGACGATGGGGGCCGTTGATGCGCTCAACGATGCCCGTCGACGTGGGGCTAAGATTATCGTGGTTGACCCCCGGCGTAGCGGCTCGGCTGCGCTTGCAGACCGCTGGCTCCGCGTGCGCCCGGGCTGCGACTTGGCGCTGCTGCTGGGTATTGCCCACGTGTTGATTGCCGAGGGCCTGTACGACCACGAGTTTGTTGACCGCTATACCACGGGGTTTGACGAGCTGGCGCAGGCGGCCAGTGCTTGGACGCCCGAGTGGGCCGAGTCGATGTGCGACGTGCCGGCCGAAGAGATTGTCGCGACGGCGCGCGATTTGGCTGCCGCGGCGCCTGCTGCAGTGGTGGACGCTGGCTTTCATGGTGGCATCGGTATCGCGTATGCCAATAGCACCCAGACCGCGCGCGCCATCTGCTTGGTCGATGTTCTGCTGGGCTGTATTGGACATGCGGGCGGTGCGCTCAACCCACCGACGCCGCTTGTATTGGGCGACCTTGATTCCGCACGCTTTGCGACGCCGTCGGTGCCGCGCGGGTCCAAGCTGGGGTCCGAACGCTATCCACTGGTCGATCCGGTGCGCGGCCTGTGTACGACCATCGGTCAGTCGATTCTTGCCGGCGATTTGCGCGGACTCATCGTCTATGCCAGTAACCCCGGTGCGGGCTATGGCAACGCCGATGCGTGGCTTTCGATTCTGAAGCAGCTCGAATTGCTCGTGACCATCGATATTCGCTGGTCCGAGACGGCGCGTGCTTCCGACTTCGTGCTGCCCGACGTGACGTATCTGGAGGCCGACCGCGGTGTGGGCACAGTCGTGGGCGCCAATGATTCGCGTGTGTTCTACCGCAACGCCGTGCTGCCCATTTTGCATGACGACACGAGACCGGGGCGGGAGATCTTTGCCGGGCTGGCTGCGGCCTGCGGCGTTGGCGAGTGCTTCGACTTTACGTCCGACGATCTGGCCGCTGCTCAGGTGGCTCCGTTTGGGATTGATCTTGCTGCACTTAAGGAGCGCGGTTGGGCCGATACGGGCGTGGCGCTGCCGTCGCGCACGGGTGAGCCGGTGGTTCCGCTTGCCGGCGGCAAGATTGCGCTGGCAAGTGATGTATGGGAGCGTGCCGGCATGGGACGCGTGCCAGGTTGGATCGCGCCGATGGTGGAGCCCGGTCCGGGGATGTTTCGCCTCATTAGCGGTAACCGGCCCTTCGAGTCGCACACCTCGCGCGGGCTCGCGGCGGCCGGTGCCGCCGAGGCGGGTTCCGACTTGGACGCCGTGCAGATGAATGCCGACGCCGCCGCTCGCATGGGTATCGCCGATGGCGAGGTTGTCGAGCTTGTGAGCGACATGGGCCGCGACCGCGTGCGCGTGGAGACGACGCCCTATCTGCATCCGGCGTGCATCTTTACGTCGGCTGCTCCCGGTGGGCGCGCATTGGGTGCTGTGAGTGGTGGCCGGCAGGCCCTGGGCGTCGGGCCACTCGACCACACGCCGCTGCGCTGGGACCCGTTGACGGGTGCCGCGCTCACTCAGGAAAACGCCGTTCGCGTGGAAAAGATTGTCGCGCGCGGGGATAATAACGACTGATTGATTCAACAGATTGATTCGGCTGGTTTTGACGAACGGCCGACTGATCTGCCCTTGGTTTTTGAAAGGCTGCACATGAGCGATAGCCAGAACATGTCCGATGAGGTGCGCGCCCGCCTGCGCGCCATTCCTTCCGTCAACGAGCTGCTTGCCGAGTGGCCGGTGGTGAAGGCGGCGGGGGAGACCTGCGACGCGGTGGTGCATGCCGCCGTGACGGCTGAGCTTGACGAAGAGCGCGCCGCGATTCGTGCCGGTGCCGCTCCGCGTTCCAAGCGCGAGCTGGCCTCGGCCATCGAGTGGCGTGCGCATCGCTCTGCGCTGCCGAGCCTGCGTCCCGCCGTCAACGCCACGGGTGTTGTTATCCATACCAACCTGGGTCGAGCCCCGCTCGCGGAGTCGGCCGCCAAGGCCGTGGCCGAGGTCGCACGCGGCTACAGCACGCTCGAGTACAGCGTGGACACCTGCTCGCGCGGGTCGCGCAAAGAGCATGCCGCGCAACTCATCCGCTCGCTTACCGGTGCCGAGGATGCGCTGGTCGTCAACAATAACGCGGCCGCCGTGCTGTTGGTGTTGGCAACCCATGCCGCGGGCAAGGAAGTCATCGTCAGCCGCGGCGAGCTTGTCGAGATTGGCGGCAGTTTCCGCATCCCCGATGTCATGGTGGCCTCGGGCGCCAAACTCGTCGAGGTCGGGGCCACCAACCGCACACATTTGAGCGACTACGAGCGTGCCATCACGCCCGATACGGCGATGATCCTTAAGGTTCATCCTTCCAACTATCGCATCGAGGGTTTCCACGAGGAGGTGGGCTCTCGGGAGCTTGCCGCGCTGGCGCATAAGCATGGCCTGCTGTTCTACGAGGACCAGGGCTCGGGCGCGCTGCTGCCCGACGATATCCTGGTTCGCGGCGGCGAGGAGACCACGCCGACCTCGGTCGCGGCGGGGCTTGATATCGTGTCGTGCTCGGGCGATAAGCTGCTCGGTGCCGCACAAGCGGGCATTATCATGGGCCGTCGCGATCTGGTTCAGGCCTGCGGGTCGCATCCGCTCATGCGTGCCCTGCGCCCGGGCAAGCTCGCGCTGGCGGCGCTCGAGGCTACACTGCGCATTTACATGGATGGGGCGGATGTGGCCCATCGCGAGGTACCGGTGCTCAACATGCTCACGCTTCCGCAGGCCCATCTGGAGCGTCGCGCACGCAAGTTGCGCGATCTGATGGTGGCGGGCCTCGATAAGGCGGGTTGCCCGTGCGCCGTTCAGGTGGAGATCGTCGAGGAGTCGTCGACTCCCGGCGGCGGCTCGCTGCCTACCGTCGAGCTGCCCACGATGTGCGTGGCCGTCTGCCCGGTCGACGGGCGCCTGTCCGTCGACGCGCTCAAGCGCTCGCTCGTCCAAGACTTCGACACACCGGTCGTTACGCGCACTTCGCACGATCGCATCCTATTTGATGTGCGCACGCTCGTGGGCGACCGCGATATCGAGACGGCGGCATCGACGCTCGTCGCGTGCGTTGAGAAGGCGATTGCTCGATGAGTGAGGTTCAAGCGCTGGTAGAGTGTCCCGTTATCGTTGGCACGGCGGGCCACGTTGACCATGGTAAGTCGGCACTGATCGAGGCGTTGACCGGCAAGAATCCCGACCGTCTGGAGGTTGAGCGCCGTCGCGGTATGACCGTGGAGCTGGGCTTTGGCGAGCTGGCACTGCCGAGTGGCAAGATCGTTGGCCTGGTCGACGTGCCGGGCCACGCGCATTACTTGCGCGCCATGGTGCAGGGCGCCACGGGCATCGACGTTGCCGTGCTGGTGGTCTCTGCCGTTGAGGGTGTAATGCCGCAGACGCGCGAGCACGTGCACGTGCTGGAGCTGCTGGGCGTCACGCATATGGTGGTGGCGCTGACGATGTGTGACCTGGCCGATGTCGAGATGACCGAGCTTGCCGAGCTCGATGTCGATGACTTTTTGTCGGGTACCGTGTTTGCGGGCGCGTCGATTGTGCCCGTGTCGTCCAAGACGGGCGAGGGGATCGACGGGCTGCTTGCGGTGCTCGACGAGCAGGTGGGTGTTTGCTGGGATGCCTGTCGCGACCGTGCTGAGCGGAGCGATGCCGCGCCTCGCCTGCCGATTGACCGCTGCTTTACGATTAAGGGCGTCGGCACCGTCGTGACGGGAACGCTGCACGATGCGCCCGTCGCGGTGGGGGATGAGCTTGTCGCGTTGCCGTCGCGTACGGTCTGTCGTGTGCGTGGAATTCAGGTGCATGGCGATACGCCGCAGGCGTTGCCCGGTCAGCGTGTGGCGCTCAACCTGGTCGGCGACGGAGTCGCGGCGCTTGACCGTGGCGAGATGCTGGGCGTGGTGGACCGCTTTGGCCAGACGTTGCGCTTTGTGATGACGTTTACCTACTTGGGTCGCGAGGGAGCCAAGCCGCGTGTGCTCGAGTCGGGTGCGCGTGTGCACGTGATGGCGGGTACAGCCGAGGTTGTCGGCCGCATCATGTTCATGGAGGGCGAGGCCCCCATGGCGGTGGGCGAGACCCGTACCGTACAGGTGCGCTTGGAGGAGCCGCTGCCGCTGCGCGCCGGAGACCATGCCGTGGTGCTGTCGTATTCGCCCGTTATGCTCATTGGCGGCGGGCGTGTGCTGCTTTCGCGTTGCCGTCGTTCGCGCGAGCTTACCGAAGGAGAGCGCGCACTGTTTGCGGCGCTTGAGTCCGGCGATACCGCGGGCGGTGTGGGCGCTTGGCTGGCGCTGCAGATGCTGCCAGTTACGGCGGTTGATGTTGCCGACGCTTTGGATCTTGGTGTCGGCGAGGTCGATGCCGCACTGCGCGGGTTGGTGTCGCAGGGCTCTGTTCGCAAGCTTGCTGTGGGTGATGCGGACTACTTGGCGGACGCCGTGGTGCTCGATGCTGCGATGGATGCACTGGCGGCGACCCTGTCAGCCATGCACGCGGCGTCTCCCAAGGAGACGGGCTTTACGCCCGGCGCCGTTGCCCATGCTGCGTGGCCTGCCGCTGATGATGGCGTTGCCGCGGCTCTGATTGCCGAGGGCTGCTCGCGTGGCGTGTGCGCCGCCGAGGGCGCCGAGGTATTCGATCCGCATTCGGCCGCCGCAGCGGCACGCGTGGTGCGAGAGGCTTGCGAACGGATCGTCGCGCTGCTTGACGAGGCCGGCCTGGATGCACCGGCACTTCCCGAGGTGGGCGAACAGCTGCAGCTCGGCCGCGACACCATGACGCGTGCCCTGCGCGAGCTTTCGCTCAACCGCTCGATCGTTAAGGTCGAGCGCGACGTTGCCCTGTCCGCTGCCGCCGAGGCCCATGCGCGTGAGCTCGTCGCCGCCGCCGTTGAGGCAGCCGGCGGCGCTGCCACCACGAGCGTGCTGCGCGAGGCCCTGGGCGTGTCGCGTAAACGTGCCATCAGTATCTTGGAGCACCTGGATGCCGTGCGCTTTACGGTGCTCGACAAGGATGCCGGCGGCCTGAGGTCCCTGCGCTAGATTGGCTGCTCGGTTTGGTAAAATACCGCCGCACTTGGGAACGGATGGGCTCCGGTGGGCTCCGCGGTCCTCAAAACCGTTGCGAGGCGTGCAAAACGTCTTGGATGTGTTCGATTCACATACGTTCCCGCCATACGCTACCAGCGCTTTTGTGCTCGCGGTCTTGCTGCGTGCCGCAAGGGCGCTGTTTTGTTTTTGTGCGGGTCCGCCGTGTCGTCCGCCTTGTCGCCTACGGTATTTGCCCCGTGCGCTGGGTTTAGAACGCGCCGATGGAGGTGTTTTGCCGTATGACTACCGTAAGACGTGCCGATCTTTCTTGTGTCGTCCAAGCGGGTGGGCTGTCCTCGCGCATGGACTGTGATAAGGCTCGCATGGCGTTTTGCGGCGAGCCGCTTATCGAACGCGTGCTGGGTCGGCTGGCGCCAGTTGCCGGCGAGTTGGTCGTGACGACTTCGCGTCCCAGCGAGCTTGCCTACCTTGAGGAGCGCGCGTTTGGCGGCCTGGTGCCGCGAATAGTGTCGGACCTTGAGGGGCCGGCGGGCGCCATGCGCGGCATCGCGAGTTCGCTGACTGCGGCCCGGCTGCCTCTCGTTGCTATCGTCGCCTGTGATATGCCGTTTGTCTCTTCGGAGCTAATCGGTGCCCTTGCTGGCTGTGTTGAGGCCGAGGCGCTCGACGTGTGCGTGCCGCGCGAGGAGCGGGGAATTGAGCCGCTTTGCGCCGTCTGGCGCCGTGACGCGTGTGCGCCGGTTGCCCAAGAGCTGCTCTCCTGCGACCGACAGCGCATTCGCTGCCTGATCAATCGCGTTCAGGCCGGTTATATGGATGAACCGCAGATCGTTAAGGCCGCGGGCTCGACGCTCTGCTTCGAAAACGTCAATACGCCCGAGGAGTTTGCGGCGGCCGAGTTACTCGCCTAGACGATTGGAGTTGCCATGTCTCACGATATTTGTCCCGACACGGGAGAGCCTTGCACTTGCGATGGTTCCGAGCCCTGTACCTGCGGCTGCGGTGGCTGTGGACATACTGCGGAAGAGGAAGCGGCCGCCGCGGCGTATCGCGAGGCACATCGCGAAGGCCCGTCCGGTGATGCCCTCGACCACGAGCGCAAGATTATCGTTTCGTTCGACAGCACCTTCGATGTGATGGAATGCGAGCAGCTGTGCCTTGCCGCCGGTGTGCCCGGGCGCATCATGCCGCTGCCCGGCTCCATTACCGCAGGTTGCGGCCTGTGCTGGGCCATGCCGTTCTCGGGCGATGCGCTCGCCGCCTTCCGCGCCGCCACTGAGGGCCGCATAACCCCTGCCGACTACCATCAGCTCGTCCTCTAACCACCAACACCACCACAAAGGTGCCCAATGTGGTGGTTTGGAACATGTGGACGAAACAGCTTCGAAACACGCGATTTGCGCGTTGGGCACTCAAAAACGCTTCTACCTGCATCGTAATCAAAACGAAACATCTGCTCGTCGGCTTATGCGAAACTTTGCTGCAACAGTGCGATATTATCCATACTCGATAAAGCTCGCGGCGCATGGGGTGCCTCGAACGACACTTTTCTTTTCCATCAATTGGAGGAAGCATGAGCTACACGCAGAAAGTTCTCGAAGAGCTCAAGGCCCGCTATCCCGAGCAGCCTGAGTTCATCCAGGCCGCGACCGAGATTCTCGGCACCATCCAGCCGGCGCTCGACGCCCATCCCGAGTACGAGGAGGCCGCCCTGCTTGAGCGCCTCGTCGAGCCCGAGCGCATCGTCATGTTCCGTGTTCCCTGGGTCGACGACCAGGGCAAGGTTCAGGTCAACCGCGGTTACCGCGTCGAGTTCAACTCTGCCATTGGACCCTACAAGGGCGGTCTGCGCTTTAACCCGACGGTCACCCTGGGTATGCTCAAGTTCCTGGGTCTGGAGCAGATCCTCAAGAACAGCCTGACCACCCTTCCCATGGGCGGCGGCAAGGGCGGCTCCGACTTTGACCCCAAGGGCAAGTCCAACAACGAGATCATGCACTTCTGCCAGTCCTTCATGACCGAGCTCTATCGCCACATTGGCCCCAACACCGACGTTCCCGCCGGCGACCTGGGCGTTGGCGGCCGCGAGGTTGCCTACCTGTTCGGTCAGTACAAGCGCCTGACCAACGAGTGGACCGGCGTTCTTACCGGCAAGGGCCTCTCCTTTGGCGGCTCGCTCGCCCGTACCGAGGCCACCGGTTACGGTCTGGCCTACTTTGTGGACGAGTACCTTAAGAGCCGCGGCGACTCCTTCGAGGGCAAGAACGTCGTCGTTCACGGCTCCGGCAACGTCGCTATCTACGCGGTCCAGAAGGTCACTCAGCTCGGCGGCAAGGTGCTCGCCTGCTCCGATACCCACGGCTGGGTCGAGGATCCCGACGGCATCGACTACACCGTGCTCGAGCACATCTACAACAAGAAGCGCTCTGGCCACGACAAGGGCGTTACGCTCGCTATGTACGTTGACGAGAAGCCCAACGCCGTGTGGCACGAGGGCGACGGCCGCGGCGTTTGGCAGCTGCCCTGTGACATCGCGCTGCCCTGCGCTCGCGAGAACACGCTGCTGCTCGAGGATGCCCAGGCGCTCGTCGCCAACGGCTGCAAGGTGGTCGGCGAGGGCGCGAACATGCCCACGACCATCGAGGCCACGACCTACTTCCAGGAGAACGGCGTTGCCTTTATGCCTGGTAAGGCTGCCAACGCCGGTGGCGTGCTCGTGTCCGGCCTGGAGATGAGCCAGAACGCCGAGCACCTGTCCTGGACCTTCGAGGAGGTCGACGGCAAGCTCGAGCAGCTCATGCGCGGCATGTTCCACAACGTGGACGACACCGCCAAGGAGTACGGCCAGGAGGGCAACTTTGTCATGGGCGCCAACATCGCCGGCTTCCTGAAGGTCGCCGACGCCATGCTCGCCCAGGGCGTCTGCTAAATCTTGCCTGACATAGCATGTGATGAGGCTCCCAGCTATCTGGTTGGGAGCCTTTTTCTATCCCGGAGGATTCCTCATAACTTGCGGTGATATACGGACTGTTTTGCGTTCCAGAACGGCTAATCAGTCCGTATATCACCGCAAGTTATGGATGGGTGGGTGGATTTTGTCCTAAAACGGTGTGCGGCCCCTCGTTTGGTACACTTAAAGGTGCTGGACAAGTGAAGAGATGGGGGAGAACGTGCTCAAGTTCGGTACCTACGTCCGTGTTGGAAACGCGGCCGAAGCCTATGAGCTCTTACAGAAGAACCGCAATAACAAGATTGTGGGCGGCGGCATCTGGATGCGTCTGGGTTCGCGTCGCGTGGCGACGGCGATTGATCTTTCGGCCTGCGGACTCGATCAGATCGAGGAGACTGAGACCGAGTTTCGCATCGGTGCCATGTGTACCCTGCGCCAGCTCGAGCGCCATGCCGAGCTCAACGCGCTTGTCAACAATGTCTTTGAGTTCGCCGTCCACGACATCGTGGGCGTGCAGCTGCGCAATACCGCCACGGTGGGCGGCAGCATTTACGGCCGCTTTGGCTTTTCGGACGTTCTCTCCGCCTTGCTCGCGCTCGATTCCTATGTTGAGCTGACGGGCGCCGGCCGCGTGCCGCTCGCGGAGTTCGTGGACATGGGTTACGTGCGCGACGTGATCGAGCATGTCGTGGTCGTTAAGCACGACTACCGCGCGAGCTATGAGGCCGTGCGCAAGGCCGCGACCGACTTCCCCTCGCTCAATGTCACCGCCGCTTGGTGGGACAACAGTTGGCATGTCACCGTGGGTGCCCGTCCGCTGCGCGCGACCCTGCTGCAGGGCGAGGCATGCGGCCTGGTGAGCGAGCAGCCTTCCGAGGACGAGCTGCGCGCCCTGGCCGCATCCGTGCGCGCGCTGAGCTACGGCACCAACCTGTGGGGCTCGGCAGACTACCGCCGCCGCATCTCGGCGCCGCTCGCCGTCCAGGCCGTTCGTCGCGCCGCCGGCATCGAGCTTTCGGCCGCGCTTGCCCGCGAGCTCGAGGGCGTGCAGATCCCTAAGTTTGCCACGGACGAGTATTCCTGCCGCCGCGTGCCCGGCGTCGATTCTAGCGAGGTGCGCTAATGGCTGCCAAACTCATCGATCTTTCCTTTATGCTCAACGGCCGCAAGGTCAAGGTTCAGATTGCCCCCGACACCATGCTTTTTGCGCTGCTGCGCGAGCAGGGCTGCGCGTCGGTACGCTGTGCCTGCGAGACCACCAACTGCGGTCTGTGCACGGTGTGGCTCGACGGCGACCCGGTGCTGAGCTGCTCGGTTCCCGCCGCTCGCGTCGAGGGCCATACCATCACCACGCTTGAGGGCCTCAAGGCCGAGTCCGAGGCGCTGGCCCGTGCGATGGCTGCCGAAGGTGCTGAGCAGTGCGGTTTTTGCGCCCCCGGCCTCATCATGAACGTGCTGGCGCTTGCCCGCGCTGCCAAGGAGGACCCGAGCCTCGTCGCCACGCGCGAGGAGCTCTCGCGCCAGCTCGCCGGTAACCTCTGCCGCTGCAGCGGCTACGAGAGCCAGCTGCGCGCCATCGTGCGCTTCCTCAACGAGTCCGGCGTGCAGGTGGGCTTTGAGATGCCCGAGCTGCCGGTCAACGACACCAGCTGCGACGGTGTTTCCTACAAGCAGATCACCCACAAGCAGCCCAAGAAGGACTCGAAGGCCCTGCTCGAGGGTCGTCCCGTCTACACGGGCGACCTGGTGCCTGCCGGCGCGCTCATCGTCAAGCTCAAGCGCAGCCCGTATGCCCGCGCCAAGATCCGCTCCATCGATACGTCGCGCGCCCTGAAGGTGCCCGGCGTGGTGGGTGTCTACACCTACGAGGACGTGCCCCAGCGCCGCTTTACCATCGCCGGCCAGAGCTATCCGCAGCCGAGTCCCTACGACCGCTTGATTCTCGAGAACCTCGTCCGTTACCAAAACGAAGAGGTGGCGATCGTCGCCGCCGAGACCGAGGAGGCCGCCGACAAGGCTCTCAAGCTCATCAAGGTCGACTATGAGGTTCTCGAGCCGCTGCTCGACTTTACCAAGGCACTCGATAATGACATCGTGGTCCACCCCGAGGGCGACGTGACCTTTATGTTCCCGCAGGGCGGCGACGTTCCGCGCAACCTGGTGTGCAGTGGCACGAGCGATTATGGCGACCTTGACGAGGCCTTCGCCCAGAGCGACATCGTCTTTGAGCGCACCTACACCAGCCAGGCCACGCAGACCGCGCCCATGGAGACCTTCCGCGCCTTCGCGACGACCGATGCGTTCGGACGCATCTCGGTGACCACCTCTACGCAGGTGCCCTTCCACGTGCGCCGCATGGTCGCGCAGTCGCTCGACATTCCGCAGTCGCAGGTGCAGGTCATTAAGCCGCGCATCGGCGGCGGCTTTGGCTCCAAGCAGACGGGCTGCTGCGAGATCTTCGTTGCGTTTGTGACGCAGCAGACCGGCCGTCCGAGCTACTGCTGCTACACCCGCGAGGAGACCATCACCGCGGGCAACTCGCGCCACCAGATGCAGATGACCGTTAAGATGGGCGCCATGAACGACGGCACCATTACAGCCATCGACCTGCATACGCTGTCCAACGCCGGCGCGTACGGCGAGCACGCCACCACGACGATCGGCCTTTCGGGTCATAAGAGCCTGCCCATCTACAACCACGTAAAGGCGAGCCGCTTTAGGTGGGACGCCGTCTACACCAACACCAACCGCGGCGGCGCGTATCGCGGCTATGGTGCCACCCAGGGCCAGTTTGCCGTGGAGAGCGCCGTCAACGAGCTCGCCGACATGCTGCACATGGACCCCGCCGACCTGCGCCTTAAGAACATGGTGCGCGAGGGCGAGGTCATGCCGCAGTACTACAACGAGAAGCTCAACGCCTGCGCACTCGACCGCTGCCTGCTGCGCGCGATGGACATGATCGGTTGGCGCGACAAGCCGCTGGCCGTCGACCTGGGCGACCGCGTGCGCGCCCTGGGCTGCGCGCTCACCATGCAGGGCTCGGGCATTTCCAACGTGGATATCGCCGGCATCGACATGCGCCTGGAGGAAGATGGCTTCATTACCATCGGCACCGGCGCCACCGATAACGGCATGGGCGTCGACACGATCCTGGCGCAGATTGCCGCCGAGGAGCTGGGCGTGGAGAGTTCGCTGATCGTGGTGCGCGGCGTGGACACCGACGTGTCGCCGTTCGACGCCGGCTCGTACGCGAGCTCGGGCACGTACGTGACGGGCCTTGCCGCCAAGAACGCCGCGACCGAGCTGCGCGAGAAGATCTGCGCCAAGGCCGCCCAGATGTGGGACGTGGACGCCGCCGACGTGGTCTTCGATGGCCAGTACGTGCGCCTGTCCGACGAACGTGCCGCGCGCGAGCAGAACCGCTACCTCACGCTGCGCGACTTTGCCAACCTGTGCGTAAAGAACATCGCGGGCGGCGACGCGCTCACCTCGCATGCCTCTGCCTGCTTGCCCGTTTCGCCCCCGCCGTTTATGGCCGGCATTGCCGAGGTCGAGGTCGACAAGGCCACCGGCAAGGTGACCGTGGTGGACTACGTGGCGGCTGTGGACTGCGGCACCGTTATCAACGAGGCGCTCGCGCGCGTCCAGGCCGAGGGCGGCATTGCCCAGGGTATCGGCCACGCGCTCTACGAGATTGTCGAGCATGACGACCGCGGTCGCCTGCGCACCGGCAACTTTATGAGCTACAAGCTGCCCACGCGCCTGGATATCGGCAGCATTCGCGTGGCCTTTGAGCCGAGCTACGAGCCGACGGGCCCGTTTGGCGCCAAGTCGATCGGCGAGGTCGTCATCAACACGCCGCTCGCCGCCGTTGCCTCGGCCGTGGCACACGCCACAGGACACCAGGTGCGCTCGCTGCCGATCACGCCCGAGAAGGCCCTGCTGGGGGAGTAGACGAGGCGACGCATCCGCCGCTCTTTGCCTAGCCCTGGGAAACTGCAGCCCACTTTTCGACCGAATTGTGGGCTGCAGTTTCCGTTTGAGGCCCTTGGCGGAAAGTGCATCCCGGAATAGGGGCTCAAAACGGGTTGCAGTTTCCGGTTGATGGCTATAGCGGAAGCCGCATCCCATTCCGAGGCCCCAAACCGGGACGCGCTTTCCGGCGCATGGCCGGCACCGCCAGACTGCCGGGTCCCATCGAAGTTGCGGTGGAATAGTTCCTGTTTTGGAGGACTGGAGCCCCAAACAGGAACTATTTCACCGCAACTCATAGAGGGGAGGGTGGCAGCCGCCTCTGTTGTCTTGCACTCGTGGTGAGGTCGTGAGCCTGCAAAAGGTGTGCGTGCGCTTGTCGTTCGTATCTGCTATCATTCCTAGTCTGTGCGCTCATGCGGGCGTGGCGGAATTGGTAGACGCGCCAGATTTAGGTTCTGGTGGGATTCCCGTGAAGGTTCGAGTCCTTTCGCCCGCACCAACGCACCTGCGTCGGCTCCTGCCGTCGCGACTCTTTGTTGCATAAAGGTACCAGCACCTCAGATAAGCTGGGCAGTATGAGGAGGAACGTGTTGAACATCACCGCTTCTGACGTCAAGGACGCCAAGCTCACCGCTACGGTCACCATCCCGGCCGCCGACGTCGACGCCGCGATTAAGAAGGCCTACAAGGACACCGCCAAGAAGTACCGCTTCCCGGGCTTCCGTGCCGGCAAGGCCCCCCGTCCGGTCATCGACTCCGCTCTTGGCGCCGAGGCTACCCTCGCTCAGGCCACCAACGACCTGATCGCCGCCAACGAGCCCGCCGTCCTCAACGAGCTGGACATCGTCCCCACCAAGAACGGTGACTACAAGGAGCTCGACCTCGCCAAGGATCACGAGGACTACACCTACACCGTCGAGTTCTCCCTGCGTCCTGCTGCTGAGCTCTCCTCCTTCGACGCTGTCGAGATCGAGATGCCTCCTGCGGAGGTCACCGAGTCCGAGATCAACAACCAGGTCGAGATGCTCCTCAACTACCGTGCCACCTTCGAGGACGTCGAGGGCCGCGCCGTCGAGGCCGAGGACTACGTCACTGTCGACCTCAAGGCCGTCGAGAACGCCGACAACTTCGCCGCCGAGGGCCGCATGCTCATCGCCGGTAGCGACAGCAACCCCAAGGAGTTCAACGAGGCTCTGATCGGCGCCAACGTTGACGACGTCAAGACCGTCACCTGGACCGACGAGGTCGAGGAGGGCGAGGAGGCCGAGACCCACACTGTCGAGGTCACCGTCAAGGGCATCAAGGTCCGCAACACCCCCGAGCTCACCGACGAGCTCGTCAAGTCCGACTTCGGCTTCGACAGCATCGACGCCATGCGCGACGCCATCAAGCTCGAGATCGAGCAGGACAAGGCTTCCCGCCTGCCGGCCGAGAAGGAGAACCGTTGCGTCTCCGCTCTCGCCGAGCGTCTGCAGCTCGACGAGATGGATGCCGACTACGAGCAGTCCGTCTTTGAGGAGCTTGGCCAGAACTTCCTGTCCAACCTCGCTTCCCGCGGCATGACGCTGGACACCTGGCTGCCCGCTTCTGGCCTGACCATGGAGCAGTTCATCGGCGACCTGCACAAGCAGGCCAACGACGTCGCCCGTGAGTCCCTGGCTCTCGACGCCCTCGCCCGTGAGCTCAAGATCGTGGTCACCGAGGACGACATCAACGCCGAGTTCGAGAAGGCCGGCGTCAAGGACGTCGAGGCTTCCAAGGCCGAGTTCATCGCCGATGGCCGCATGCCTGCCGTCCGCGAGTCCATCCGTCGCTCCAAGGCCGTCGACCACCTGGTCGAGAACGCCAAGGTGACCGAGGTCGACGAGACCGCCAAGGACGCCGAGTAATTCTCGCCACCTTTCCCGCGAGCGCATGGATGCGTCCGTGATGGGGTAAAGTTATACACCGGTTATCCGGTTGCTTCGTACGGTGCCAGCCAATGCATAGCATGCGGGCACCGTACGTTTATCTAGAACCAATTTGGTCCGCAAGAGAGAAATGGAGATGCGTATGATCGCCAAGTTCGATTCCGCCCTCGTGCCATACGTTATCGAGCAGACGCCGCGCGGCGAGCGCAGCTACGATATCTATTCGCGCCTGCTCAACGACCGCATCATCTTCTTGGGCGAGGAGATCAACTCCGTCAGCGCCAACCTGGTCGTTGCCCAGCTGCTGCATCTTGAGAGCCAGGATGCCGAGAAGGATATCTCGCTCTACATCAATTCGCCCGGTGGCGAGGTCTACTCCGGCCTGGCGATTCTGGACACTATGAACTTTATCAAGCCGCAGGTCTCCACCATTTGCGTCGGTATGGCTGCGTCCATGGCCGCCGTGCTGCTTTCGGCCGGCGCTAAGGGCAAGCGCTTCTGCCTGCCGCACTCCAAGGTCATGATTCACCAGCCCAGCGGCGGTGCCCAGGGTCAGCAGACCGAGATCGAGATCGTGGCTGAGGAGATCAAGAAGACCCGGCGCGAGCTCAACCAGATTCTGTCCGACGCCTCGGGCCAGCCCATCGAGAAGGTCCAGGCCGATACCGAGCGCGACAACTACCTGACCGCTTCCGAGGCCCTCGACTACGGTCTGATCGACCGTATCGTCACCTCGCGCGATCTCGCCGCGAAGGACGCCTAGGATGGCAGGAAACATGCAGGACAACTTTGACGAGAACGGCAACCCCATCCGCTGCTCCTTCTGCGGAAAAGAGCAGGGTCAGGTCCGCCGTCTCGTAAAGGGCCCGACCAACATCTTTATCTGCGACGAGTGCGTCGCCGCCTGTTCCGAGATTCTGGAGGAGTCGCTGGCTTCGGACTTTATGGACGCTGCCCGCAACGGCAAGCTGCCGGGCTTCCTCAACGACCACGGCCAGGCTGCATCCCAGCCCGCCGTGGACCCCGAGACCGAGGGTTTTGAGCTCGAGGACGACCGTCAGGTCATTACGCATGTGCCGACGCCGCACGAGATCTATGACGAGCTTTCGGCCTATGTCATGGGCCAGGAGGACGCCAAGCGCGCCATGTCGGTTGCCGTGTACAATCACTATCGCCGCGTCATCGAGGGCGGCGCTGCGCTTTCGGCCTTTGACGACGGTCTGGATTCGCAGCTCGACGATGATATGGACGAGGTGGAGCTCGCCAAGTCCAATATTTTGCTGCTCGGTCCCACCGGTACCGGTAAGACCCTGCTCGCCCAGACGCTCGCGCGCATCCTAGAGGTGCCGTTTGCCATCGCCGACGCCACCGCGCTTACCGAGGCAGGTTACGTGGGCGAGGATGTTGAGAACATCCTGCTCAAGCTCATCAACGCCGCCGATGGCGATATCGAGCGCGCGCAGGTGGGCATTATCTACGTGGACGAGATCGACAAGATCGCCCGCAAGGCCGAGAACCTCTCCATCACCCGTGATGTCTCGGGCGAGGGCGTTCAGCAGGCACTGCTTAAGATTCTTGAGGGCACGGTTGCCAGCGTTCCGCCCACCGGCGGCCGCAAGCATCCCCAGCAGGAGCTGCTGCAGATCGACACGACCAACATCCTGTTCATCTGCGGCGGTGCCTTTGTGGGTCTGGATAAGATCATCGCCGATCGCGTGGGCAACAAGGGCGTGGGCTTTAACTCCGAGATCGCCGGCCCCACCTCGGTCGACGAGAACGACCTGCTGCGTCAGGTGCTCCCGCAGGACCTCAACGCCTTTGGCATGATCCCCGAGTTCGTGGGTCGTACGCCCGTCGTCACCCAGACGCAGGCGCTCGACGAGGACGACCTGGTGTCAATCCTGACCGAGCCCAAGAACGCCGTGGTGCGCCAGTACCGCAAGATGTTCCAGCTCGAGGACGTCGATCTTGAGTTTGAGGACGCCGCCCTGCACGAGATTGCCCGCATGGCGCTTGCCCGCAAGACCGGCGCCCGCGGCCTGCGCGCCATCTGCGAGGACGTGCTGCAGCAGACGATGTTCGACCTCCCCAGCGAGGAAGGCGTTTCCAAGGTCATCGTGACCGAAGCCTCCGTAAAGGGCGAAGAGCAGCCCCAGCGCATCTACGGGTAAACCAGCCAAAAACGTGCTTGCAAATAGCCTCCGACCACCCGCGGTCGGAGGCTATTTTATATATACGCAATAACCCCAACTACCTGTGTTATTCTGTGTGTTTGTTTAAGCCTCAGCGAAGTCATATCAGACTGAAGTAATCGATACCTAAGGGGAGGAATGTAGGCCCGATTTTCGTAGATTCCGCACGAGCCGAAGACCACTTAATGTGGTCTTCGCGCGAGCCAGGACTTGACCGAGCGAAAATCGGGCCTACATTCCTCCCCGGCGGGACAGGGAGAGATATATGGAAGAGATGCCCAAGAATTACGATCCGTCGACCAACGAGCCGGCGATCCTGCAGAAGTGGCTCGACGGCGGCTATTACAAGCGCCGTGAGGGCGTGGGCGACTGCACCGTCACCATTCCGCCTCCCAACGTGACTGGCAAGCTCCACATGGGCCACGCTACCGACGACTCCATCCAGGACGCCATCATTCGTATGGCTCGCATGCGCGGTAAGTCCACGCGCTGGGTGCTCGGCACCGATCACGCCGGTATCGCCACGCAGACCAAGGTCGACAAGAAGCTCAAGAGCGAGGGCATCAGCCGCCTGGAGATCGGTCGCGATAAGTTTGTCGACGCCTGCTGGGACTGGACCCACGAGTACGGCGGCATCATCGTCGAGCAGATCAAGCGCATGGGTTGCTCCGTCGACTTCGACAACGAGCGCTTCACCATGGACGAGGACTACGCCCAGGCCGTGCGCAAGGTCTTCTGCGACTGGTACCACGACGGCCTGATCTACCGTGGCAAGCGCATCGTCAACTGGTGCCCCAACTGCACCACCGCCATCTCGGACGACGAGGCCGAGTACAAGGACGAGAAGGGCCATCTGTGGCACCTGCGCTACCCGCTGACCGAGCCGGTTAACGGCCAGGACTACATCGTCGTCGCCACCACGCGTCCCGAGACCATGCTCGGCGACACGGGCGTTGCCGTCTCCCCGAAGGATCCCGAGAAGGCCGCCTTTGTGGGTAAGACCGTCAAGCTCCCCATCGTCGACCGAGAGATCCCCATTTTTGAGGATTGGCACGTCGACGCCAACTTCGGTTCCGGCTTCGTTAAGGTCACCCCGGCCCACGACCCCAACGATTACGCCATGGGTCAGGCTCACGACCTGCCGCAGATCAACATTTTCGATGAGCACGCGGTGGTCGTTGAGGGCTATGGCGAGTTCACCGGCATGACCCGCGAGGAGTGCCGTGAGGCCGTCATTAAGTGGTTTGAGGAGCACGGCCTGCTCGACCACGTCGAGGACCACGACCACTCCGTCATGCACTGCTACCGTTGCGACGCCGCGCTTGAGCCGTGGCTGTCCGAGCAGTGGTTCGTCGCCGTTGACAAGCTCAAGGGGCCGGCGCTCGACGCCGTCAACTCCGGCAAGGTCACCTTCCACCCCGCGCGCTGGACGCAGACCTACACCACCTGGATGGAGAACCTCAAGGACTGGTGCATCAGCCGTCAGCTGTGGTGGGGCCACCGAATCCCCGTGTTCTACTGCGAGGACTGTGGCTGGGAGGACGCCCTGACCGAGGACACCGACGTGTGCCCCAAGTGTGGCGGCCATCACGTGCATCAGGACGAGAACGTGCTGGACACCTGGTTTAGCTCGCAGCTGTGGACCTTTGCCACGCAGGGCTGGCCGCAAAAGCCGGAGCTGCTCGAGGGCCATCACCCCACGACGGCGCTCGTCACCGCGCGCGACATCATCGCGCTGTGGGTCGCTCGCATGGTCATGAGCTCGCTGTACTTCCTGGACGAGGTACCGTTTAAGGACGTCGTCATCTACCCGACGATCCTTGCCAAGGACGGCAGCCGCATGTCCAAGTCCAAGGGCAACGGCGTTGACCCCATGGACCTCATTGGCATGTACGGCGCCGACGCCATGCGCTACAACCTGCTCACGCTGTGCACCAACAACCAGGATGTTAAGTTTGACGCGAACATCGACAAGAAGACCAAGAAGCTCATCGACAGTCCGCGTACCGACCAGGCCAAGAGCTTTGTGACCAAGATCTGGAACGCCAGCCGCTTCCTCCTCATGAACATGGAGGGCTACACGCCCGGCGAGCCCGTCGTGGAGACGCCGGCCGACGCCTGGATGTTCAGCCGCCTGGCCAAGGCCGTGAAGATGGTCACCGAGGGCATCGAGAACTACACCTTTGGCGACATGGCCCGCGGCGTGCAGCAGTTCTTCTGGAATGAGGTCTGCGACTGGTACGTCGAGGTCACCAAGGCCCGCCTGAAGGGCGAGGGCCGCCTGCAGGCTCAGCGCAACCTGATCTTTGTGCTTGATACCTCCATTCGCCTGATGCACCCGCTTATGCCGTTTGTCACCGAGGAGATCTGGGACAACATGCCGGCGAGCGTGCTCGACCTGGACGCCGAGGGCAACGTTGACCGCGCCGAGGCGCTCATGATCGCCAAGTGGCCCGAGCCCGCCGACTACGCCAAGTATGTCGACGAGGACGCCGAGCGCGCGTTTGAGCTGTGCCGCACCGTCGTGTCCGCCGCCCGCGCCACGCGTTCGCGTTATCGCTTGAGCCCCAAGGCCGAGCTCGACGTGGTCGTGCGCGCCGGTGCCGAGGACATCGAGAAGCTCGAGAGTCTGCGTTCGACCATCGAGCCGCTGGCAAACACTGCCTCGCTGGTCATGGGCACCGACGTTGAGAAGCCGGCCGCGAGCATTGCCGTGGTCGATAGCGGCGTCGAGGTCTTTGTGGTGCTCGAGGGCAAGGTCGACCTTTCGGCCGAGAAGGCACGCCTGGAGAAGGAGATTGCCGCGGCTCAGAAGGAGCTCGCCGGCTGCGAGAAGACGCTCGCGAACGAGGGCTTTGTGGCTAAGGCCGCGCCTGCGGTGGTCCAGAAGAAGAGGGACCGTGCAGCTGAGCTCAAGGAGATCTTGGCGGCGCTGACTGCTCAGGTTGCTGACTTCTCGTAGATCTTACTGAGGGGCGCGTCCCGACGCTTTGCTCGCTACTGCGGACAGTCCTGCGCAAGACGGACAGCACGTTAAGTGCTGTCCTTTGCGTGCGGAACTTGTATCGAGCAAAGCGTCGGGCCGCTCCTAGTTCGTTTACGTGGTTGTTTGCATCTGGTAGGTTAGAACCACTGGGTTGTGGCCTTGATCTTGCTGCAAAGCGGTGTTTGGCTGATATTTTGTATGGGAGGGGCTCGTTGTTGATTCGGGCCTCTTTTTATGTTGAGGGGACTTTGGGTTATGCCTAAGCGTTCGGGGTCGTATTCTGTGCCGTTCTCGTTTGAGCTGCTTTCGTTTGATGAGGCTGTGGGGATTGCTGCTGATACGGGGCGGATTTCTGGGGATGCTGGTCC
The DNA here is from genome assembly GCA_048342875.1 of Collinsella sp. Taxonomy (GTDB): domain Bacteria; phylum Actinomycetota; class Coriobacteriia; order Coriobacteriales; family Coriobacteriaceae; genus Collinsella. Next base: position 60,329 of record DBGDEA010000027.1, on the reverse strand, counting down.
TCTACTCGAGACGGTTATCGATATGCTCGATGAACTGGGGCGTCCGGATGAGTATTTTGATTGCATTCAGGTCGCCGGTACCAATGGCAAGACTTCGACCACGCGTTTTTCAGCTGCTATCCTTCGCGGCGAGGGGCTCAAGACCGCGCTGTATACGTCACCGCAGCTGGTGCGCCATCCCGAGCGCATGGAGGTTGACGGCCACGTTGTGAGCGACGAGGCCTTTGCCCGTGGCGTTTCGGCAGCTGTCGAGGCGGGGCGTCGTGTGAATGCGCGCCGTGTGGCGGCGGGGGAGCGCGCCTATTCCATCACGCCGTTTGACCTGCTGACGGCTGCCGCACTTGTAGTGTTTGCCGAGGCCGCGGTGGATGTTGCCGTGCTCGAGGTCGGCATGGGCGGGCGCTGGGACGCCACGAGTGCGACCGATCCTGTCGTCGTCGCCATTACGGGCATTGGGCTCGATCACACACGTATTTTGGGCGATACGCTCGAGGCCATTGCGGGGGAGAAGGCTGCGGTCATCAAGCCCGGACGTCTGGTTGTGCTGGGTGAGGGTACGCACGAGTCGAGCGTTCAGCGCGTAATGGATGCTCGCTGCCGTGCGTGCGGCATCGTGCCGCTCGTGGTGAACCATGCCACGACCAAGGTGCCGGAGCACGTGGGCGATACGGTTGAGTTTAGCTGCACCACGCCGCGTGCGATCTATACGTCGAGCATGGTCAAGCCGGCGTATCAGCCGCAGAATGCTGCGTGCGCGATTATGCTGTGCGAGGGCTATCTGGGCCGCGAGCTCGACCACGAGGCACTGGATGCTTCGCTTATGGGCTGCCCCACACCGGGCCGATTTGATGTGCTGGGAACTGATCCGCTCAAGTTGATTGATGCCTGCCATAACCCTCAGAGCTGCGAGAACTTTGTGAGCGCGCTGGACGAGATCGATCCCTGCGTAGAGAATCGCCCCACGCTGCTGTGCGCCGCGCTGGCCGATAAGGACGTGGCGGGTATCGTTGACGTTTTGGTTCCGGCGTTCCCCCGCGTGGTCGTGACCCAGACCGATTCCGATCGCGCCCTGCCGGCAGAGGAGCTCGCCGCCCTCGTTGATGCTGATAAGCTTGCGGGCGTATACCCCAGCGTTTCCGAGGCCCTCGCGGCCCTCGATGCCGCCGGCGAGCCTTTCGTAGCCGCCGGCACCATTACCCTAGCCGGCGAAGTAGCCGGTCTGCTCCGCTAACCCATCCCCTCATCAGTTGCGGTGAAATAGGGACTGTTTTACAAGCCAGGAGCCCCAAACAGTCCGTATATCACCGCAACTCAAAAGCAGTCAATTTGGGACGGGGCTTTTTGCTACCCTGTGCCCTGAGTTGACTCGCTTGCCACGAAATGGGCCTATCTACTACGTTTGACCGGTTACCCCCGACCATACGGAACATCGCGAAATTAAAACCGCAGGTAGACGGCTTGCGTATTTTGCGAAAACTCGGTTATGGTCGACCCATGCGGGTTAAACGTAGTAGATGGGCCGTTTTCGTGGCGCGGCGTAATCGCAATGTGACAAAGGGGCTGTCCCTTTGTCACATTGGCTAGTCTAGGCGGACCGGATCGTGGGGGTAGGCGTTGAGAATCTCGACGCCGGACTCGGTAACTAGGGCCAAGTCCTCGATGCGGACTCCGGTGCGGCCGGGGAGGTAGATGCCCGGTTCGATGGAGAACGTCATGCCCGGTTCAACGACCTGCTCGTTGACGAGCGAGACGTCGCCTGGCTCGTGGTCCTGCAGGCCGATCGAGTGGCCCAGGCGATGCGTGAAGTACTTGCCGTAGCCAGCGTCCTCAATCACGTCGCGCGCGGCACGGTCTAGGTCGCACATGCGTGCGCCTGGCGCGATGAGCGCCTCGGCGGCCTCGTTGGCGCGGCGCACGATATCGTAGATGCGCGCCGTCTCCGCGTCCGGCTCGCCCCAAAAGAACGTGCGCGTCATGTCCGAGCAGTAGTTGCGATGGCGTCCGCCAATGTCGAACAGCACCACGTCGCCGCGCTTGAGTACGGTGTCGTCGGGCTCGTGGTGCGGGTCGCCGGCGTTAGCACCAAAGCTCACGATGGGCGGAAAGCTAAAGCCCTCGCAGCCGTGCTTGCGATACAGGCCGAGCATCTGGTCGGCAATTTCGCGTTCCGTCACGCCCTCGTGAACGAGCTTGATAGTGTCGGCCATCACAGCGTCGTTGGCGGCCGAGGACACGCGCATGAGCTCCTGCTCCGCGGCATCCTTGTGGGTGCGCGCGGCGGTGACGGCAAAGTCGCCCAGGAAAAACTCGCTGGCTGCGTGGCGCTCCATGAGTGGCATCAAAAAGCCGGAACGCATGACGGTGTCGATGCCGAGCGGTTTGTTCGGGTCGACCTCGCGAACGATGGCGTCGGCCACGACGTCAGTATCGGTGTGATAGGCCACGCGGGCATTGTCGTACTCGGGCAGCTGATGCAGCGCGTTGACCAAGATCACAGGTTCGCTATCGCGTGCGAGCAGCACGCCGCAAAAACGCTCGAACATATCGGCATAAAAACCGGTCAGATAGTAAATCGACCACGGGTCGTTTACGAGCAGCTGTGCGCCGGGGTGTTGAGCCTCGAGCGCATCAAGCACGTGCGCCACACGCTGGTCATCGACATGTGCCATACATCGTCCTTTCGCTAGGGTGCCACCATGGTATCCCAAGCCCGGCAGTTGGGGACGTTCCTTTTATGCCGGCACCTTGGGACACTCCTTGGCATGGCCAGCCTGGCAAGCGTGCGGGCAAAAGTGGTCATAAGGGGCCCGTCCCAAATGGGCTGCTTTCAAAAGTATGGCGGATTACGGGGCTGGACCTGTATTACTTGACCATGGGTAAAATCGCGAAATTAAAACCGCAGGTAGACGGCTTATCAAAAATCGAAAACTGCCGGTATGGATGGGGGTCTCCGAATCGGCCCCGTAATCCGGCATAGTTTTGAAATGGCACTAAAGTAGGCACAAGCTGAATACCGATTCCAAGGATAGTTGCGGTGGAATAGTTCCTGGATGCCGGGGTTTTGGCGGAAATCAGGAACTATTTCACCGCAATTGAGGAGGGGTGGGGTGGATGGCGGGGTAGCTAAAAGAGCTCCGTCCCTAATTGGCTACTTGGGCTCGGTCGATGTCCATGCTGGCGATTAGGTTGATGTTGGTGTTTAGGAGGTTCTCTAGCACGACGTCGCCCATGCGGATGGGGGCGTTGACGACTAGGCCGCGGATGAAGTTCATGGCTTGGGCGTGGAGTGCTAGCGGGATGGCCTCAGCCGTGCGCACAGGCAGCAGCGCCTCGTCGCCGCCGGATACGGCAACGGTGGTGGTGAGTACGCGCATGGGGCAGGTGAGCTCCTGATGTGCGAACTTATCACCGCGCAGGCAGCCGTTGCCGGCCACGGAGCGCACCTCTGCCACGGCGCCGTCTGCGTCACGCTCTACCTCTACGGTCAGAAGGCATTCGGATGGGCAGGTCGTGCAGTTGAACTTGAGCGTCTCGATCGCGTTCGTGCTCATGGTTTTACGCCTCCTCAACGGGATCGACGGACAGGACAATTTCGCTAGCACCTAGGTCGAGTGCGCGCTGAATAACCTTTGCCGGTAGCGGGAAGCTTTCCATAACGCTCGGCTTAAACGCTCGGACCTTGCCGACGAACAGCTCCTCGCCGTTGGCCAGGATCCGTACGCGGGCGGTATCGACCGGTCGGCGCACGCGGAAGTTGAGTTTGGTGAGCGCCACAGACGTCATGCGCCCCGGCAGCGCGTAGCCCGCGATGCCGGCAGGGGAGACGGTGAGCTCGCAGTTCGGAACGGTGCCCGCGTCGGTCCCCAGCGCGTACGCCGCTGCAGCTGCGCCAGCCCTCTCGGACTCGGTCGTCACGTTGTCGGCCAGGTCGTGTACGTGCAGTACGTTGCCACAGGCAAAGATGCCCGGCACGCCTGTCTGGAGACTCTGATCTACTACGGCACCGCGCGTGCGTGGGTCAAGCTTGACGCCTGCGGCAACCGAAAGCTCGTTTTCGGGAATCAGACCCACCGAAAGCAGTAGCGTGTCGCACGGAACAATGCGCTCGGTCCCCGGAATGGGCGCCAGGTGCTCGTCGACCTGGCTTACCTCGACGGCCTCAACTCGGTCGCGCCCAATCACACGTGTGACGGTGGTGGACAGGTGCAGCGGAATGCCAAAATCGTCCAGACAGTTCTTGACGTTGCGGCGCAGACCGTTGGCGTACGGCATGAGCTCGTACACGCCCTCGACCGAAATCCCCTCGAGCGTGCAGCGACGTGCCATGATCAGCCCGATATCGCCCGAACCCAAAATGACGGCGCACGAGCCGGGTTTGAGGTTCTCGATATTGATGTATCGCTGCGCCAGGCCCGCCGTAAACACGCCGGCGGGACGACTGCCGGGAATCTTGATCTCGCTGCGCGTGCGCTCGCGGCAGCCCATGGCAAGGACGATCGCGCGCCCGGTGAGCTGCAGCATGCCGGCAGGGCTCATGAGCGTGACGGTATGGACCGCGGTGTCTTCCGTAAGCTCGCCTGAATCAATCCCAAGCACCATGCTGTTCAGGAACAGCGCAATGTCGGTTGCGTGCACCTGGTCGATAAAGCGCTGCGCGTACTCGGGACCGGTGAGCTCCTGTTTAAAGTGCGATAGGCCAAAGCCGGGGTGGATGCACTGGCGGAGGATGCCGCCCAGGTGCTGCTCGCGCTCCACGATGGCCACGCGTGCACCTGCCTTATGCGCGGCAAGCGCGGCCGCCATGCCAGCGGGGCCGCCTCCGATGACGACAACGTCGAAGGCTTGCGTTTGTACGGCTTCTACGACGCTGCAATCAATCGCGTTCGATTTGAATTCTGCCATCCTAGCGCACCCCCTTCAGCGGTCCTTCAACCAGCCAAGAACCTGCGTCCTCCAACAACACCTCGCTGGAATCGCAGCCCAGCTCGCGCGCAAGAATCGCCACCACACGGCTCTGACAAAAGCCGCTCTGGCACCGACCCATGCCGGCACGACAACGACGCTTGACGCCCTCGACCGAAACTGCGCCCGGCTGGCGCCGAATCGCGGCCACGATCTCGGCCTCGGGCACCGTCTCGCAGCGGCAGACGATCTGTCCCCACGTGGGATCGGACTCGATCAGCTCCTCCTTGCGCGCCAGCGGTGCGCGGTCAAAGTCGTCCGGCGCGCGGCGAATTGGGTTCCAGTCCTCCCGCTCGTGCAGCTCCACGCCCGCCTCGCGCATCACAAGCTCCATGCGCTCGGCAATGGCCGGCGCGCTTGCCACACCCGGCGACTGAATGCCCGCCGCCTGGAAAAGCCCCGGCACCACGGCCGACTGTCCAATAAAGAAGTCGTTCGTTCCCTGAATGACCGGACGCTCGCCGGCAAATGCGCGCACCACGCGGCGCGTATCCAGATCGGGCACCAGCTTGCGCGCACCGGTCAGCAGCGCGTTCACATCGCTCGCATAGGTCTGCGTGTCGCCCGGCTCGCGTACAGCGGCGGTTGCGGTGATCACGGTGTTGCCGTGCACGGTGCCCGTCACGATAACGCCCTTCGACACCGGCGTCTGCACGGGGTAGAGCGGCATGAGCGTGCGCGGCTCTTTGTCCAGCACCACGATGTTGCCCTGACGCCAGACCATCTGGAACTCCTCGGCGCCCGCCATATGCGAGATGACGGCGGCGCCGTTGCCCGCGGCGTTGATCAGGTAGCGGCAGCGCACGTTGCCAGCGGGGGTCGCCAGCGTAAAGCGCGCGTCGTCGCCCGAGCCCGCGACCTCAATCGCCACCACCGGCGCGGACCGCATAAACGTCACCCCGTTGGCCACGGCGTTCTCCAGCGCGGTGATGGCAACGTCAAACGGGTCGACAAACCCAGTCGAGGGGCACCACAGCGCACACGTTGCATCGGCACTGGCGCGCGGCTCTAATTCGTGGATGCGGTCGGGTCCGACGATCGACAGCTCGGGCACACCGTTGGCAAGGCCATTGCATCGCAGCCGCTCCAGATGTGCGCGGTCCTCGTCGTTAAAGCCCAACACCATCGACCCAGTGCGGCAGAACAGAAAGCCCAGCTCCTGCGCCCACGTACCGTACAACTCGCAGCCACGGGCGTTGACCTGCGCCTTAACCGTGCCCGGCACCGGATCGTAGCCGGCGTGCATCAGACCGCCGTTGGCCTTCGAAGCCCCCAGCGCGATATCGTTTGCTGCCTCGATCACGCAAATGGACAGGTCAAACCGCGCGAGCTGCCGCGCGATGGCGCACCCGGTAATGCCCGAGCCGACAATCGCGATATCAAACGTTTCTGTCACAGTGCCTCCCAGACGAGTTGACAGGCTGTCAATAAGACTATCCTACGGTCTACACACCCCCAGAGCGGCGGCAATGCGGCGAACAGCCCCGCAGCACCCGCCAACGGCAGACGAGGGGAGACCCGGCAACGTCGACAACCTCGTCTACCGACAACTACGGCAACCGTTCGTCTCGACCTGTAACAGTTAGACGAGGATTTGGGTTCCAGATGTTACAGATTGAGACGTTAGTCTGGCGGGCCCTCCGTTCGTCTAAATCTGTAACATCTAGACCCGGTTTCCGCTCCCACCTGTTACAGATTGAGATGTTTGTGTCCGCGCCAGCCCCGTACCTAGCCGTAGTCCCATATAAACAAACCCCGTGGTAAACTTGACCGAACTGTTAATATTCCGAAAGGTACCCGTAATGTCCAAGTACATCTCCGAGCTCATGTCGCCGCAGCTTATGGGCGTCGTCTATGCCTTTGTTGGCTTTATCATCGCCCTGTATGTGCTGTCGGTCGTCTATGTGTTCATCGACGCTCGCCGCCGCGGCGCCAGCGCCTACGTGGCATGGGGCATCATCGCCCTCATCCCGTTTGTGGGCCTCATTGCCTACCTGGTCCTGCGCCCGCACTCCTACGCGTCTGACCGCGAGGAGCAGGAGCTGGACATGGCCCTGCGCGAGCGCCAGCTTGCCCAGTACGGCACCTGCCCGCAGTGCGGCGCGCCCATCGAGAAGGACTTCGTCGTCTGCCCGGTGTGCGATACCCAGGTTCGCAATGTCTGCCCCAGCTGCCATCGCCCGCTCGATGCGCACTGGAAGGTCTGCCCCTACTGCCGAACTCGCATCCAGTAACGCATCCATCGCCGGGCCGGCCGCAAGCCACGGGCACGCCGCAAGCCATGCGCGCCCCACACCCCGCCCCACACGATGAAGCATGCGTAGAAAATCGCCCGCCGTGCCATTAAGGTGCGGCGGGCGCTTGTATACCAAGGCAACCTGCCTATAATGATGCAAGTTAAAACGCCGAGCGCATCGCACGCACTTGCATCAGGCATCCGAGAGGAGAAAACATACCCATGAAGGCACTCTACAATGACGGTTCGGTGGCCGAGCTCCCGCAGGACGAGGTCACGCACGTCATCCGCCACTCTGCCGCGCACATCATGGCGCAGGCCATCAAGCGCCTGTACCCCGAGGCCGACTTTGCCTACGGCCCCGCGACCGACAACGGCTTCTATTACGACGTCGACCTGCCCGAGGGCGTCAAGATCAGCGAGGACGACTTCCCCGCGATCGAGGCCGAGATGAAAAAGATCGTCAAGGAGAACCTCAAGTTCACCGTCTTTGAGAAGCCCCGCGCCGAGGCCATCGCCCTTATGGAGGAGCGCGGCGAGAAGTACAAGGTCGAGCACATCGGCGACCTGGACGACGACGCCCGCATCACCTTCTACCAGCAGGGCGACTACATCGACATGTGCGTCGGCCCCCACATCTGCTACACCAAGGCGCTGAAGGCCTTTAAGCTCACCGGCGTCTCGGGCGCCTACTGGAAGGGCGACAAGGACAACAAGATGCTCACCCGCATCAACGGCGTCGCCTTTGCCACCAAAGAAGAGCTCGACGAGCACATGCACATGCTGGAGGAGGCCAAGAAGCGCGACCACCGCAAGATCGGCCGCGAGATGGACCTCTTTATGATGCGCGACGAGGCCCCCGGCTTCCCGTTCTTCCTGCCCAACGGCATGATCCTTAAGAACACGCTGCTGGACTACTGGCGCGAGATCCACCACAAGGCCGGCTACGTGGAGATCTCCACGCCGCTCATCATGAACAAGCAGCTGTGGAAGACCTCGGGCCACTGGGACCACTACAAGGACAACATGTACTCCACCGTCATCGACGACGAAGAGTACTGCATTAAGCCCATGAACTGCCCGGGCGGCGTGCTGGTGTACGCCTCCAAGCCGCACTCCTATCGCGAGCTGCCCATTCGCGCCGGCGAGATTGGCCTGGTGCACCGCCACGAGCTGCGCGGCGCCCTGCACGGCCTGTTCCGCGTGCGCTGCTTTAACCAGGACGACGCCCACCTGTTTGTGCGTCCCGACCAGTTGACCGACGAGATCGTGGGCGTGGTCAACCTCATCGACTCCGTGTACCAGAAGTTTGGCTTTAAGTATCACGTTGAGCTTTCCACCCGCCCCGAGGACTCCATGGGTTCGGACGAGGACTGGGCTCGCGCCGAGGAGGGCCTGCGCACCGCTCTGGAGAAGCTGGGCATGGACTACGAGGTCAACGAGGGCGACGGCGCCTTCTACGGCCCCAAGATCGACTTCCATCTGGAGGACTCGCTCGGCCGTACCTGGCAGTGCGGTACCGTGCAGCTCGACTTCCAGATGCCGCTCAACTTTGACCTGGAGTACGTGGACGCCGACGGCACCAAGAAGCGCCCCATCATGCTGCACCGCGTATGCTTTGGCTCCATCGAGCGCTTCATCGGTATTCTGATCGAGCACTTTGCGGGCAAGTTCCCCACCTGGCTGGCTCCCGTGCAGGTCAAGGCACTTCCCGTCTCTGAGAAGAGCCGCGACTACGCCCACGAGGTCTGCGCCAAGCTGGAGGAGGCCGGCATTCGCGTGGTCTGCGACGACCGCGACGAGAAGATCGGCTATAAGATCCGCGAGGCCCGCAGCATCGACCGCGTGCCCTACATGCTCATCCTGGGCGAGAAGGAGGTCGAGGCCGGCAACATCTCCGTCCGCGATCGCTCCAACGAGACCGTTCAGATGAGCGTTGACGAGTTTGTTGCCAAGGTGACCGAGGAGATCAAGACTCGCGCCTAAGGCAAGCTGCACAACAATTAACAAAGGCGACCGTCCACAAAGGGCGGTCGCCTTTTTTCTTACCAAAATAAGAAAAGCCGCTGGTTGAGCGGCTTTTTTTGTTGCACAAAAAGGTACAGGTTTTTGTAGGGGGGGTATGGAGATGCACCTACTGGCAGTACATTTTGCGTAATCTGGGCAAACGCTGATTAATTGCTCGTATAATGTCGTCTGTCGAAAGATGAATAAACCTGTACTTTTGCGACTGCGCCTAGCTGCGAGCGAGAAGCCTGTTCTAAACGCCCCTGCATTTGCGTGCATCGCAAAGCCAAAAGAGGGGGCGAGAACATGGAACAGACGGCACGGCGCCAAGAGCAGCTGCCGGGCGCTTTTAACGGCGCCAGCACCAACAACCAGCACGGCCGCGTCCGCTGGTATCTGGTCCACACCCCCAATGGAAAAGAGCGCGAGACCTGCGAAAAGGTTCGCCGCATTATCCCGCACAACCTGATGCAGGACGCTTTTGTGATGCAAAAGGAGTTCTGGTTTAAGCGGGACGGCGCCTGGTCGCTCCAGACCAAACCCATGTACAAGGAATATTTCTTCGTCGCAACGCACGATGCCGCCGCGCTCGATAGGGCTTTGGCTCAGTTGAGCTTTGGCTGTCGCATCGCCGGCAGTAGGGATCGGGCGTACATGCCCATGCCGGACGACGCGCAGGACTGGTATCGCAGCGTGCTGGATGACGACGGCGTGGTGCGCAACAGCGTAGCGCGCATAGAAGACGGCGTGTTGCACATAGAGCAGGGTCCCTTGGTGGGGCAAGAGGCCCGAGTTAAAAAGATCGACCGTCATAAGCGCTGGTGCCTGGTAGACGTGGGCGAGGGTGACTCCACATTTAGGGAGCTGCTGCCACTCGACGTTCCCAGCAAGACGTAAGGGAGACGTTGCACCAGCTATTCGTTCGCATTTTTGAATTTACCGATTGGGGGATCCTTGGGGAACGGGGACGTAAGTTTGACTGTGGCTGCTAAGGAAATGACAGAGAGCAATGCGCCCGCGGGGGCGGCGCTGATTGCTCAGGCGATGGACCGGCGTGAGGGCGCCGGCCGCTACAGGGCCATGCATTCCATCATGGACTGGGACCGCTCGTGCCTGGCCTACCGTGCCGTGAAACGCACGTTCGACATCGTGTTCAGCGGTGCCGCGCTCGTCGCTATCGCGATCCCCAGTCTGGTGCTCGCGGCGCTCATCCGCCTGGAGAGCGAGGGAAGCCCTTTCTATAGCCAGATCCGCGTTGGTCAGACCCGCCCCGACGGCAGCCTGACCACCTTCCGCATGTGGAAGTTCCGCAGCATGTACAAAGACGCCGACGAGCGCCTCGCCGAGTTAAAGGGGCAGAACGAGATTGCCGGCGCCATGTTCAAGATGAAGGAGGACCCCCGCGTCACCAAGATCGGTAAGTTCATCCGAAAGCACTCCATCGACGAGTTCCCGCAGTTCCTGAATGTGTTTCTGGGTCAGATGTCCGTGGTTGGCCCCAGGCCGCCGCTGCCGAATGAGGTTGCGGAGTATACGGAGTACGACCTGCAACGCTTGGCAGTGAAGCCCGGCATCACCGGCTGGTGGCAGGTGACGGACCGCAACGACACCGACTTCGACGGCATGGTCCGACGTGATCTCGAGTACATCGCCAAACGCGGCCCCATCACGGACCTGAAGATTGTTCTCCTCACGGTCGTTGAGGTCTTTACCGGTGGAGGTGCTTGCTAAATGACTGAACCGGTTAGGGTGGCTCAGGTTGTTGGCAAGATGGTTGGTGGCGGCGTCGAAGCTGTCGTTATGAATTACTATCGTCACATCGATCGCGGTAAAGTGCAGTTTGACTTTCTTGTTGATTCCGATTCGACGCTTGTTCCCCGTGACGAGATCGAATTGCTCGGTGGCAGGGTCTTTGAGATACCGCCCTATCAGCATGTAGCTGAATACCAGCGAGAGCTTCAGCGTCTCTTTAAGCAAGAGGGCTGGAAGATTGTCCATAGTCACATCAACGCGCTTTCGGTCTTTCCTCTTCGTGCTGCGAAGAAGGCGGGTGTCCCCGTGCGTATCGCCCATAGCCACTCTACGAGTGGTAGGGGTGAGTATGCCAAGAATGCCCTGAAGGCCGTGCTGAAAACGCAATCAAACCGGTATCCGACTCACCGTTTTGCATGTAGTAAATTCGCTGGTGAATGGTTATTTGGATCGAGTTCTCAATTTGTAGTCATGCGTAATGCTGTCGACTTGTCTGTTTTCGCGCCAGATGATGAGGATCGCCTAAGGACGCGGCGATCGCTTGGTGTTGCTGATGGACAGCTTCTAATTGGGCACATTGGTCGTTTTACAGAGCAGAAGAATCACTCATATTTGCTTAATATATTCGATCAGGTTTTAAAGATTCGTAATGATGCAGTTTTAGTTTTGGTTGGTTCTGGTCCGTTGGTTGAACAGATAAAGGACCAAGCTGATTGTCTGGGGATTAGCCATTCTGTTCGGTTTTTGGGCACTAGAAGCGACGCAGCATCTTTATATCGAGCATTTGATGTTTTCTGCCTGCCGAGCCTGTATGAAGGCCTCCCAATGGTCGGAGTTGAATGCCAGGCATCGCATACACCCATTCTTGCGTCTGATACCGTTACCTCTGAGACCGCTGTTACATCCATGATGCAATTTGAATCACTTTCTAGCTCCTGTATAAAGTGGGCCGAAAGACTTATTGAGTTGAGCACAGAGGTCTTCGCGCCTGGCGACGATGCCGGTTTGCAGGTATTTGAAATTAATGCTGCGGCCAGAGTGTTATTGGATTGTTATATGACCTATTTAGGTTCTGTTGATTAAGGGGATAGCTTGACTATTACATGTTCTAAGCGAGTCGCAGTCGCGTCGTGTCATGACAAAATCAACTTTGGCAGCGTTCTTCAGGCGTACGCGACCCAGCGTGCCCTTGAGGAGCTGGGAGTTGAAGTCAATACTATTGATAAACGTGGCCTGGGTCATGCTATTTCTGAAGGACGCAATGATTACTATCTTGAGCATCTATTTGATGTAGATCTTTATCGTGCAAAGCTGGGTTTTGTAAAGCATCGCATCAAGCAGAAGCTTGATGCTGACTTTGGAAAGAAAATGGCAAAGAGGAAAAGTGCATTTTCATCTTTCGAGTCAACACATTTTAGTTTTACTCCTCAAGCCGCTTCGTTTGAAGAACTTGGGGCGCTTGTGGCTGATTATGATAGCGTTGTTGTTGGCAGCGATCAGCTTTGGCTGCCTGTTAACATTGCTGGTAGGTACTTTACACTATCTTTCGTGCAGCCTCCTGTCCGCAAGGTGTCTTATTCCACTAGTTTTGGAGTATCTTCCCTTTCTGAAAAATATCTTCGTAAAACAAAAGATTTTCTTTCCGATTTTTCGGCCATTTCTGTTCGCGAGGATACGGGAGCGGATTTGGTAGAGAAAGCTACGGGCGTCCGATGCTCTGTTGTATGCGACCCTACGATGCTGCTGGCTAGAGATCAGTGGGCAAGCCTTGCTTGTTCCTCTTCGATTGACGTTCCTGACGAGCCCTATGTTTTCTGCTATTTCATGGGTAAGAATGCATGGAATCGTGAATGTGCCCAAGAGCTTGCCAAGCAGCATAATTTGAAGATCGTCGCCATTGCTCATCCCGATGAATATGTTAAGGCTGATGACGATTACGCGGATTATTATCCTTGGGAAGCCGGTCCGGCTGAGTGGGTCAACTTGATTGCCCATGCTTCGTATGTCTGTACTGACTCTTTCCACGGAAGCGTTTTCTCAAATATTTTTGAGGTGCCCTTCTTCTCGTTCCGTCGCCACGAGAATATGGGTGCTCAGTCTACGAACTCACGTATTGATACATTGTTGCGTGTCCTTGGAAACTCCGATCGTATTTGCGAATCGAAGGATGCTTTCCGTGCCGCAATGGCAAATGAAATTGACTTTGTGTCAGTACGTCAACGACTTAATGTGTATAGGAATGAATCGGCCAATTGGCTTAAATCAGCTCTTGAGTTGTAGGGAACAGTATGATCTCCATCACGGACAAAAGTAAATGCTGCGGTTGCGCTGCTTGTGCTCAAAAATGTCCCAAGCAGTGCATATCAATGGAATATGACGCCGAGGGCTGCGAGTACCCCGTAGTCAATGCTGACCAGTGTATTGATTGCGGATTATGCGAAAAGGCTTGCCCAGTGCTTAATGTTGATAAGGACGAGCCTAAGTCCCAACGAGCCTTTCTAGTCCAGCATAATGATCAAAAGGTGCTTGCTGAAAGCACTTCTGGTGGAGCCTTCACTGCCCTTGCTCAGGCCGTGATTGCCAACGGCGGTATTGTGTTTGGTGCAGGTTATTTGCGCGGTGAACAGCTTGTGCGAGCCGAAGGAGCCCCTGGGCGACTTAAGGTCGGACATTTTTCTGTGGAAAGCGTTGATGAACTTTGGCGCTTCCGCAACAGTAAATATGTTCAGAGCGTTATTGGCCCTGCGTATCCCGAGGTCAAACAACAACTAAAAACTGGACGTGAAGTTCTCTTTATTGGTACCCCTTGTCAATGCGAAGGCCTGCTTCGATTTTTGGGCGGCAAGCCGGCAAATTTACGCGTGGCAGACTTCGTCTGCCGCGCGAACCCCGCTCGCGCTGTGTTCGCGCGGCAGGTCGAATGGCTTGACGCAAAGGTTGGCGTAAAAGGTGAGACCGTTCTTTTTAGAGATAAATCACGGTTTGGCTATCGCTATTCAAATATGTGCGAGCTCGAAGGCGAGACTCTGTATGGTGAACGGCTGTACAGTGAAGGTGTCGAAACAGATCCTTACCTAAGGGCCTTTTTTGCTGATCTTTCAGATCGACCCATTTGTTACGAATGCCCGTTTAAAAAGCGTTATCGCGTTACTGATTTGACTTGCTGGGATTTCTTCGATGTTTATCGACTCTCGAAAGAGTTCGACGACAATCGGGGCGTCACTCGAGTTCTCATCCAAAGCGATGAGGGACAAGAATTGCTTGATCGAGCCTCAAGCTATGCCCGTATGAAGGAGATTGATGTTGAGGCTGCAGTAGAAGGTGTTCGTGAACTTACTAAGTCCGTGAAGCTGAATCCGCGTCGCGATGAATTCATGGCTGATGTGGCGAATCTGGATGGTGAGGAGCTTATGAATAAGTGGTTCCCCGATTCCGGAAAAGTAAAAGCCGAGCGCTTTGCTAGGCATACATGCGAAAAGCTTGGAATTTATGACCCGATGAAGCGTCTGGTTAAAAAAATCATCAAGAAGTAGCCTATTGTTCGAAAGGGAATTGATGATTCCTAAAGTTCTGCACTACATCTGGTTCGGTGGAAGTGAGCTTCCTGAACTTGAAAGAAAATGCATTGAGTCTTGGTCGAAGATCATGCCTGATTGGGAAATTCGTAGATGGGACGAAAGCAATTTCGATATAAATCAATGTGAATTTTGTCGTGAGGCATATGCCTCAAAAAAATGGGCGTTTGTCAGCGATTATGCGCGCTACAGAATACTGTATTCAGAGGGTGGAATCCTTCTCGATACAGATGTCGAAGTCCTGAAGCCTCTGGACGAGCTTTTAGATAATGAGGCTTTTGCGGGATTCATGAAGAATAATTTCTTCTTGAATCCCGGCCTCATCATGGGTTCTGAGGCCGGAAGCCATGTCATGAGCGATGTCGCAAAATTATATGAATCTATGAGATTTGAGATGCGAAAAGGCCGCAACTCTATGGATACCTCTCCGAGGGTGCTAACTGATTACCTGGAAGTGAGTTGTGCTCTTAAGAGAGATGGTTCATTTCAGCAGTTAAATGGTTTCACTGCATACCCTGCTACTTATTTTGATCCCCTAGACAGTCATAGTGGCAAGTTTGAAATTACTGATGATACATATTCTATTCACCATTATTCAGGCACCTGGTTGTCACCCGCTAAGAAGTTCCGTGTTGAAATGCGGAAAAAGCTTGCGCCAGTAATTGGACCCAAGCTGTCTTGGTTCATCTCCTCTGTTCTATCAGTACTTAGATTTGGAAGGAAGGCTTTTTAATGGTTTCGTCTGCCTTAGACCACAATAAGCCTAGGGTTTTAGTATCTGGCCTTTCAAATGGGCTGGGTGGAACCGAAATCGTTGTTGGTAGGTATATAAAGGCCCTCAGCTCATATGCTACGTTTGAATTTCTTGCTTCGTTTGAGGGACTTGGTGTTGCCGCAATTGAGGCCAAGCTTAACGGATTACCTTATGTCTGTTCATTTGGCGTTCCAGATGCGGCTGATATTTCTGATAAATTTTTAAAATGCTCCTTTAATGTTGCCGAATGGATTGAAGCAATTATTTCTATGGGTCGTCCAAATAAGCTTGCGGGGGGCGTCTGTTTATGACGTCAACAAGCAAGCAAGTAAATTGCTGTCAATCTTCCTTGGTCGACAATCCTCTCGTGAGCGTGATTGTGCCGATGTATAACGCTGAAAAAACGATTCAAAAGACATTAAATAGTCTTCAGCGTCAGAGTGTGAGCAACATTGAAATAATTATTGTTGATGATGGGTCGACAGATCGTGGCGCTGAGCTAGTTATGGCTATTGCAGAGGGCGACAACCGGATTAAGCTGATTAGTCAAAACAATAGTGGTGTATGCGTGGCGCGTAATAGGGGTATCGATGAGGCCTCCGGTGATTGGGTGGCATTTGTTGATGCTGACGATATGCTGCCTATAAATGCAGTTAGGCTGTTGCTTGAATCCTCAGATGGCTGTAGCTTGGTTATCGGGGCTCTACTGAATGAGCATGGCGATTATTCGGGCAAGGCTATAAGCATCGACTGGAAAACAGCATGCTCTCTTAGCCTTGCATTTTGGGATAATGTTAATAAAGTTCCGTTTTCGAGCTTTACTAAAGGTGTTGTATTCCGAAGCGTTTGCGGAAAGATATTTAAGAAATCATTATTCCGGAATGGTTTTCTTAAATTTGAAGATGGCATTCGTTTCGGTGAAGACGCGTTGTTTATGGTAGATGCTTATCGTCTGGCTGAAAGTGTAAAAGTAGTGGACTCGGCGGTCTATTGCTATGTCAACAATAGTGATTCAGTAACGAGAAATACTGATATCTCGGCTATCGAGAGTGTTGATAATTTACTGGTAAAACTATATGAGCTATGTCACGTGAATCCGGATTTAAGCGAACTATATAAGCAATCTGCAGTCAGGGAAGTCTTATCTTTGATTCGTAATTGTGCACGTTTGGAATCGAATCAGCTTTTTAAGCCTGTCTCTAATATGGTCTGCCAGTCGTATTTCAGCTATTTAATGGAAGGCTTTGCTTCTCACCGCTATTCACGTCGATTTATCTCTGAAGTGAAAAATCGCATTACGATCCGTCTTCTTCTTGCGAGGCGTGTTATGGCTGCAATTGGCTTTACTAAGTTTGTTTATGGGGTACGTTAATTGAATTTGACTAATGTGGAAAGATCATGGACTGAGATTATACGAGCAAATGCCGGGGCTGTAATGTTCAGCTTTGCTTTGGCTTTATTTTCAGTTTCCTATTATATTGGATCAGTAAATGCTACCAATGTGTTTGGGATTTCTCTTGCGGTGCTTTCGCTGGTCCTTGAGTTGTTTGCCTTAGCGTTTCTACTGCTGAAGCTTTTACTACAAAAGACTTCTCATGTGAAAGTGCTAGTTGGCTTGCTGCTGATTTTAATTTGCGTCGGGTCGCTGAAATCAAATAAAGCCCCTCAGATTATTTGGTTGGCGCTGTTTTGCCTTTGCGCTGAAGACGTCCCTGAATACTACATCTCAAGGTCTATTCTTGTATCGTCCGTCTTTATGCTATTGATGGTTGTTGGTCTCAATAGTGTCGGTGCCATTCCTTCTGTATTAATGTCGCGCGGTAGCAATTTTGTACGAAATTCGATGGGCTTTGCCCATCCTAATAATTTTGGACAGCTTTTGTTTATTGCTTATTCTGCTTCTATTTTTGAGCTGAAAGGCAGAAGCGGTCTTGCGGGCATCTTCTGTTTCGCAATTGCTTTTTTCGTAGCTGATTCAAAAACTTCTGCAGCAGGCATTTTCGTAATGGCCTTGTATTCGGTTATTTCATTCAGAAGCCCCCGTTCAAAACCATATGGGTCCCTATTTACTTTTTTACCGCTTTTTCTGGCGATTATTAGTATAGCCCTGCCCTTTATGTGGTCCCATGGTGCCAATAAATGTCTTGTTCAGCTTGATAATTTAATGACCAACCGGATTTTTTATTCCGCCTATTATTTTGAAAACTACCCTCTGACTGTTTTTGGTAATGACTTAACGGCCATAGTTTCGCTGCCGTCTGCAACGGGTGGTTATTTAATACAAACAAGAGTCATGCTTGACAATGCATATTGTCGACTACTTATTCAATACGGTTTGATCCCATTTACCGCGTTTGTTGCTTTCTATTGCGTAGCGATAAATAAAGCGCGTATTTCGGCCCACGTGACATTCATGGGCTTGGTCTTGTATTCCCTAATGGGGTTTGTTGAATGCGGAATGTTATATCCAGCATGTAATTTCTTTATGCTTATGGCGCTGCCCGCCTTTTCAGATAAGGGGCCCTGTCAATCCAGGGTGCCATCAAAGGATGTTGTGGAGATGGCTAAATAATGGCAAAAATTAATACTACCAAGTCAGACATTATATGGAACTATGTAAGCACTGTTCTTTCAATGGGGAGCAGCTTCCTTCTTCTTCCGTTTCTGCTTGCTTACTTATCTAACGCCGAACTTGGTCTCTGGTACACTTTTGTTGCCATTGGGAATTTAACGCTGTTATTTGAATTTGGCTTTACACCAACTTTTGCGAGAAATATTGTCTATTGTCTTAGCGGTGCGCGTAGCATTAGCAAGAGCGGCTACGATTCATCTCAAGTTGGTGATTCTGTAGACTATGAGCTGCTTGGCAAATTGATTAAAACATCCCGGATTGTTTACGCGTTAATTTCTTGCGTTGTCCTGATGCTTACCGCTACAGTTGGAACTGCCTACATTTCTTCAATTTCAAGTGCTATTGATCCCTTTTCTTGTTGGACCGCATGGTTAATTTTTTGTTTTGATGTGTTTTTTAATCTATTCTTTTTTCATTATACGACCTGCCTGAGAGGGTTCGGGGATATTTCCGCTGAAAGCAGGGCAAAGTCTTATGGTCGCATTGGGCAGCTTGTGGTTTCTGCGTTTTTGCTGTTTATGGGTTTTGGCATCATTGGCGCTGCCATCGGTTATCTGTTTAATGACATTGTGCTGAGATTTTTTTGCGGTCGCTTTCTGGAGGTTCACTCAGAGGCGATAAAAAAAGCAAACGATGCTTGTACGGGTGTTTCTATTTCTGAAATAAAAGAAACGTTTATTTCAGTGGCTTATTTGGCGTGGAGGGACGGCGTTGTTCAACTTTGCTGCTATGCTTCCACTCAGTTGAGTTCGCTGCTCTGCTCCTATTTTCTTGGTGTGGAGGTTAACTCTCAGTATTCATTAATTATTCAAGTTGGCGGTGCAATTTACGGGTTTGCCAGCGCCTACGTTCGATCTTTTATTCCAATGTTTCAATCTGCTTATGCTGGTGGCGAAGTTCAGACTGCACGAAAAATTATTGAAAAAAGTCTGTCCCTATATTGGATTTTAATTGTTGTATGCACGATCGGTGTCTGGTTTGTCGGCTTCCCAGTCTTGTTCCTAGTTAAGAAAGGTTTTTCCCCCGACGGGCTTCTTTATTTCGCCTTGGTTGTTTATCTTGCGGTTTGGAACCATCATTCATTGTGTTGTAATTACATTATCAGTACGAATGAAATCCCCTATCTCCCGGCTTATATAGTTTCGGCTATTGCAGGTTTTGTATTGTCGTATGTCTTAATTTCCTTTACTGGCATGGGCGTCTGGGCGCTTGTGGTTGGTAATGGGGCCGCTCAGCTTGCATATAATAATTGGAAATGGCCTATATACCTTGCGCGTAAATTCTCTTCCCATTATTTTGCGTTGATTAGAGCTGGTCTCATGCAGTGGTCCTGCGCATTGAAGAAATAAGTGTTAATCACTGCTTTAATGTGACTTATGATTTCGATTGCGCCGATAGTGCCGAGAAAGTGGTGTAGAGTCCGATCCGAAGTAAGTTGCATGGCGTTGGGGAGCAGAGCCTGCTCGGCAGATCACCATTTAGATGCAAGGCCTATAACCCGATCGCAAACCTCCAACGCAGCAGATCGATGCGTGACGATGATGACGGTATGACCGAGATTTCGCATGCGGTCCAGCATTTCTCGCTCGGTCTTGGGGTCGAGGGCCGATGTGCATACATCGAGCAGAAGCACGGGGGAGTCGGAGCAGACCGCACGCGCAACGGCAAGGCGCTGGTCCAGGTCCCCATACCAGTTGTCGTTGGTGTCGTCCCAGGTTAGGTCCATCTGGCACCATTTGCCGTCGATCTTTACGGCGTTCCAGGTGTGGCCGTTGCCTGTGATGCGGCCGTTGGCCATGCCCGCGGCGTCAAGGAGCTTGGAGTAGATGCGCTGGTAGCTCTCGCAGGTGCCCTGGTGGCGCGTGAGGCCGCTTTCGGCCGAGCACCAGTTGAGGCTGCGGTCGTACTCCAGCTGGTCGAGCGTCCAATCGTGGAGCCATAGCGCCATGTCGTATTCCGAGCCGTTTGTCTCTTGCCTGCACTGTGTTACGGCGTTGTTGACGATCTGCGTGACGCTCGGGCGGGCGGCGTCGTTTACGGTTACCTCCGCCGTGGTGCGCAGGTAGTAGATCCCCTTGTCGTTTTGGGGGTCGTATCTGTCGTTGTCCATAAAGTAGAAGTAGATGCGGTACGTGCCCGATGCCGTGAAGTCGAAGGTAAAGTCGTGGCCCGCGGTGCCCAGGCTGTAGTAGCTGCCCCATGCCGCGCGCGACGGGTCGCAGACGCTTTCCTGGCTGCCGCCGTCCCAATAGGTGGGCACGTCCATGCGCGCCTTGGCCCGGGACGAGCCGTTGGTTTGGGTTACGTGGAAGGTCGTCGGGGTGCCCGCGGGGGCGTCGTTCCACGAGACGGTGAAGGTGACGCCGTTTTGGCTTGCGGTGGCGGAGTGGACGTAGGTGGTTTGTGACGTGGCGGAGATCGCCTCGGGTGTGGGGTTGGCTTGGGCTCGGAGGGATGGGGTGGGGGTGGTGGTTGCGGCGGTGGTGCCGTCAGCGCTTTCCGTGTTGACGGCGTTGGTGCCGGTGGATGTTGCGGTGCTGTCCTCTACGGTATCTGCTGCCGCATTTGTGTTGGTGCCGTCTTCGGCTTTGCCTGTGCCGCTGCTCGTGGCGTTGGCTTGCGCCTGCTGGTTGGCAGTTGGCCGAGGCTGCATGGCTTCTGCGATGGCTGGCATGGGCAACGTCGCGCTGACCATGGACGTGCAAGCGATCGCGCAGAGCAGGTAGTAAAGGGGTCGTTTCATAGCGGAGCCTCTCGGTGAGCAGCCAATAGGGTCCGAAGGCAGTTCCAGGCCAGCACTCCGCACATATTTTGATGGGGATTATTTTACGGAAACCCCAGCCAACATCAGCGAGCTTTCTGGGGAATGTTGGGATGGGGGAGGGAGCGGGCCCGCTTTAGTCTCCGGTGGCGCTCGGGCTCGTGCTAGGTTGGCTATAAGCGATGCGGCAACTCCAACATTAGACCGTCTTGCGCTTCTTCGAGTCTTGGCGCCGAGGCCTCCAAAGGTCAGTTTGTGTCCGCGCCAGTAGTTAAACTTTAAGCAAAGTGACGCGAATGGACTTGTCATAAGTCTCATTCAGTGACTGTATCAACGGTGGGGGAGGGTTCATTGTGGCTGCAGGTAGGGATAACGTGCGCGCAGCCGTTACATGGTTTCATCTTTAAAGAAAGGTGCTAAACCGGTATCAATCGTTCTGGTCGAAAGGAGATTAATATCATGAAAACCCAGCTATTGGTTTACAGACAACGGGATTGCGGGTTCACGGAGACAAATGACCTGACAATAAAAGAATTCAGCAAGGCGAGCGCCTTCGATGCCTTTGAGTTGACAGTTATTGACCTGCAAGATGAGCAATTATGGAAGAGCGATTATAACAACGACAAGCTTTTATATGATCATGCAGACATTTCTTCTATCAGGGAAATGATGCTTCTTTCTAAAAATTCAAAATGCATAGTTTTACTGCCTCAGAATTGCATTTATTCACATGGGTATGGACGTGATTATTCTGCTGGAACAAATAGATATTTAGAAAAATCGCCCCTGAAGAATCTTTTCAGGAACTTCAAGGAGTCTCCAATCGGTGATCTATTTTCTTTATCGATGCCCATCTGTTTCGGGGAATCAAAAACCATATTATCTAATAAGGAGTTATCTTCAGATTTCTCGTTTGGGAAGCCGCTCCCCTTTGGCATGAAGGGCATTCTGGAATCTAACGCATCGACTGTTTCGGCGGTGTTGATTTCTGATACCTTTGCGGCAACAACTCTTCTGGTAAAAAATAATTCTGATTTGATGGCGATTATTGATGCCGTATTTCCAATCGAAGCTCAGTCTGCCCGCACTCCTGATTGGCTGGAGGAAGTTGAATTCCACGATGAAGCGACTCGAAGGGTGCGAATGAACGCCATAGATAATCAAATTGCTCTTCTAAGCGAAGAGAAGAAAGGAATTGAAGAGGTTCTTTCGGATTATCGGGAAATTAAGTCGGTCCTTTGTAGCAAAGACTTTGAACTCGAAAATAAGGCTCGCCACCTTTTGTCCGAGATTGCTGAGGTCGAAGAGGCTTTTGAAGACAACAAGGAAGAGGATTTCAGATTCTCTTACGATGACACGCTCTTTTTAATTGAGATTAAAGGTAGCAATGGTGGGCTAAAGCGACAGCATATTTCAAAAACGTATGATCATGTCCAAATTAAAGCTGATGCCATGGAAGACGAAGGATGCTCCGGCAAGTTAAAAGGTGTCCTCATATTTGCATCTCAAATTGAATTAAAACCGGAAGAGCGAGATCCGTTTCCTGAAACTCAGATTACAATCGCCCGTAAAAACGAAATTGCAGTTCTTTCGACCGAGACGCTGCTTCGTTGCTATGAAGCTTATGTTGAGGGGCGTTTGACTTCAGACGCTTTTAAGGAGACCTTGCTGCAAACGTCTGGCCTTGTAAGCCTGGATGCGTTTGGGATAGATGCTGCTGATAAAAGTAAACGATAGGGGCGCGCAGCGACTTAGATTGATTTACTGCACAGGACAATCCTAGGGGCAAAAGCCAAAAGTCGAGCACTGGATGTAATTCTGGCGTGATCAAGGATTGATTCAGAATAAAAATTCGCTGCATGATTTTCTTGTTCGGCTGCGCAGTTGCTGCGTATGTAGGGTATTATGCAGTCAGTGATGCAGTCGTCGTGGACTCTACGTGAGGCGATGACAAAGAAGGGTCGTTGTACGGTTTTTCCGACAGCGGCCCTTTGATTTTAGGAGCTATCTGTGGCTAAAGAGTTTAAGACTTTCGCTCAGCTAATCGAACTTTTAGAGAGTCGCGGCGTCTTAATTGATGCTACAACAACAGATTGCTTGAGGCGTGAAAGCTACTACGCAATTATAAATGGATATAAGGACCCGTTTCTCAATAAAGGTGCCATGACATCCTCTTCCGATGACGTTTATAAAGATGGCACTTCATTTAGGAACATTTTCGATCTGTTTTTGTTCGACAGAGAGCTCAGGCAGCTTGCGTTTTCCTATCTTGCGAGAGCCGAAGCGGTGCTTAAAAACGCCGTTGTTTATTCATTTTGCGACAAATATCGTGCTCCGGATGCCTATCTGAATCGATTAAATTATGTTAGGTCAAGAGATATGCTTGTGCCCAAGGCGTATCGAGGCAATAAAAACTACCTTCACGCTAAAAATCTAGCTGAACTCTTGAAAACGCTGAACGATAAAGTGTCAAATGAACAACATATGCGACCGTTTGTCAGGCATTATTTGAACAAATATGGCGCGGTTCCATTATGGGTTCTGCAGAATGATCTGACGTTTGGCAATATTTGCCACTTCTATCAGCTTCAAAATCGCGGTGTACAGAATGCTGCTTGTAAGCTGGTCAATCAAACGGCAAATAGGGAAGAAAGGCTTGAGCCGATTGTGCTGCTTCGTGTCATTCAGGTTCTGGTCGGCTTTAGGAATATCTGCGCGCACGACGAGCGACTTTATTGCGCGGAGGTCAGGGGTGCAAAGTTTTCCGATATGTATGACCTTCTCAGCCGTGTTTTGCCTGCCGACGAGATGAGGTCGCTACTCAATGACTTGGCCGGCCTTGTCGGAACTTATCAAGGCTTAATTAACCAAGGTGTTCTTTATGACGTCTTTCATGAGATGAATATTCAGGTGCAAAGAGCTTTAGGTGATTCGTGATTACTTTGGCCCGGGGACGCTATAGGAGATAGGCCGCGTGCATAGACGCCTTCTTTGGCAGCGATAAACCTGTCGGCGAGACGCGATCGCTCAGATTGGTGGTATCGGATTGACGGACCCCGAGTTCTTCCTTAAAGTAACCAGTATGATGAGGCCTTGCGACGGTACGTCCGGCTTGGTCCGTGGGAACCGCCGAAAGGCGGTTTTCGCGTTTAAGAGGGCTGTTTCCGAAGGGAACTTGTCCGTATTCGCTTCTGGGCAGTGGGTTTTCGCCGCGAATTTCGGAAGTGCGGGGAAAAATCGAAACTTGCCGAGCGCACTCCGTTTTTTTGCCAACAAAACCGCAGGTCGCAAGAGTCCAAAACCGGGGTCTGGTCGGCAGACCTCATTTTTTCACCGCACTTCCGAGTTCACCTGTCGATAATATGCGGCAGCCTCTGGAATCCCCGAGCACAACGGCTTTTCCGCATAAAGTATCCGCAGGTAGAAGCATTGCGGCATTCCGGAGCGCTCGGCACGCCAGGGATTTGCCACATACTTCTAAGTTTTGGGCCTTGTATCCTTTGCTCCAGATGCTGCAAACACTTGATTGATGCTATTTAAAGTCTATAATCAAATAAAAACTCTGATATACCTTTTCAAAACAATGAAAGGAATGTTGAGTGCCATGCTTTGCCAGTTCACCTTTAAAAACTATCGGTCCTATCGCGACGAGGCGGAGCTTTCCATGCAGGCGACGCCGATGAAGGAGTTTGAGCGTTCCCTCATAGAGTGTTCCGACGGGCAGAGTTTCCTTCCGGTGGCTGCGGTGTACGGGCTCAACGCTGGCGGCAAGTCTAATCTGCTCGAGGCTCTTGACTACGTTCGTTCGGCGGTGGCCAGACCAATTAGATTGCTGTCTGCCAGCGCTGATACACCAGAGGGTGATCGCCCTTTGACAGCCCGTTGTTCGGCGTTTGAGTTCGATGACGTGTCTGCTGCCGAGCCCACCGAGTTCGAGCTCTATTACCGCGCGGGCGAGCATGAGTACCGCTATGTTCTGTCTGTACACGCCGATGAGATCGTGTCCGAAGGGCTGTGGCGGCGTAAATTGGGAGCGTCGCGTACGGCGATGCTGTTCGAGCGCGAGGATACAAAGGTTGAACTCGGCCCCACACTGCGTAAGCTTGTGACGGCTGCGAGGTTCAACCCGAGCCTGCCGTACCTATCGTTCCTTTGCATCAACTTCGATGCGCCGGTGGTCCAGGAGGCGGCCAGCTGGTTTCTCGACGCTGTGTTTCTCAACTACAACAGTTCCTACCTGGAGCGGATGCTCGAGCAAATGCTCGACGAGGGCGACTCGCGCGAGGTCACGCGTTTTTTGCGCGCCGTTGATGTGCGTATTGATGGCTTCAGAGTGGAGAGGGCGCCGGAGTGGCGCGGCCAACGCGTCTTCGTGAGGCACGAGGTGGGCGGCAAGGCGTACGAGCTGCGTTTATCCGAGGAATCTGCCGGAACCCAGAAGCTCATGGGGTTGGCTGCGTATCTGATGACAGCGCTTGAGCGTGGTGGCACCGTCGTGGTAGACGAGCTCGACGCCAAACTGCATCCGAAACTTCTTCGCTATGTGATTCTGTTGTTTAAGGATCCTGAGGTCAACAAGAGTGGCGCGCAGCTCATCTTCTCGTCCCAGGATGTGTCAACCATGCGAAACGATGTGTTCCGCCGTGACGAGATATGGTTCGCTGCGCGCGGCGAGAGGGAGGCGAGCCAACTGTGGTCTCTCGCCGACATCCACGAGGCAAACGGTAATCTGGTAAGCAAGAACGCGGCTTTCGACAAGCAATACCTGTCCGGTCTCTACGGCGCCGATCCGTATCTCACCCGCATCGAGGAGTGGGATTAGCATGGTGGCGAAGAAGTCGAAGGGCTGGCGTAGCGGCAAGCGCGAGGGCCGCTCGCGCATGGTTCAGATGACGCGTCATCTTGTAGTGAGCGAGGGCAAGGAGACCGAGCCTCGCTACTTTGAGGGTGTGCGTGCGACGTTGGGCGCGGCGAACGAGCGCAAGGTTGCCATTGTCGTTAAGGGGACCGGCAAACACACGCTTGACCTGCTTGACTTCGCCGTCGAACACTGCCGCTATGCGCCCGAGACGTTCGATCACGTGTGGCTCGTGTATGACAAGGATGACTTCCCTGCGTCCGACTTTGACGCGATGGAGTGCAAGTGCAACGAGCTCTCTGATGGTTCGAGGACCTTCCACGCGTTGTGGTCCAACCCCCGCTTCGAGCTGTGGCCGCTTCTGCACTTTCGCTACACGACCTCGCATATGTCCGCATCCGACTGCCAGCATGCCCTCGCGCAGGAGATGTCGAAGAACTTGGGCATCGAGTACCGCAAGAACCTGGACGGGATGTTTGGGGCAGTGGATGATAGGCGAGGCGAAGCATTGCAGCGTGCTGGGCGCCTCGTCGCGTACCATAGGGAACTGGGTAACATTAAGCCATCTGTGCAAAACCCTGCAACTAAGGTGGGCGAAATTTTCGATGTAATCGGGCCGTATCTGGTTGGCTAGGCGAGTCGCTGGATTGGCTTTCCGGTTAGTGCGATTGGCGGATTGTACTGCGCTATTGCGAGTCCGGTGCGTAGGAGAAGTGCGGGGAAAATCGAAACTCGCCGAGCGCACACCGATTTTTGCCAACAAAACTGCAGGTCGCGGATGCTCAAAACAGGGGCCTGTTTGACAGATCTCGGTTTTTCACCGCACCCCCGATTGGGCGCTCATTTAGCACTCTCGTTGTTCCCACATCCTCTAAAAAAGTTCTTAAAACAGCCTTAAAGACGTTCCAGCTCGCGTTGACAGCGTAAAATACGCATGTTTGACTATGACAGAAGTGGATTTTAGAGGAGGAGTACGCCATGGAGGTGCTGGTTGTTGGCAACACCGCATATGTTGACGATGACTTTTGTGCCAAGGCGTTCCCCGGGGACCATGTCCAGGTCGTCGCTGCCGCGGAAGCGCGCCGCGATGAGTCATCACCCCATGCCTCGTGGAAAGAGCTTCTGCAACACCTGGATCAGGCCTACGAGTTCGACCGCGTGGTCTACCTATCCAATTACCTTACCCCGCATACCGATACCGTGGGCGATATCGAGCTGCTGCGCACGGTCTTTCGTGCGTGCGCGGGTCGCCGGGTCCAACTGCTGTATGTAGCGGGGCCCGCGGGTGCCGAGGGCGCCGCCGATGCCGCGGGGCGAACGGGCAAGGGCATTATCGCGCACGCAGCCAACGACCTGTGCCGCTACTACGCTGCTCGCGAGGGCGTTCAGACCAAGATCCTGCGCGTGCCGTTCCTGTATACCGCGTCTGCCGCGCTGGAGGACCCGTTTTTGGTGCCGCTGTTCGACGCGTGCTCAACCGGATCGGTTGCTCTGCAGGGCACGCAGGATGCGGCGTTTCCCCTGCTGTGTGCCGAGGAGCTCGCGGTGCTGGTGCGCCGCATCTTTGACAGCTGGGACGCCTCCTTTGAGACGCTCGACGTTGCCGATACCTTCCATCACGCGGCGGGTGAGGTGGGCGACGCCCTCAAGGCGCTGTTCCCCGGCCTTGCCGTTGCCTATGGCGATTCTGCCGGCTACGCCCTGCCCGCCAGCGACGTCGCTCGCGTGCGCTATGGCTGGTTTCAGCGCTATGACTTGCTGCGCGATCTCTCGACCATTCAAGCGCGTTGGGATGCCGGTCGCGCGAAGAAGGTCAACCCCTTGCGTGCCGCCATCGACCGCATCCAGATGCGCTCGCTGCCCATCAAATGCCTGGAGACGGGCGTTGCTTGGGTTCTGTTCGAGGTGCTGGAGCATCTGTTCTCACAATCGGCCCAGCTCAACGTGCTCGATTATCGCCTGCTCTACGTGGTGTTGATCGGCACGCTGTATGGCTTGGATTTTGGCTTGGTTGCGGCGCTGCTGGCGTCGGTGGGTTTGGCCGCGAGCTACTTTACTCAGTACGGCTATACCTTCCAGGGCCTGTTCTACGAGCCGTCCAACTGGCTGCCGTTCATTGCGTACTTTGTGGTGGGTGCCGTGTGCGGCTATGTGCAGCTGCGCAACAGCGAAGCCATTAGGGCGGAGCGCGATCAAAACGAGCTCGTGCGCAACCGCAATACGTTCCTTACGCAGCTCTACCACGACGCGATCGAGGACAAGCGCGCGTACAGGCGCCAGATCGTGGGTCGCCACGACAGCTTTGGCAAAATCTTTGCCGTGACGCAGGAGCTCGATGTGCTCAACCCTCGCGACATCCATCGCAAGTGCTGCGAGCTTCTGGGCGAGATCCTCGAGAACGATTCGGTGGCGATCTACCATGTTTCGGGCGGGGCATTTGCACGCCTGGTGGCAGCAAGTCCCGCGATTGCCGAAGATGCCGCACGCTCGCTCACGCTTGAGCAGCTTGCACCTCTTTTGGGCGACGGGGGTCACTCGAACCTGTGGGTGAACCGCGAGCTGACGCCGGGGCTTCCCATGTTTGGATACACGATCGAGCGCGACGGGGCACCCGCCGTGTTGATCTTTGTGCGTAGTGCGGCCGAAAACCAAATGACCCTCTATTATCAAAACCTGTTCCGCATCTTGTGCGGGTTGGTCGAAAGCGCGCTGGGCCGTGCCTTTGACTATGAGGCGGTGGCGCAGGATAAACGCTGCGTTGACGGCACTTGCGTGCTCAAGCAGGCTGCCTTTGGCCAAGAGCTCGCGGCGGAGCAGGCACTGGCAGATAGCAAGATGGGGAGTTTTTTGCTCCTGCGCGTGGTACCGGGTATGGAGCCTGTCGGCGAGCTGGTGGGCGCAATTGGGTCGGCAATCCGCGAGAGCGACGCGGCGGGCTTGGTCGACGGCGACGTGCTCTACCTGCTTATGCGCCAGGCAAAGGCGTGCGATCTGCCCATTATCCGCGAGCGCCTGAGCGCAAAGCATATTGCGGTGGAGCCCGTCGACGGCGAGGACATCGTGGCGCTGTTGCAGCACATCTCTTACACCGGTGACGGTGAGGGGAGTGCCGCTTGATCTCGCTTGTCGTTGCTGCCGTCTTGCTGCTGATTCATGCGTTGGTTTGCCTGATGCTGTGGACGCTCATGAAGCTGGGCCTGCTGCCGGTGCGCGGACACATGCTGGCTGTGATAGTACTGGTGCCGCTGTGGGGCCCGTTGCTGGTGGTTCTGCTATCGGTCCGCAGCGCGGTGTTTGGCGAGGGGCTGAAAGAGTCTGCGCTGGAGTCGCTGCGCTTCAACGACGACCTGCATCGCAGCATCCTAGTGCACGAACGTGATGCCGATGCAGGCGTGGTCCCGCTCGAGGAGGCGCTTATCGTCAACGACCCGGCATACCGGCGCCGCCTAATGCTCTCCATGCTCTCCGAGGAGCCCGACGCGTACCTGGCGCAGCTGCAGGCGGCTAAGCTTAACGACGACGTTGAGGTGGCGCACTATGCCGCGACGGCGGTGGCGCAGATCTCCAAGGAGTCCGACCTTCAGCTGCAGCAGCTGGAGCGTGCCTTTAAGACGGACCCGAGCGCGCAAAACCTCAACGAATACTGCGATTTTCTTGGTGAATACTTGGGCTCGGGCTTGGCTGAGGGGCGCGTGGCTCAGATTCAGCGTCAACAGTACGCGCGCCTGCTTGCGCGTCGCTGCGAGCGCGAGGATACCCTTGAGCTGCGCATTCGATACGCGACGGCGCTGGCCGATGTCGGACAGATTGACGAGGCGCAGGCCGTGACCGACCAGTTGGTTCTCGACATGCCCGAGGAGCAGGAGGTTTGGATGCTTTGCCTGCGCCTGGCCGTGATGCGCCGCGACGGTGACGAGGTTCACCGTGTGATCGATGCGATTGACAAGCAACATGTGTATTTGAGCGCCGACAACCGCGAAAAGTTGGCGTTTTGGCGCGACGGGGAGGAGGCCAGATGAGCGTGGTGCAACATATCCGCGACCGTGCAGGCCGCTTTCGTTGGATGGGACTCCTCGTGGTGTGGGCGGTCTTTATTGCCATGGCCGCCGTGCTGCTGGTGGAGCGTGCCGGCGTGCAGTACAGTGCGGGCCAGCATAAGCTGGGGATGCTTGCCGCCAACGATGCGGTGCCGGCCTCCTCGGCAGTCTTTGGCCAAAAGCCCACGTGCCTGGTCATTACCGACTCGGACCAAGATAGTGTCGACGACGTTAAAGACCAGTTCGACCAGATTTTGCTGGACATGAAGATCGCCCATCGCGATGTTGATATTGCCACCGACGGTGCGGACGCGATCCCATCGCTCACGTCGTTTGATCGCGTGATTGTGCTTATGCCCTCGCTTGACGGACTGGGTACGCATCTGACCGATCTGATGAGTTGGGTGAGTGCGGGCGGCTCACTCATGCTGGGCATGACGCCAGATAACTCGAACTACCTGCAGGCTGTTGCTTCCAAGCTTGGGATCGAATCGGCTGGATATGACTATGCGACAGCCGAAAGTATCGTTCCGAGCGATGACTTTATGTTGGGCGGAGGAGAGCGCTACGAGTTCTCGGATCCCTTCGATTCTTCGCTTTCGGTTTCATTGCGCGAAACGGCGCACGTATGGGCAAAGACCGGTGACGCGGGCACGCCGCTCATTTGGTCTAACGATTGCGGCTGTGGTCACACCGTGGTGTGCAACATTGGTATCTACGACAAGGTCATGCGTGGGTTCTATGCTTCGGCCATAAGCTTGCTGGGTGATGCCACGGCCTATCCGGTCATCAACAGCGCCGTGTTCTATTTGGACGACTTTCCTAGCCCCGTGCCCTCGGGCGATGGTACTTATATCAAGCGTGACTACGGCCTTTCCATTGCCGATTTTTACACCAAGGTCTGGTGGCCCGATCTGCAAAAGCTCGCGCAAAAATACGGTATTCGCTATACCGGCGTGATGATCGAAAACTACGAGGACGTGGTCAACCAGACCGAGCCCGCGCGCCAGGCCGATACCACGCAGTTCCGCTATTTTGGCGGCATGCTGCTGCAGATGGGCGGCGAGCTGGGCTTTCACGGCTACAACCATCAGCCTCTGGCACTCTGGGATACCGACTATGGTACGTTGTACGTCTACAAGACGTGGAAAAACAAGGAAACGCTCGTCGCATCGCTCAACGAGCTTATCGCCTTCCAGGACGAGGTGCTGCCCAACGCGCACGGCTCGGTCTATGTGCCGCCGTCGAATATCCTTTCGGCCTGCGCGCGTCAGCTTATCGGCACCGACGTTCCGCGCATTAAGACCATCGCCAGTACGTACTTTGAGGACGGTACCGACCTGCCCTACGTGCAGGAGTTTGGCGTGGCGAGCGATGGCATTGTGGAGCAGCCACGTATTGTTTCGGGCGGCATGGTCGACGATTCCTATATGCGCCTGGCAGCCGTGTCCGAGCTCAACATGCACTACGTGAGCACGCATTTTATGCACCCGGACGACCTTTTGGACCCCGATCGCGGAGCCAAGGAGGGCTGGGAGGTCTACAAGGGCGGCCTGGTCGACTACCTGGAGTGGCTTACCAAGTCTGCGCCCGACCTGCGGCACCAGACGGCGTCGGAGTGCTCCGGTGCCATCCAGCGCTTTTCGTCGGTTACGGTAAGCGTGGATACCAGCGCGGATGCCTGGACGCTCAGCCTGGGCAATTTCCACGACGAGGCGTGGCTCATGTTCCGCGCCAATAATGGCGAGCCGGGTGCGGTGACGGGTGGCGAACTGACGCACCTTACAGGCAATCTGTATCTGCTCAAGGCAAATGATAAGACCGTGACGATCGAGCGCAAGGAGGGTGGCGATAAATGAGAATCTGCTTGGTACTCGAGGGTTGCTACCCCTATGTGCACGGCGGCGTATCTACCTGGATGCATGGCTATATCCAGGCCATGCCCGAGCACGAGTTCGTGCTGTGGGTGATTGGCGCGCATGCTGCCGACCGCGGCAAATTTGTCTACGAGCTGACCGGCAACGTGGTCGAGGTGCACGAGGTGTTCCTGGACGATGCCCTGCGGCTTTCGGGCGAGCAGCACGAAGCCAGTTTTGACGACCGCGAGCGCGAGGCGCTACGCCGTCTGGTGTCGCTCTCCAATCCGGACTGGGACGTGTTATTCGATGTCTTCCACCGCCGTCGCGTGCATCCGCTCTCGTTTTTGCAGAGCCGCACGTTTATGGATATCTTTCGCGACGTGTGCCTGGCCGAGTATCCCTACACGCCCTTTGCCGATGCATTCCACACCATGCGCTCCATGTTGCTGCCCGTGCTCTACCTGTTGGGCAGCGAGGTGCCGGTGGCCGATGTGTACCATGCCATCTCGACCGGCTACGGTGGCCTGCTCGCCTGCCTGGGCTCAAGCGTTCACCATGCGCCGGTGCTGCTGACCGAGCATGGCATCTATACCCGCGAGCGCGAGGAAGAGATCATTCGCGCCGATTGGGTGGTGCCGTCGTTTAAGGACCGCTGGATTCGCTTTTTCTACCTGCTTTCGGAGGAGACCTACCGTCGCGCCTTCCGCGTGACGAGTTTGTTCCATAACGCCCGCAAGACGCAGATCGATATGGGCTGCGATGCGGACAAATGCCTGGTCATCCCCAACGGCATTCAGTTCGACCGCTTTAAGGACATTCCCTTAAAGCCCGATGACGGCTGGGTGGACATTGGCGCGGTGGTGCGCCTGGCGTCCATCAAGGACGTCAAGACTATGATCTATGCCTTCTTTGAGCTGCACGAGCGACTGCCCAAGGTGCGCCTGCACATCATGGGCGGCGTGGACGACGAAGAGTACGGCGCCGAGTGCCACGCGCTGGTCGATACCCTGGGCGTGCGCGACCTGATCTTTACCGGTCGCGTTAACGTGGTCGAGTACATGGAAAAGCTCGACTTTACCATTTTGACGAGCATCTCCGAGGGCCAGCCGCTTAGCGTGCTGGAGTCGCTTGCAGCGTGTCGTCCCTGCGTGACGACCGAGGTGGGCTGCTGCCGCGAGCTGCTTGAAGGCGCCCCAGGCGATGACTTTGGCGTGGCGGGATTTGTGACGCCGCCCATGTATCGCAAGGGCTTGGCCGATGCCATGGAGCGCATGTGCGTGAGCCGCGCCCGTCGCATTGAGATGGGGGAGCGCGGGCAGCGTCGCGTTGCCACGTACTTTTTGCACGAGCAGATGCTCGCCAACTATCGCGCGCTGTACGACGAGACGGCGCAAGCGTTTGACCTGCCCAGAGAGGGGGAGTAGCCGGTGGCCGGAATTGGTTTTGAGCTCAAGCGCCTGTTTAGGCGCAAGGGCCTGTTTGCCACGATGCGCGCTTACGGCTACGCCGGCATTGTGTGCACGGGCCCCATGCTGCTGGGTGTGCTGCTCCAGGTGGGTATCTTGGTGCTGTGCGGTCTGTGGGGCGTGGGGCGCGCCAACCAGGACTTGCTGGTGTGCATGGTGACCTACACACTGCTGGCCTCACTTTTGCTCACGAGCTTTTTCTCTATGCCGGTCACGCGCTTTTTGGCCGATATGTTGTTTGCCGAGCGCGAGGATGAGATCCTGCCTTCGTTTTGGGGCTCCAACGCCATCATGCTCGTTGCGGGCACGGTGCTCTACGGCGTCTTTTTGCTGTTCTCGGGCGCTACGCTGCTGCAGGGGCTGCTGTGCCTGTGGCTGTTCAACATTATGATCGTCAACTGGAACGGCATGAGTTACCTCACGGCCATCAAGGATTACCGCGGCATCCTGTGCAGCTTTGCGGCCGCCATTGGCGTGGCGTGCCTGTGCGCCCTGGCCGCGCTGGCGCTGGGACTGCCGCCGGTCGAGGGCCTGTTGGCGTCAATTGCCCTGGGCTACGGCGTCATGCTCGTCTGGGACGTGGTACTGCTGTACCGGTATTTTCCTCAGAGCGACCGCAGCCCCTGGCCCTTTTTGCGGTGGCTCGATCAGTTTATGCCGCTGGCGCTCACGGGTCTGTTAACCAATCTGGGACTCTTTGCGCACCTGGTGATTATTTGGGCCGGTCCCATTGGCGTGCAGGTCAAGGGCTTGTTTTATGGTGCGCCCTACTACGATGTGCCGGCGCTCATTGCGTTTTTGACGATCCTGGTCACGACCGTCAACTTTGTGGTCTCGGTCGAGGTCAACTTCTATCCGCGCTACCGCGACTATTACAGCCTGTTCAATGACGGCGGCGTGGTAGGCGATATTGTGGTGGCCGAGGAGGAGATGCTCTCCACGCTTAACAGCGAACTGCGCTTTTGCGCGCTCAAACAGTTGTTTGTGACCGCGGCGGTCATCTCGCTCGAAACCACGGTACTGTCGGCCTTACCGTTGGGCTTTAACAACCTTATGCACGGGTATTTTCGCACGCTGTGCGTGGGCTATGGCCTGTATGCCGTGGGCAATATGGTGATGCTTATCTTGCTGTACTTTACCGACTACAAGGGGGCCGTGCTGGCCTCGGGGTTGTTTGCCGGTGTGGCCGGGCTGGCGACTGCCGTGTCGTTGCTTTTGCCGCAGCAGTTTTACGGCTTTGGCTTTTTGTTGGGTGCAGCGGTGTTTTTTATCGTGGCGCTGATGCGGCTCGATACCTATACCGCCAACTTGCCGTATCGTATCCTGAGCCAGCAGCCCATTGTGGCGACCGACAAGACGGGCTGGTTTACCGAACTTGGCCGGGTGCTCGACCGTGTTGAGCAATGCTACGAGGACAAGCGCGCGGGCGGTGAGCCGCGCAGTGCGTTTGAACGTATGGTGGTTCGCCTGTACCAAAAACATTGGGGAGGTTCTGATGATCGATAAGTTGATGTCTCGCCGCTGCCTGATCGAGGCAGCTGCCGGCGCGCTGTTGCTTTCGGGCTGTTCGTCTCAGGACGAATCCTCGACTAAAAAGGTCAAAAAGCAGGACAAGATTAAAAAGGCCGAGGCCTCCGACCAGTCCAAGCACCTGCGCGACAAGGACGAGCTCTACGAGGTCTACGATGACTCGGGTATTGTGACCATGTACCTGACGGTCTCGCGCGGCAACAGCTCCGAGAATACCGACCACAGCTGGGCCGAGATCAACACGTACTCGGTGTATGACTATGCCGACATGGGCGTGACGCGCTATCAGGTTATGGGCCTGCTGCAGCCGGGCGACGAAGACGGCCCGGTGGCCGGCGAGGTTGGCTATGGCGAGGAAGCGCCCAATGCCACCGTGCAAGTGCGTGGTCAGACATCGAGCAATAACTCGCAAAAGAATTACAAGGTGGAGCTCAAAAAGGGCAAGGGTACCTGGCGCCAACAGCGCGCGATTGCGCTCAACAAGCACATGGGCGAGGGTATGCGTTTTCGCAACAAAATGGCCTACGACCTTATCCGTGGGATTCCCCAGATGATGGGCCTGCGCACGCAGTTTGTGCATCTGTGGGTGTGCGACCAGACCGAAAAGTCCAACGACACCTTTGAGGACTACGGCCTGTTTACGCAGGTGGAGCAGCTCAACAAGACGGCGCTTAAGGCACATGGCCTGGATAAGAGCGGGCACCTGTACAAGGTGAACAGCTTCGATTTCCATCGCTACGAGGATACCATTAAGCTCGCCGACGATCCCGACTACAATCAGGCAAACTTTGAGGGCATGCTCGAGATTAAGGGCGATTCGGACCACACCAAGCTCATCGAGATGCTCGATGCGCTCAACGATGAATCGCAAAAGATCGACGATGTGCTCGACACCTACTTCGATACCGAAAATCTGGTCTATTGGCTGGCGTTTCAGATCCTGACGGGCAACTGCGATACGCAGAACCGTAACTGCTATCTGTACAGCCCTCTCAACTCAAATACCTGGTACTTTTTGGATTGGGATAACGACGGCATGTTGCGTAAGCTGGAGCTTTCTCTTACCGGGTTTTCGGACTACGCGAGCTGGGAGCGCGGTGCAAGCAACTACTGGGGCAACGTGCTGTTTAACCGCGCGTTGCGCAGCAAGTCGTTCCGCAGCGAACTCGACCGTGCCGTCAAGGACTTGCGCTCGTATTTGACCGAGACTCGCCTGACCAAGATGATCAAGCACTACCGCGAGGTTACTGAATCCCTGGTCTTTGCTTCGCCCGATATCGACAATCTGCCTGTCACCAAGGACCAATACGAGCAGATCGCCGCGGCGATTCCCTCCGAGATCGAGGAGAACTACAAGAGCTTTCGCGAGAGTTTTAAAAAGCCCATGCCGTTCTACATCGGCGTGCCGCAGATCGATAACGGTAAGCTTTGTATTAATTGGGATGCGTCCTATGACTTTGAGGCGCGCGACATTCGCTACACTGTGGAGCTGGCGCGCGACTATGCCATTGGCGATGTGGTCTTTAAGGCCGAGGACGTGCTGCTTTCCGAGGTGACCTGCGATGCGCCCGATACCGGCCAGTATTTTGTGCGCGTGCGTGCCACCAACTCCGACGGCTATACGCAAGATGCGTTTGACTACTATGTGACCGACGACGGCAAGCACTACGGCATGAAGTGTTTTTACGTGCAAGACGGCGGTAAGGTCGTGGAGGATACGTATGAGGAGGGCTAGCGCGTTGCTTGAGCGCTTGGCGGCCCCGCCTGTGCGTGCCACGCAGGAGCGTTACCGCCACGAGCTCAAATATCTCATTAACGAGGGCGAGCATGCCGCGCTTGCCTGTCGCATGGCGCCGGTGTTTAAGCTGGACAAGCATGCGCGGGCGGGCGGTTACACTATTCGCAGCCTGTATTTTGACGACTACTGCAATTCGGCCTACGAGGAAAAAGACGCCGGCGTTCTCATGCGCAAAAAGTATCGCGTGCGTATCTATAACGGCAGCGACAAGGTGATTAAGCTCGAGCGCAAAAAGAAGTTCGGCAGCTGGATCTATAAGGAGGACGCGCCGCTTACGCGCGGCGAGTTTGAGCAGATCCTGGCTGGCGACTACGACTTTTTGCTGAGGAGCCCCTATCCGCTCTGCCGAGAGTTCTACATCGAGTGCATCTGCAACATGATGCGCCCGCGGACTATTGTGGACTACGAGCGCGAGCCGTGGGTGATGGAGGAGGGCACCGTGCGCATTACGTTTGACATGAACGTGCGTGCCGTGGTGGGAAGCTTCGATATCTTTGACGCGATGCTGCCCGCGCTGCCGGTCTTGGAGCCCGGCAAGCTGGTGATGGAGGTCAAGTTTACGGAGTTTTGCCCGCAGCTGGTGCGTGATATGGTGCCGCCGGGAGCGGCCGAGCTTACGGCGGTCTCCAAGTACTGCCTGTGTTACGAAAAGACCGCCTACCTGCGCGGATTTAATTATTGGGAATCGGATTTTGAGAACCGAGGGGATATTTAGACCATGAGCACCAGGGACTTTTTTAAGAACTCCGTCTTGGAGGCGTTTGGCCAGGTCGACCCTGCCAAGATTGGCCTTTCGCTGCTCGTGGCGCTCGCCATGGGCATCCTGATCTATTACGTGTACAAGCGCTTTTTTACCGGCGTGGTGTATTCGCGCAGCTTTGCCGTGACGCTCGTGGGCATGTGCGTGCTTACCTGCATGGTCACGCTCGCGATCTCGACGAACGTGGTCATCTCGCTCGGTATGGTCGGCGCTCTGTCCATCGTCCGCTATCGTACAGCGGTCAAGGACCCGCTCGACCTGCTCTACCTGTTTTGGGCCATTACCACGGGCATTACGGCGGGCGCCGGCATGTATGCGCTCGTGGGGCTTACGGCGGTGGTGATCGTGGTGATGATTGCCGGCTTTGCGAGCCACCAGGACAAGGCGCGCGTGTACATGATGGTCATCCACTACACGGGCAGGACCATCGGCGACGATATCGTGCGCGCGTTTGGTCGCACCAAGTTTACGGTGAAGTCCAAGACCATGCGCGGCGACAAGGTCGAGATGGCCGTGGAGGTGTTCTCGGACGGCGTTGACATGCCCTATGCGGATGCCATTCGCGCACTCGACGGCGTTGAAGATCTGACGTTGATCCAATACAACGGCGAATATCACGGCTAACTATGTTCCGGCGTTTTAATAAACGCCGGACCGCTCGACGCTGCGCGGGCATCTGCCGGGCGATCTGCCGCTCAAACCGTCGCTCGCGTACATAAAGTACGCTTCGCTCCTCTTTCGCGGCACCTCGCCACGGCAGCTGCCCGCTCGCTGACGTTTGCTCGACCTGGGTGGGCCGATTTGGTTCGCATGCCGTCTTCACGGGTATTATGGTGAAAGCGATTTCAATGACAGGGGTGCTCGTGGTTAAGATGAAAGATGTGGCCGAGCTGGCCGGCGTTTCGAGCGCCGCCGTCTCGCGCTACCTCAACGGTGGATATATCTCGGCGGACAAGGCCGAGCGCATTAAGCAGGCAATCGAGCTGACCGGATACGTGCGATCCAGCCAGGCTCGCGCGCTGCGCACCGGTTCCACCAAGCTCATCGGCGTCATCGTA
Organism: Collinsella sp.; assembly: GCA_048342875.1. GTDB lineage: Bacteria > Actinomycetota > Coriobacteriia > Coriobacteriales > Coriobacteriaceae > Collinsella. The sequence continues at coordinate 22,284 of DBGDEA010000027.1, read as the reverse complement.
CCTAAGATTAACTCGGAATCCGTGAGCCGCATTACCGCCGGCATTGGTCAGGTGCTCGGTCGCCGTGGCTACCAGATGCTGCTTGCCAACACCGACAACGCGGCCGATCGTGAGCTCGAATACCTCGATTTATTCCAAAACCACCCGGTTGACGGCATTGTTCTGGTGGCAACTATGATCACCGACGAGCACCGTCGCGCGATTGAGTCGTGCCGTGTGCCCATTGTGTTGATCGGCCAACATGTCGAGGGCGCGGCGTGCGTCTATCACGACGATTACGAGGCTGCCTTTGAGCTCGGCCGTGCGCTTGCGGGTCGGGTGGATGGCAAGATCGCCTACATCGGAGTTACCGAAGAGGACCGCGCGGCCGGTTATGACCGCCGTCGCGGTTTTGAGGCCGGCTTGCGCGCCGCGGGTAACCCGCTCGATGCCGCCTTGATTCGCCTGGGCTCGTTTACGCTCGACTCGGGCTATCGCGCTGCGCGCGAGCTGCTTGCCGATGCCCCCGATGTTTCGTTTATCGCGTGCGCGACCGACACTATGGCTGCCGGCGCCCTGCGCGCTCTTGACGAGGTGTGTGGCATGGGCGAGGGCGTGCGTCGCGTGAGCGGCTTCGGCGACAACGCATTTTTGCGCGCGCTGACGGGCGGCATTCCCACCGTGCATTATGGCTACCTGACCAGTGGCGTTGAGGCGACCAATATGTTGCTCAACGCGCTCGATGGCGAGGAGGGGGAGAGCGGTCTCAAGACGCTCAAGCTCGGCCATCAGCTTATGAATGTCTAGGCCTTGGGCACGTCTGCCTGCCTCTGAGACCCCTGTTTTTGCTTCAAAACTACCTTTCGCCGGCTTTTTCCTACCGTTCACCCTACTATGAAAACGATTACAGTCGTATCAAACTGAAAACGATTACAGTGTAAGTGTCAAAGATGGCCGGGTGCAGATGCGCCCGTTGGAGGAAAGGGAAGTCATGGACTACCGCAAATCAGCCCAAGAGGTGCTCGACAACATCGGTGGCGCCGACAACGTTGTTTCGGCCGCGCACTGCGCCACGCGTCTGCGCCTGGTGATTGCCGATAACGTCAAGGTCGACAAGGAGGCCCTTGAGAATATCGACGGCGCCAAGGGCGTCTTTGAGGCCCAGGGCCAGCTCCAGATTATTTTTGGCACCGGCACCGTCAACAAAGTCTACGACGAGTTCATTGCGCTCAGCGGCGTCGAGGCTGCCACCAAGGCCGAGGTCAAGGAGGCCGCGGCGCAGCAGCAGAACATCTTTATGCGTGCCATTAAGGTGCTCGGCGACGTCTTTGCCCCCATCATCCCCGCCATCGTGGCTTCGGGCCTGCTGCTGGGCATCATGAGCGCACTCAACTTTATGGCCTCCAACGGCTTTATCGCGCTCGACACCAATAACTTTATTTATAAGATTGCCGACCTGGTCTCGGGCACGTCCTTTGGCATTCTGCAGATCTTGATCGGTTACTCCGCGGCTAAGGCCTTTGGCGCCAACCCGTATCTGGGCGCCGTCGTCGGTGGTGCATTCATCAACTCCTCGCTGCAGAGCGCCTACACGGTTGCCTCCGAGGGCGTGCAGACCATGGTCAACGTCATCCCCGGCGTGTACAGCTTTGAGTGGGTCGGCTATCAGGGCCATGTGATCCCCATCGTCATCGCCTGCGCCATTCTGGCCTTCCTCGAGAAGCGTCTTCACAAGATCGTTCCCGAGATGTTCGACCTCTTTGTGACCCCGCTCGTCTCGGTGTTCGTGACCGTGCTCGTGACGCTCGTTGCCGTCGGCCCCATCTTTGTCTGGGCCGAGAACGCCATCCTCGGTCTGATCCAGGCCCTGCTGACCCTGCCCTTCGGCATCGGTTCCTTTATCGTCGGCCTGTTCTATGCCCCCACGGTCGTTACCGGTATCCACCAGATGTACACCGCCATCGACCTGGGCCAGCTTGCCCAGTATGGCGTGACCTACTGGCTGCCCATCGCCAGTGCTGCCAACATCGCTCAGGGTGGCGCCGCACTCGCCGTTGCCTTTAAGACCCGCGATGCCAAGATCAAGGGTCTGGCGCTTCCTTCGGCCCTGTCCGCCTTCATGGGCATTACCGAGCCTGCCATCTTTGGTGTGAACCTGCGCTTCTTTAAGCCCTTCATCGCCGGCTGCATCGGCGGCGGTTGCGGTGCCTTGGTCTGCGCACTCACTTCGCTGGCTGCCTCCGGCACGGGCGTTACGGGTATCTTCGGCATCCTGCTGTGCCTGGCCCAGCCCGTACAGTACGTAATCATGTTTGCGGTCGCCGCGCTGGTTTCCTTTGCTGTCTCGTTTGTCCTGTACAAGGACGAGCCCAAGGCTTCCGAGCAGGCCTAAGAGCTTTTGATTAAGGGAATGCCCGCGGGCTGTATGCTCGCGGGTGTTTCCAGCATCGGGCGCCGATCTCTGGTGCCTTGTAACTTTCGATCTGTTAGGACTTTGATATGTCTAATGCACTTGGTCGCGATCTTGCAAAGCTGGTTGCCGCTGTTGACGCCGCCGCCACTGAGTGCGGTCATGGCGCGTATGGCCAGCGCTTCCATATTATGCCGCCGGCGGGTTGGCTCAACGACCCCAACGGTCTTTGCCAAGCGGGCGGCGTGTTCCACGCTTATTTTCAATATGCGCCGTTTGATGTCGAGGGCGGCGTTAAGGCCTGGGGTCATGCCACAAGCCGCGACCTTATGAACTGGGAATATGTTGGCGCCCCGCTGTTGCCCGACGAGCCGTTCGATTGCCATGGCGTGTATTCGGGCTCCGCGCTTGCCGAGGACGGCCGCATTCGCGTACTGTACACAGGCAACGTTAAGCTTTCCGATGCAGACGGCACGTACGACTACGTCAATACCGGCCGCCGCGCCGATACTGTTTATGTCGAGAGCGTTGATGGCCTTGCCGGTCGGGAGTTCAGCCAAAAGTGCGTGGTGCTGGCGTCCGATGATTATCCCGAGGATTTGACCTGCCACGTGCGCGACCCCAAGGTGTGGCGTGATGCGGACGGGCGTTATCACATGGTGCTGGGCGCGCGTCGTCGCGTTGACGGTCCTCATGTCGAGAGCCGTTTTTGTGCCATGCACGGCGAGGGTGCCGGGCGCGATGTGGGCGAGATCCTGGTGTATGGCTCGGCCGATATGCTGAGTTGGGAGCTCGAGAGCCGCGTGTCTACGCCCGAGCGTTTTGGCTTTATGTGGGAGTGTCCGGGATACCTTGAGCTCGAGGCGGATGGCGGTGTACCGGCGAAGTGGCTGTCCTTCTCGCCCCAGGGTCTTGAGGGCGGTCGTTGGGACCGCGGCAATGTGTATGCCGCTGGCTACATGCCTGTAACGGGCGACATTACGGGTGGCAATGACGCTTATGAGCTGGGCGAGTTCCGCCTGTGGGACGCCGGTTTTGACTTCTATGCTCCGCAGGAGTTTACGTCCGAGGATGGTCGCCACATTCTGATCGGCTGGATGGGCATGCCCGATGAGCCGACCTATGGCAACGCACCCACCGTGGCGTGCGGCTGGCAGCACTGTATGACGGTGCCGCGTGAGCTTACAGCCGGTGCCGGCGGCGTAGTGCTGCAGCAGCCGGCGCGCGAGATCGAGCGCCATTATGCCTCGGTGCGTGTGGGGGAGGGCTCGTTGGAGGTTGCTGGCGATACCTGCTTTGACGTTGTTGTTGACGGTGTCGACGGCGCGTTTGCCGCGACCGTAGATGGCGAGCTGAAACTGGCGTTTGTGCCCGCCGAGGGCGAGCTACCCGCGCGCTTTGAGATGCGATTTACCGATGAGGGCCGCGCTTCTGCCGGCTGCGGTCGTACCGTGCGCTGGGAGCCCATCGACGAGGTTCGTAACGTGCGCATTGTTGGCGATGTCTCGTCGGTCGAGGTGTTTGTGAACGATGGCTCGCTCGTGTTTTCGACGCGCATCTATCCCGAGGCCTATGGCGTGACCGTTGACGCTCCGGGCGCGAATGTGACCTACCACGCGCTCAACATCTAGGCGATTCGTCGCATATCGGCGCTATACTGCAGCCGTAGCCTACGATGTGGGAAACATCCGCATCGTGGGTTTTTGTTTTGGAGGGAAGGTGCCGTATGGGCGTACAGCAGCTAGAAGAGGCCTGGGCTTTGAGGGCCAGCGCGCGTGAGGCGCGGTTGCTTGCGGCGTCGCATGTGCCGGCAGCGCTGTCGTTGCTGGGGATTGTACGGCCCGGCGATCGCCTGGTGGCCTTTGCGGATGACTTTGCCGATGCGTTTGCGAGCGGCTTTGATGGCTGCGATGTTGTGCTCGTGGGCTCGCCGTCCGCCGAGGCGTTTGCCGCTGCGTCCGAGGGCTTTGATGCTTCGTTTGAGGTCGAGGGGTCGCACCTGTGGTGGTTCGTCAACTCTATTGGCGGGTTTGGACTGCGCGTGCCCGATCTGCGAGCGTTAGGACGCGCCGCGCGTGAGGCCCATGCGCTGCTGGTTGTGGACAACACCGTGGTATCGGCTTTTGGCTGCGATCCGCTGCGGCTAGGTGCTGCGCTGTTGCTCGAGGCGCTCGACCGCGTGTGTGCTGGTAAGGCGCCGCGCAAGCTCGTTGCCGCTTCGGTGGCGCGCTCGCAGCTCAAGCGCCATCGTGTGGATGCTGCTGCCGAGTGCGCGCATGCCCTGCTTGAGGGCTGTGGCTTGGCCAAGCTTGATATGCCTGCTGACGAGGCCGGTGTGCTGGAGCGCGGGCTGGACTCGCTCGATGTCCGCATGCAGGCGCATTTCGACCGCGCACGTGCGCTGGCCGAGTATCTGGCCGCCAATGAGATGGTGCGCAACGTGCGCTATCCCGGGCTGAGCTCGCATCCCGACCATTCGGTTTCAACGGGAATCCTCGAGCACGGCTTTGGCCCGGCAGTTGAATTTGATCTTATCGAGCTTAGCTCGGGGGAGCTGTTCGGTGCTTTGCCGGGGGAGTTTCGCACATCGTCCGCCGGCGCCGCAACGACGCGCCTTTCGGCCCCACGCGGCAAACAGGGGAGCACCGTCCGCCTCTTCGCCGGCACCGACGACCCCTTGATCGTGGCCGCCACCCTAGATAATGCCCTCCGCAACTAGCTAAATCATCCTCAACTCCATAAGTTGCGGTGAAATAGGGATTGATTTACGGCTTTAACCGCATAAACAGTCCCTATTTCACCGCAACTTATGAGAAGGGGTTGTGTGGCTATAAGGCCCCGTCCCAAATGAGCTACTTTTTGATGCTGGCGATGAGGGCGTTGGCTTTGGTGGCGATGACGTTGTTGATGTCGGTCTGCAGCTCCTCGTAGGCCGCTATGGCTCGCTCGCCGGCGGGGGTGAGGGTGGATCCGCGGGCTCCGTCGCGCTCGATGAGCTTGCAGCCCAGCTGTCCTTCGGCCTCGTTCACAATGCGCCAGGCCTTGGAGTACGCCATGCCCATGCTCTTGGCGGCGCGGTTGAGCGAGTGCTCGCGGGCGATGCCCTGCAGCAGCAAGACGCAGCCGTGGCCGAACACGCCCGGCAGATCTTTGTCGCACGCTTGAATGACCAACTTTGCCGTCGTCTTGTACTCCATGTGCTCCACGTCTTCCCGCTAAAGTGTTTGCTGGGCAAACGCAAAGCCTGCGTCAAACCCTCGTGTGCTCTTCTTAAAACATGCATTGTAGCAGTCAAAGTGCGTTAAGATACTTCCCCAGTATTGGGCGCCCAAGGTTGGGCTGGGTCCTACGAGGCCTGCAGCCGACCGGTCGCATGGAAAAAGGAGAAACATGGCTACGTTCTTTCCCGGTGAGTCCCACACGTTTTCGGAGTATCTGCTGGTCCCTGGTTACTCGTCCTCGCAGTGCATCCCCAACAACGTCTCTCTTAAGACGCCGCTAACCCGCTTTAAGCGCGGTGAGAAGCCGGCAATCACCCTGAACATCCCCATGGTTTCCGCCATCATGCAGTCCGTCTCGGGCGTCGATATGGGTGTCGCGCTCGCTACCGAGGGTGGCCTGTCCTTCATTTACGGTTCCCAGAGCGCTGAGTCCGAGGCCGCTATGGTCAAGGCCGTCAAGGATCACAAGGCCGGTTTCGTTCAGTCCGATTCCACGCTGACCCCCGACATGACCATGGAGCAGGTCATTGAGCTCAAGGAGAAGACCGGTCACTCCACCATGCCGGTTACCGACGACGGCACTCCCAAGGGTAAGCTCCTGGGCATCGTCACCAGCCGTGACTATCGCCCCAGCCGCGATGACCACCAGACGAAGGTCTCCGAGTTCATGACCCCGCGTGAGCAGCTCATCGTGGGCGACAAGAACATCAGCCTCAAGGTTGCCAACGACGTCATCTGGGACAACAAGCTCAACGCCCTGCCCATCGTCGACGACAACGATCACCTCATGGGCATCGTCTTCCGCAAGGACTACGACAGCCACAAGACCAACCCCAACGAGCTGCTCGATAACGACAAGCGCTACATGGTCGGCGCCGGTATCAACACCCGCGACTATGCCGAGCGCGTGCCGCTGCTCATCGAGGCCGGCGCCGATGTCCTGTGCATCGACTCCTCCGAGGGCTTCAGCGAGTGGCAGAAGCGCACCATCGAGTGGATTCGCGCCAACTACGGCGAGGACGTCAAGGTCGGTGCCGGCAACGTCGTCGACGCCGAGGGCTTCCGCTTCCTGGCCGACTGCGGTGCCGACTTCATCAAGGTCGGTATCGGCGGCGGCTCCATCTGCATTACCCGCGAGACCAAGGGTATCGGCCGCGGCCAGGCCACCGCGCTGATCGACGTCTGCCGCGCCCGTGACGAGTACTACGAGGAGACCGGTGTCTACGTGCCCGTGTGCTCTGACGGCGGTATCGTCTACGACTACCACATGACGCTCGCCCTTGCCATGGGTGCCGACTTTATGATGCTGGGCCGCTATTTCGCCCGCTTTGACGAGAGCCCGACCGAGCGCGTCAACGTCAACGGCCAGTACATGAAGGAGTACTGGGGCGAGGGTTCTGCGCGTGCCCGCAACTGGCAGCGTTACGACCTGGGCGGCGCCGCAAAGCTCAGCTTCGTCGAGGGCGTCGACTCCTACGTTCCTTACGCCGGCTCCCTCAAGGATGGTGTGGGCGGCACGCTCTACAACGTCAAGTCCACGATGTGCAACTGCGGTGCCCTCTCGATCCCCGAGCTCCAGGAAAAGGCACGCCTGACCCTGGTAAGCTCGACCTCGATCGTCGAAGGCGGCGCCCACGACGTAGTCGTCAAGGATTCTCAGCAGAGCGTTTCCTATCGATAAGCGGCTTTCCCAAGCACCGCACCTTGCCGTTCAAACCGTCGCTCGCGTACCAAAGTACGCGTCGCTCCTCTTTCACGGCAATCTGCGGCACTTGGAAAACCCGACCGTGCTTGGACGGGTAACAATTAGCGGTTGATTCACAACCACGTTATTAGGATAAAGCGAGATGCCTGCAAGTCGCAGGCATCTCGCTTGTTGTATTTGTTATCATCATGCGAGTTAACGATGTGGCGGGGCGTTCTTACCTTTGCTCGCTGCAAGTTCCGCACGAGCCGAAGAGCACTTAATGTGCTCTTCGTGCGAGCAGGACTGTCCGCAGCAGCGAGCAAAGGTAAGAACGCCCCGCCCCAACCCAGCTAACAAAGGAGCTGATATGTGCGATTGCACAGATCATAAGGACGAGATCCCTGTCTACGACGCGCAGGCCATTGAGTCCCGGTGGATGAAGGCCTGGGAGGACTCCAACCTCTTTGCCGTCGACACCGACGACAGCAAGCCCAAGAAGTACGTGCTCGAGATGTTCCCGTATCCGTCGGGCGACCTGCACATGGGCCACGCTCGCAACTATACCATCGGCGATGCCATGGCCCGTCAGGCCCGCATGCGCGGCTTTGACGTGCTGCATCCCATCGGCTTTGACGCCTTTGGCCTGCCTGCCGAGAACGCCGCCATCAAGCACAACACGCAGGCTGCCGCCTGGACGTATAAGAACATGGACCAGGCGCTCGCCACGATGAAGCGCATGGGCTTCTCCTACGATCTGGATCGCATGGTCAAGACCTGCAGCCCCGACTACTACCGCTGGGGTCAGTGGATCTTTGAGAAGATGTGGGAAAAGGGCCTGGTCTATCGCAAGAAGAACCCGGTTAACTGGTGCCCCACCTGCAAGACCGTTCTGGCCAACGAGCAGGTTACCGAGGGTAAGTGCTGGCGCTGCGGCACCGAGCCCGAGAAGCGCGACCTTGAGCAGTGGTACTACAAGATTACCGAGTACTCTCAGGAGCTGCTCGACGACCTGGAGAAGCTCCCTGGCTGGCCCGAGCGCGTCAAGCAGATGCAGGCCAACTGGATCGGTCGCTCCGAGGGTGCCGAGGTCGACTTTACCCTGTGCGACCAAGATGGCGAGCCCATCGAGGGCGACGAGGGCAAGATCACCGTCTTCACCACGCGTGCCGATACCCTTTTTGGCGTCTCCTTCTTTGTCCTGGCTCCCGAGTACGCCGGCCTGCACGAGCTCGTCGAGGGCACGGAGTACGAGGAGGCCGTCACCAAGATCGTCGAGGACTCCAAGCATATTTCTGCCGTCGAGCGTGCCCAGGGCACCCTCGAGAAGCACGGTGCCTTCACGGGCCGCTATGTGGTAAACCCCGTCAACGGCGAGAAGGTCCCCGTGTGGGTTGCCGATTATGTCGTTGCCGACTACGGTACCGGTGCCGTCATGGCCGTTCCCTGTGGCGACCAGCGCGACTTTGAGTTTGCCCGTAAGTACGACCTGCCGATCGTGCCGATCATCCTGGACGATGAGGATCGCGCTGCCGTCGAGGCCAGCGGCGAGACCATCGATACCTTCCATGCCGAGACCGTCGACTGGGATTGCGCCCACGCTGCCGAGGGCACGCTCGTCCAGTCCGGCAAGTACACCGGAATGCGCGGCGGCAAGCACTCCGAGGGCGAGGCTGCGATCGTGGCCGACCTCGAGGCCATGGGCTGTGGTCGTCGCAAGGTCGAGTTCCGTCTGCGCGACTGGCTCATTTCCCGTCAGCGCTATTGGGGCAACCCCATCCCGGCCATCCACTGCGAGCACTGCGGCATCGTGCCCGTGCCCGAGGATCAGCTGCCGGTGACGCTGCCCGAGAACCTGGACCTGGGCGCTGGCGAAACCCTTGCCGAGTGCAAGGAGTTCTACGAGACCACCTGCCCGGTCTGCGGCCGCCCGGCCAAGCGCGAGACCGATACCATGGACACCTTTACCTGCTCCAGCTGGTATTACCTGCGCTATACCGATCCGCACAACACCGAGCTGCCCTTCTCCCGCGAGGCAGCCGACCGTTGGATGCCCGTCGATAACTACATCGGTGGCATCGAGCACGCCATTCTGCACCTGCTCTACAGCCGCTTCTTTACCAAGGCGCTGCGCGACCTGGGTCTGCTGAGTGTTGACGAGCCCTTCACCAACCTGCTGTGCCAGGGCATGGTCAAGGACGAGAACGGCGACACCATGTCCAAGTCCAAAGGCAACGTCGTGCCCCCGAGCTCGGTTATCGAGCCCTACGGCGCCGACACCATGCGTCTGGCGATCCTGTTTATCGCCCCGCCCGAGAAGGACTTCGACTGGGATCCCAAGGCCGTCGAGGGCGCCAACCGCTTTATCAAGCGCGCCTGGCGTATCGTGTGGCAGCTCGTCCAGTCGGGTGACGCCAACGTGGCCTTCGACAAGTCCGTGCTCGGCGAGACCGCGATGAAGCTCTACCGTGAGCGTCACCGCACCATCGCCAAGTGCACCGAGGACTTCGATCGCGGCCAGTTCAACACCGCGATCTCGGCCGTCATGGAGCTCGTCAACGCGGCGAGCGCCTACCTCAACGCCACCGAGGGTGCTGACCGCGACAAGGCCCTGTGCTACGGCGTGGCCAAGGACATCGTGAGCGTCCTGGCGCCCATCTGCCCGTTCTGGGCCGACGAGCTGTGGCACGAGGCGCTCGGCTGCGAGGGCAACGCTTACACCGCCGCCTGGCCCGAGTTCGACCTGGCCGAGTCCATCGAGGACACGGTGCAGATCGTCGTCCAGGTACTCGGCAAGGTCCGTGGCCGCATCGACGTGGCCCGCGATGCCTCCAACGAGGAAATGCAGGCTGCCGCCGAGACCGCCGTCGCCAAGTGGCTCGACGGCAAGACGGTCGTCAAGGCCATCTGCGTGCCCGGCAAGCTGGTCAACCTGGTGGTCAAGTAAGCATTGCGCGCTTAACTGACGCATAAAAGACGAGGGGCGATCCGATTGGGTCGTCCCTCGTTTTTCATGTACCTGCCCTGATGTCTGCGGTCAATTGTCCTATTCTTGTGGAGAAGCTGTGCGCACGCTGACCTGCAGATTCGTACTGTGCTTGCACGTTTCCGCAGCTATTGGTATAGTTTGCTTGCAAATGAAGTTGTAATTGAAAGAAGTGGGGTTTCGGCCCCGCTTCTTTTTTGTATGGATGGAGGTGCCGCAATGGTCAAGACCAAGACCGAGCAGGCGATTATCGACGCGCTCGAGGCCGTCGCTCCCCAGCACGATATCGACATCGTCGACGTCGAGCTCGTGGGTGCCACCAAGGCCCCCTGCGTGCGCGTGCGTATCGAGGGTGCCGAGGGTCAGAGTCTTTCGCTCAACGACGTCACGGCCAACACCAAGTGGGTCGGCGATGTGATTGAGGAGCTCGACCCCATCTCTTCGAGCTATACGCTCGAGGTGTCGAGCCCGGGTATGGCGCGCCCGCTGCGCCGCCCGTGCGACTTTGCCCGCTTTGTGGGCGAGAACTGCGAGCTCACCTCCACCGCCACCGAGGGCCGTCGCAAGTACGCCGGCAAGATTGCCGCCGCCACCGAGGCGAACGTGACCCTCGAGCTCGAGGACGGCGAGTCCGTTACCCTCGATTTCTCTGATGTTAAAAAGTGCAAGTTGAAGCCCACCTACGACTTCAAACCCGCGAAGGAAGGAAAGTAAGATGGCAGCATCCGACATGATGTCCGCCCTGATGGAGCTTTGCCAGGAGAAGCACATCGACCAGCTCTACCTGATCGACCGCCTGGAGCAGTCGCTCGCCAAGAGCTATGCCGAGATCCTGCATCTTGAGTGGGGCGCCAAGGTGACCATCGACCGCACCACCGGCAAGATCTACGTCTACCGCCTGGAGCCGATCGACGATTCCATGGACGAGGAGGGCAACTTCACCGAGTTTGAGGAGATCGACGTCACCCCCAAGAACACGAGCCGCATCGCCGCCCAGCACGCCAAGGCCGAGATCAACGCCATCGTGCGCAACTCCGCCCGCGAGCAGATCTACGAGGAGTTCTCCGGCCGCATCGGTGACCTCATCAGCGGTACCGTGCTGCAGTCCACGCCCGACTTCACGATCGTCAAGATTCGCGAGGGCGTCGAGGCCGAGCTGCCGCACTTCGACCAGCGCCGTTACGAGAACGAGCGCAACGAGCGTCCGATGGGCGAGCGCTACCTGCACAACCAGCACATCAAGGCCGTGATCATCGACGTTCGCGACCCCAACTCCAACCTGCAGCCGGTTCGTGGCGAGCACAGCCGTCCGCCGATTGTCATCTCCCGTACCCACCCCGAGCTCATGCGTCGTCTGTTTGAGCAGGAGGTGCCCGAGATCTATGAGGGCACCGTCCAGATCAAGTCGATCGCCCGCGAGCCCGGCCAGCGCTCCAAGGTCGCCGTCCACTCGCTCGACGACCGTCTGGATCCCGTGGGCGCCTGCGTCGGCCCCAAGGGCAGCCGTGTTCGCGCTGTCGTGGGCGAGCTCCGTGGCGAGCGCGTCGACGTCATCCTGTGGGATGCTGATCCTGCCGTCTACGTCGCCAACGCCCTGTCGCCCGCTAAGGTCACCCGCGTCCTCATCGACGAGGAGAAGGCCTACGCCGGCGTCATCGTGCCCGACGACCAGTTGTCCCTCGCCATCGGCAAGGAGGGCCAGAACGCCCGCCTCGCCGCGCGCCTGACCGGCTGGCACATCGACATCAAGTCCGAGACGCTTGCCGCCGACATCCTCAAGAACGTTCCCGTTCACGAGGAGCCCGCCGCCGACCTGATCGGTGACGAGGAGGACGAGGACGTCCGCCGCTGCGAGTACGTGTCCGAGGACGGCATCCAGTGCCGCAACCAGGCTCGTCCCGGCTCCCGTTTCTGCGGTGTCCACGACACCGACGCCTTCGATGATGCGGAGGACCTGATCTAGCGCGCGGTTGCGCCGGGCGGGTCCCGGCGCGTCTCCCACGCTTGTTCAGTCTCTAGGCACCCAAGGTGCCAGAAAGGGTAGGTGAAGTCATATGGCAAAAGTCCGTGTGTCCACCCTGGCCAAAGAGTTCGGCATGACCTCCAAGGAACTGATGGGTCATCTCGCCGATATGAAGATTCCCGCTAAGTCCGCTTCCTCCACCTTGGAGGACGCTTATGTCGCTATGGTCCGCAAGCAGCTCGCCTCGGTGATCGAGGCCCGCGCTCAGGAAGTCGAGGCCGCCAAGCAGGCCGAGGAGCAGGCAGCTGCCGCCGAGGAGGCCGCACGCGCCGCCGAGGCCGAGCGCGAGCGCATCGCCGCCGAGAAGGCCCGCGAGGAGGAGCGCCGCCAGTTTGCCGCAGCCCAGGCTGCCGAGGAGGCTGCCCGCGCCGAGGCCGAGGCCAAGAAGAAAGCCGAGCAGGAGCGCCTTGCCCGCGAGAAGGAGGAGGCTGCCCGCGAGGCCCAGCGCCGCGCCGTTCCCGCTTCCGACTCCGGTTCGCGCTTCCGTTCGCTGCTCGACCAGATCGCCGCACAGGAGACCGTGCTCAAGGAGAAGAAGGACGCCGAGGACAAGGCCAAGGCCGAGCGCGCCGCAGAGCGCGGTAACCGTCGTGGCGGCAACAACGACCGCCGCGGTGGCCGTCGTAACGATCGCAACGCCTCAGACAACAACTCCGAGCGCAATGCCTCCGAGAGCCGTCCGCACAGCCATCGCACCAACGCCAGCAACAACGTCGCTGCCGGCATGGACTTCCCCAACCCCGATAAGCAGGGCAAGGGCAAGAAGCGCAAGGGCGGTCACAACAACGAAGAGGACCACTACAGCCGCATGGCTCGTGAGGCCGAGGAGTACAGCCGCGAGAAGGTGCTCGAGGAGGCTCGTGCCGCCGTCGAGGAGGCCTCTCGCGAGTCCACCGGTCGCCGCAAGAAGCGCAAGGAGAAGCGCGAGCGCGAGGCTGCCAAGGCTCAGGAGGAGCGCAAGATAGAGGAGGCGCTGGCCCGGGGCGTGAACCCCGAGGACCTCGACGCCATCAAGGTCTCCCAGGGCGTTACCGTCCAGGAGCTTGCCGAGGCGCTCGACGTTCCGGCCAACGACATCATCAAGCGCCTGTTCCTGCTGGGTACGCCGCTCACTATGACGCAGTCCATGTCCGATGACCTCGTTGAGCTCGTTGCCGACGACCTGGGCCGTCAGATCAAGATCATCACCCCCGAGGAGGAGAACACCTTCTCGTTCTACGACGATCCCGCCGACCTTAAGCCGCGTGCCCCGGTCGTCACCGTCATGGGCCACGTCGACCACGGCAAGACGTCGCTGCTTGACGCCATCCGTCACACCGGCGTCGCTGCCGGCGAGGCGGGCGGCATTACGCAGGCCATCGGCGCTTCGCAGGTCATGATCAACGACCGCAAGATCACCTTTATCGATACCCCGGGTCACGCCACCTTTACGGCTATGCGTGCCCGTGGTGCCAAGGTGACCGACATCGTCATTCTGATCGTGGCTGCCGACGACGGCGTCATGCCCCAGACCGTCGAGTCGATCAACCACGCCAAGGCCGCCGGCGTACCCATCGTCGTCGCCGTCAACAAGATCGATAAGCCGGGAGCCAACCCCGACCGTGTGCGTCAGGAGCTCACCGAGTACGGCGTCATCCCCGAGGAGTGGGGCGGACAGAACATGTTCGTCAACATCTCGGCCAAGCAGAAGATCGGTATCGACGACCTTCTGGAGACCGTGCTGCTCCAGGCAGACGTGCTCGAGCTCAAGGCCAACCCGGACACCTTTGCCTCCGGCAACGTCCTCGAGGCCAAGCTCGACAAGGGCCGCGGCTCGGTTGCTACCGTGCTCGTGACCCGCGGTACCCTGCACGTGGGCGATACGCTGGTCGCCGGCCTTACCTATGGCCGCGTCCGTGCCATGCTCGACCCCAAGGGTCGTGCCGTCACCGAGGCCGGTCCCTCCGACGCCGTCGAGATTTTGGGCCTGCAGTCCGTGCCCAACGCCGGTGATGAGTTCCGCGTGTTCGAGGACGAGCGCGAGGCTCGTGCCCTGGCCGACGAGCGTTCGCTGAAGGCCCGTATCGAGGAGCAGAGCCGCGTCAAGCACGTCACGCTCGAGAACCTCTTCGAGACCATTGCCGACGCCGAGGTCAAGGAGCTCAACCTGATCATCAAGGCCGACGTCCAGGGCTCTATCGAGGCTCTTCAGGACTCGCTCGACAAGATGGATCAGTCCGAGGTGCGCATCAACACGATTCACTCCGCCGTCGGTGCCATCAACGAGACCGACGTCGTCCTGGCCGACGCCTCTAACGCCATCATCATCGGCTTTGGCGTCCGTCCCGACGGTAAGGCCCGCTCCGCCGCCGAGCGCGAGGGCGTCGAGATCCGTTGCTACGACGTCATCTACAAGTGCCTCGAGGAGCTCGACGCTGCCCGTATCGGCATGCTCAAGCCCACCGAGGTCGAGGTCGCCACGGGTACCGCGACTGTCCTGGACACCTTCAAGGTGCCAAAAGTCGGTATCGCCGCCGGTGTCCGCGTCGAAGAGGGCGAGATCGCCGCGACCGATTCCGTGCGCCTGGTGCGCGACGGCATCGTGGTCTTTAACGGCAAGATCGCCTCGATGCGCCACTACAAGGACGAGGCCAAGAGCCTCAAGAGCGGTTCCGAGGGCGGCATTGGCCTGGAGAACTTCCAGGACATCAAGCCCGGCGACCAGATCGAGGGTTACCGCATCGACCAGGTTGCCCGTACCGAGTAGGGGGTAGCGCTATGAAGCAAACGCAGGCAACCCGCCGTCTGGGCGAGCAGCTTCGCGAGAAGCTCGGTTATATCCTGCTCTTTGAGGTTTCCGATCCGCGTCTCGACCTGGTTACTTTGACTGCGGTCGAGGTCGCGGTGGACCGTTCGTTCGCGCGTGTGTACGTGTCGTGCGATGCGAGCCGCTATGACGAGGTCATGGAGGCGCTCGCAAGCGCCAAGGGCCGTATTCGCAGCCTGTTGGCTCGCTCGCTCGATTGGCGTGTCACGCCCGAGCTCGATTTTCGCATCGATCGCTCGACCGATGAGGCCGAGCGCATCACGCGTGCGCTGGAAAACGTTCCCGCCACGCTTGCGATCGAAAAGGACGAGGACGGTTATCCGATAGCGGATGCCGCCCAGGAGGCAGCTTTAGATGACTAATTCCGCCGACCTCGCCTCGTGCGAGTCTGCAGATATTCAGCGACGCATCCTCGAGCTTATCGAGGGTGCGTCCTCCATTGCGATTTCGGGACACACTTCTCCCGATGGCGACGCCCTGGGTTCCGTGCTGGGTCTGGGTCTCTCGCTCATGAAGTTTTTCCCCAATAAGGACATTGCCCTGCTGCTGGCAGACGATGACCCGGTCCCGCGCATCTACCGCTTTATGGAAGGCTCCGATCGCCTGGTGCCGGCATCTGCGTACACCGGCAATCCGGACCTGTTCATCTCGGTGGATGTGCCGGTCGTCGAGCGCCTGAACAACTCCGCCGAGGTGCTTCGTCGCTCCAAGCATGTGGTGTGCTTCGATCACCATCCGGCACGCGAGGAGTTTGCCGAGCTCAGTCTGAGGCGCGTTGAAGCTGCAGCCTGCGCTATGATCATCGACCGTTTCTTGGACAATTGCGGCATTGTCGCACGTGACGGCGTCGCGACCTGCTTGCTGTGCGGCTTGGTGACCGACACCGGTCGTTTCCAGTACCAGAACGCCGATGCTGCCGCGTTCCATGCTGCTTCGCGCCTGGTGGCGCATGGCGCCAATCCGGCTCGTGTCGCACTCGAGGTCTATCAGAGCATGCGCGTCGAGTTTTTGCACCTCAAGTCCATTGTCATGGGCCGTATCAAGACGGTCGCGCACGGGCGCGTGGCGTATAGCTATGCCTTCCAGGGCGACCTTGAGGCCTGCGGCGTCACCTCGGATGAATGTGACGGTCTGGTCGATGTGGTGCGTTCGGTGATGGGCGTCGAGGTCTGCCTGTTCTTAAAGGGCATCGACGGCGATACCAAGGTGCGCGGCAACCTGCGCTCCAAGGGTGACCTCGATGTGTCCGAGATCGCTGCCAACTTTGGCGGTGGCGGGCATCATGCCGCCGCCGGCTTTTCCAACAACGGAACAATTCGCGAGACGCTCGCCGTGGCACTTCCCATGCTGGCCGAGCTGGTGGGGGAGGATCCCGCTTCGGTGACCGTCGAGCTTTAACTTTTTGGATGGTACATGGCTCGTCGTACGCCTTCTCAACTGAATATGCTGCTCGCCGTCGATAAGCCGGTGGGCTGCACGTCCCACGATGTGGTCTCGCAATGCCGACGCGCCCTCCATGAGCGGCGCGTCGGCCATGCCGGCACGCTCGACCCCATGGCATCCGGCGTCATGGTGGTGGGCGTGGGCCAGGCTACTCGTCTGCTGGGCATGCTAACCCTCGATACCAAAAGCTATGTCGCCGACATCTCGTTTGGCGCCGAGACCAATACCGATGATGCGGAGGGCGAGGCGGTCCGCACGGTGGCTGTTGCCAACGAGCTCCGCGATCCTGCCTATGCTCGTGAGCGCTTGGCCGCCATGCTGGGCCCGCAGATGCAGGTGCCGCCGGCGTTTTCTGCTATCTCGGTCAATGGCGTTCGCGCCTACAAGTCTGCTCGCGAGGGCAATGCGGTGGACCTACCTCCGCGCCCCGTCGAGGTCTATGCCGCCGACCTGATCGCCGTGGGCGGCGAAGGTGATACTTGTGTGTGGACCGTGGCGTTCTCGGTGAGCAAGGGCACCTATATCCGTGCGCTCGCTCGCGACCTGGGCCACGCTTGCGATAGCGCCGCGCATATTTCCGCGCTGCGCCGCACGGCTTCCGGTGTTGTTTCCATTGGCGCTTGTCATGCGGTCGAGGAGCTTTCTCCCGAGTCCGCGGCTGGCTTTGCCCTGGATCCCATTGCGGCCCTGGGCGCCACACGTGTTGACTTGCCGGGCAATCTTGCCGACGACCTGCTCTGCGGCCGACGCATTCCCGTTGAGCGTGCGCTTGCCGATTTCGATTCCTCGAAGGCGCCGTTTGCGTTGGTGCTCGATGGGGGACTCAAGGCGCTCGCCCGCATTGAGGGCGGCCGCTTTGTCATGGAGCACGTGTTTCCGCAGGCAATCGGCGGTGTTCGATGATGTTGTCCGTTCGCGAGCTCGCGCGTATCTTTTTCGCGGGCGAGTCGGACGAGGCTCGCATCGTTACTGCCGATGTGTTTGATAAGTGTGAGCACCTGGGTGCCGCATCGATTGCCATCGGCGTGTTCGACGGCGTTCACCGTGGACACCAGGAGCTCATTGCGGCGCTTGTCCGTGATGCCCGTGCCCATGGCTGCAAGGCGGTCGTAGTTACCTTCGATCCCGACCCGGACGTCGTGGTGAGCCCTTCGCCCGCTCAAAAATTGATGACGACGGCCGACCGTCTGCATGCCCTGGCTCAAACTGGGGTCGATGCGGTGGTGGCCGTTCCCTTTACGCCTGAGGTTGCGGCGCTTGACCATGTTGCTTTTCTCTCGCTGGTGTCGCGTCTGGTCGACATTCGATCGATTCGCGTTGGCAGCGACTTTAGGCTGGGTCGTGGCGGTGCTTCTGGTGTTGACGAGATGCGCGCCTGGGGTGCCGAGCGCGGCGTTGACGTATACGGGCACGACTTGCTTTGCGAGGGCGGTGAGGCCATTTGCGCCACCCGCATTCGTCATGAGCTGGGACAGGGCCATGTGGAGCTTGCTGCTGGGTTACTCGGCCGTCCGTATATGGTGCGTGGCGGTGTTATTCGCGGCCGTCACGAGGGTTCTGGCATGGGCTTTCCCACGGCAAACTTGCAGGTTCCCGACGGCATTCAGGTGCCAGCCGATGGCGTGTATGAGGGTCTGGTGCTGGTCGATGACACCGCGTGGCCCGCTGCTGTGAACGTCGGCCTGCCGCCAACGTATGCTGACGATGCGGCATCTGCGCATCTCGAGGCTAATTTAATTGGTTATACGGGCGACCTGTACGGCGCTTCCGTTTCGCTGGCGTTTACGCGCTGGCTGCGTCCCTCGCGTGTGTTCGATTCGCTGGATGAGTTGATCGCGACCGTCGAGGGTAATATCGAGGATATTCGTCACAACTTGGGCGATCAGGGGGTGAGCATCCGTGATTAGCGATGAGGAAAAAGACCAGGTACGCGCTGCGTCTGACCTGGTTGCCATCGTGCAGGAAACGGTCGAGCTCAAGCCTCGCGGCCATGAGTTTTGGGGATGCTGCCCCTTCCATGGCGAGAAGACGCCGTCCTTCCACATTATCCCCGCCACGCAGGTGTGGCATTGCTTTGGTTGCGGCGAGGGTGGCGACGTTTTCACGTATATCATGAAGCGCGAGAACCTGAGCTTTCCCGAGTCAATCCGTTACTTGGCCGATCGCGCGGGTATTGAGCTGCATGACACCGGAGATCGCCGCGAGCGCGGCACCAAACGTGCCCGCATCTACGATCTGTGCGCCGAGACCGCCCAGTTCTACCACACCATGCTCATGCGCGGTAAGGACGGCCGTCCGCGCGAGTACTTTGCCAGCCGCGGCATGGGCGGCGACGTCTGCCGCCGCTACTGCCTGGGCTTTGCACCGGGCCGTAACGCGCTGGTGTCGCACCTGTCCCAGGCGGGTTTTACCCCGCAGGAGATGATCGACGCCAACGTTGCCGTGAGTCGCGGGCGCGGGCAGCTTGCCGACCGCTTTTACGACCGCGTGATGTTCCCCATCTTTGACGAGCAGGGTCACAACATTGCCTTTGGCGGTCGCATTATGGGCGACGGCCAGCCTAAGTATCTCAACACCGCCGAGACGAGCGTGTTTCATAAAAAGCGAAACCTCTACGGCTTTAATTGGGCCAAGGAGTTTATCGTCGCGCAGGATACCGCCATCGTGGTGGAGGGCTATACCGATTGCATCGCCTGCTGGGAGGCGGGGATTAAAAACGTTGTCGCCACGCTGGGCACCGCCCTCACGGAGCATCACGTCAAGACGCTCACTCGCTTTGCCAAGCGCATCGTGTATATGTTCGACGGCGATGCAGCGGGCCAGAAGGCCGCCCGTCGCGCGATTCAGTTTATCGAGCAGGATTCCATGGACCTGCGCTGCGTGGTGCTCCCCGACGGCAACGACCCCATGGAGTTCATCACCGCACATGGTGGCGAGGCACTGCAGACGCGCATCGACGCTGCCGAGCCGCTTATGGACTTTGTCTACCGTTCGCTGCAGGAGTCGAGTGACATCACCACGCCGGGCGGTCGCGCTAAGGCGCTGGAAGATGCGCTGACGCTTATCTATCCGTTGCGCAACAGCTATATGATCGACACGTACTTTATCCAGATTGCCGATCTGCTGGGTTTGGATCTGGAGACGGTGCGCGCGAGCTCGGGTCGTGTGTTTCGCGATGTCGCCAAGCGCGAGGATGCGGAACGACGTCGTGAGCAGAACTATGAGCGCCAGCGGGCACAGACTGAGCGGTCCGGTAGCGCGGGCGGTCGGGCGTCGGGTTCTCGCGATGCCGGTCGCGGTGCTTGGGCATCGGGCGCGACGCCGCCGGTGTCCGCGCCAGTCGAAGAAGAGCCGTACGACTACGTCCCGCTCGATGCCTACGGCGCCGCGCCCGTGGAGGTCGTCGACGACCTGCCGCCGATCGATGTGCCTGATGGTATGGGCGCTGTGCCTGTGGCTGACGGTTCGGGCGCACCGGCTGCGGCGGCGCCGATGGTTCTTACCGATCTTGAACGCAAGTCCTTGGCAGGGGAGCGCGAGCTGTTGACGATGCTCACGAGCTACCCCGACCTGTTCCGCACGTATGCCGACCGCATCTGCTCCATCGAGTGGGTTGACCCGCGTCACGAGTCCATTGCATGGGCCGTTCTGGCAACGCCGCCGGGAACCGATCCTGCAGCCTGCATGGATGCGGCGCGCTCAGTGTGTCCCGATGCGGCAACGCTTGTGAGTGCCGGGCGCATCTCCGCGACGAGCAAGCACCCCACCGAGACGAACATCGTGTTTATGCTTGATACGCTTGAGCTCTACACCATCAAGCGTCGCATGCGTGCCGCACAGGCCAAGCTGCGCCAGGACCGTTCACTCGATGATGAGGCGCGTCGCGCGCTAACCATGCAGGCCGCGCAGGATTCGCAGCGTCAGCGCGAACTGCAAAAGTCGATCGGCGGCGTGGCGGACCCGTTCCGTTTGATTGGCCTGGAGGCCGCAGGCACCGAACAAGCCTAGATGTTGTGGTCAACCAGCGTATTCTCGCCTATATCCAGCCCTCTTTTTGGGTATAGACGTCAATGTGTGTGCTAAAGTATTGAGTCCTGTGGACTATGAAGGGAGAATCTGTGCCAAAAAAGACTGAGAGCACGGGTACTGGGCTGGAATCCTACGTTGCAAAGCTCATGGGCAACGGCTCAAACAGGACTTCGGTAACCGAGGACGAGATTCAGGTCGCCCTGAAGGATATCGATGTAACTGATGAGCAGCTCACCGCGGTGTATTCCGCGCTGCGCAACAGCGGCATCCAGATTATCTCCGCGAGCGGTAACGACGACGCCCCCATGGACGTCGACGATGACGATAACGATACCGATACCGACGATTTCGATGACGACGACGAGCACGATTCCGGCTCGCTCGACGATCACGAGCTTAAGATGGCCCGTCAGGCCGACGCCGAGATGGGTTCTTCCAAGAGCAAGAAGAAGCGCACCGTGCGCACGTCCCGTTCACGCTCCCGCGTGCGCGGCATCGATGCCTCCACGGTGATGCTGACCGGCGACCCGGTCCGTATGTACCTCAAGGAGATCGGCAAGGTCGACCTGCTGACCGCCTCCGAAGAGGTCGATCTGGCCATGAAGATTGAGGCCGGTCTTGAGGCCACCGAGAAGCTCGAGGCTGCCGAGGCAGGCGAGCTCGAGCTCACGCGTACCGAAATGCGTCGTCTTACGCGCATTGAGAACGTGGGTCTCGAAGCCAAGCAGGCACTCATCAGCGCAAACCTGCGTCTGGTCGTCTCCATCGCCAAGCGCTATGTCGGTCGCGGCATGCTGTTCCTGGACCTTATTCAGGAGGGCAACCTCGGTCTGATCCGCGCCGTCGAGAAGTTCGACTACCAGAAGGGCTTTAAGTTCTCCACGTACGCCACGTGGTGGATCCGTCAGGCCATTACGCGCGCTATCGCCGACCAGGCCCGTACCATCCGTATTCCCGTGCACATGGTCGAGACCATCAACAAGCTCGTCCGTGTGCAGCGCCAGCTCCTTCAGGACCTGGGTCGCGACCCGACCCCCGAGGAGATCGGTGCCGAGATGGACATGAGCGCCGACCGCGTTCGCGAGATCCAGAAGATCTCGCAGGAGCCCGTGTCGCTCGAGACCCCCATCGGCGAGGAAGAGGATTCCCAGCTGGGCGATTTCATCGAGGACTCCCAGGCTATCGTTCCGCCCGATGCGGCCAGCTTCTCCATGCTGCAGGAGCAGCTCACCCAGGTGCTCGATTCGCTTGCCGATCGTGAGCGCAAGGTTATCGAGCTGCGCTTTGGCCTTGTCGACGGACATCCCCGTACGCTCGAGGAGGTCGGCCGCGAGTTTGGCGTCACGCGCGAGCGCATCCGCCAGATCGAGTCCAAGACTCTGGCCAAGCTTCGCCACCCGAGCCGCTCGAGCAAGCTCAAGGACTATATCGAAAGCTAGTCAAGCAAGAGGCACCCTCAAGCACATCCGCTTGAGGGCGCTTTCATGTAGTCGTTGGGGACGTTCTTGAATGACTGGTCGTTTAAGAACGTCCCCAATGACTAGGTCGGAAAATTTCTTAAAAAAGTTCTTGCCCTGAGCTGATTCGTCCGTATAATAAACTTCGTTGCTTGAGAGCACGCACCTATTCCTCGGTAGCTCAATGGTAGAGCACGCGGCTGTTAACCGCGCTGTTGTAGGTTCGAGTCCTACCCGGGGAGCCAG
>DBGDEA010000026.1:0-119217 GCA_048342875.1 Collinsella sp. | reverse complement strand
AACGGCAGCGAGCGGGTCGCATTTGAGACAAGGTGACGTGAAACGAAAGGGCGCTGACCTTCTGGTCGCGCCCTTGAAGTTGAACGTCAGATTGTCCAAATGCGGCCCGCGCAGCGTCGACCGGTTACGGCGTTTGTAAAACGCCGTAACCTACAAGATGAGCATGGCGTCGCCAAAGCTGAAGAAGCGGTAGCGCTCCTCGATGGCGGCAGCGTAGGCATCCATGATCTGGTCGCGGGTGGCAAGCGCGCTCACAAGCATCATGAGTGTAGAGCGAGGCACGTGGAAGTTCGTGATCAGCGCGTCTACCACGTGATAGGTCGAGCCGGGCATAAGGTAGAGCTGCGTTGTCGCGTTCTCGCGCACCACGATGTCGCCGCGGCCGAGCGTGTCGGCCCCGTCCTCGCGGCCCTCAAAATAGCGCGCCGTCACAGCCGGATCGGACACCGGCGCGTCCGCGTCAAACGCGCTCTCGAGCGAGCGCACTGCGGTAGTGCCGACGGCGATCACACGATGGCCCTCGGCCTTCGCCTTATGCACAGCGTCGACAACCTCCTGCGACACGTGGTAGCGCTCGGTGTGCATCACGTGCTGTGTAGGGTCGTCCTCCTCCACCAGACGGAAGGTATCGATACCCACCTCGAGCTCGACGGCGGCAAACTTCGCGCCCTTGGCCTCGATAGCGGCCATGAGCTCGGGAGTAAAGTGCAGACCCGCCGTAGGAGCGGCAGCCGAGTGCTCCTCCTTCATGGCGTAGACGGTCTGGTACTTCTCGGGATCGCCCTCGTAATCGGTAATGTAGGGCGGCAGCGGCACGTGGCCGGCAGCGTGGATGGCCTCGTCGAGCGTGCGCGGGTCGCCGGCGGCATTGCAACCGGCCGGCTCAAAGCGCACCAGACGGCCACCGCGGCTATCGGTAACAAAGTCGACGACCTCGGCCGTCAGCACCACGGGCGCGCCCTCGGGCGCATGGGCGCCGCCCGCACGATACTCAATCTGAGCACCGGGCTTCAGGCGCTTACCCGGCTTGACCAGGCACTCCCAGACATGGCCCAGCGGATCCACATCCTCGCGGCGCTTGAGCAGCAGCGTCTCGACCACGCCGCCCGAGCCGGCCTTGCGACCGATCAGGCGGGCCGGCATCACGCGCGTCTTGTTGATGACGAGCACGTCGCCCGGCTCGATATAGTCGATGATGTCGCGGAAGATGCGGTGCTCAACGGTACCGCCGTGCTCCAGCGGCGTTCCCGCCTGGGAGCCCTTGCGATCAACCACCAGCAGGCGGCAGGAGTCGCGCGGCTCGGCAGGAGCTTGGGCAATCAGTTCCTCGGGAAGGTTGTAGTCAAAATCATCGGTACGCATCTTTGCCTCTTTCACAAAGCGCGTCAGTCGAAAAAATCGACTGACGCGCGCATCATTCTCCCCTGTATCCTATCAGCTTGTTGAGAGAAATATAGTATGGAAACAGATTTGCGACTGTTTTCTCAACGCCCCGCTACTTAAGCGTTGCGTACATCACCGCCTTAATCGTATGCATGCGATTCTCCGCTTCTTGGAAAACACGAGACTTATCGGACTCAAAAACCTCGTCCGTGACTTCCATTTCGGTAACTCCAAACTTCTCAGCAATTTCGGCACCAACAGTAGTATTAGTATCGTGGAAGCTCGGAAGGCAGTGGAGGAAAATCGCCTCGGGCTTTGCCATAGACATCACCTCAGCGGTCACACGATACGGCGACATGAGCTTAATGCGGCTTTCCCACAGCTCTGCGGGCTGACCCATGCCAACCCAAACATCCGTGTAAATTACATCGGCATCACGAGCGCCTTCCTCAATATCCTCTGTAATGGTAATCGTCGATCCATGCTCGGCCGCAATACGACTACATTCTGCAAGGAGTTCAGGATCATAGGATGTAGCCCCCTCCGAATTTCCCCCGATTGGGCCGCAAGAACAGTAGTTAATGCCGAGCTTAGCGCAAATAACCATGAGCGAATCGGCGACGTTTCCGGCCGCCTTACCAAAAAATGTAAGTTTCCTGCCCTTAATCTCTCCAAACTCTTCACGCATGGTCAGAATATCGGCAAGCACTTGAGTCGGGTGAAATTCAGTAGTCAGCCCATTCCAAACGGGAACCCCAGCTTTTGCAGCAAGCTCCTCAACCTTCGCCTGTTCAAAGCCGCGGTATTCAATTCCGTCATACATGCGGCCAAGGACGCGAGCCGTGTCCTCAATCGACTCCTTTTTGCCCATCTGGGACGAGCCCGGATCCAAATAAGTTACACCCATGCCAAGGTCAAGTGCACCAACTTCGAAGGCGCAGCGAGTACGCGTGGAAGTCTTCTCAAATAACAAAACAATATTCTTGCCTTCAAGGTATTTATGCGGAACACCGGCACGCTTCATGCTTTTGAAGTTAGCAGAAAGCTCAAGCAGATACTCAATCTCTTCCGTCGTATAATCAAGCAGCTTCAGAAAACTGCGCCCAGCGATATTAACACCCATATTCGCCATCTCCTATCACAGTGGATTTGCAACTAAATATCTTCGCGCCAGAAGGGCATGCTCATGCAGCGCGGGCCGCCACGACCGCGGGACAGTTCCTCGGAGGGAACGACCAAAAGTTCCAAACCGTTCTTGTAGAGCTCATCATTTGTGACAACATTGCGCTCGTAAACACAGACTTTACCAGGAGCAACGGCAAGAGTGTTCGACCCGTCGTTCCACTGCTCGCGAGATGCCTCAACCATATCGCCGGCACCGCACTCAATAAGCTGCACCTTCTCCACGCCAGTAGCCATTTCAAGAATATGTTCAAGCGTGTCATCAATCTCTTGAACAGCGACCATTCCCTCAGAGTCACCACGAGTCAGACGATAAACACGAAGGGTCTCAAAAATACCGGGATAAACTGTAAACTTATCGAAATCCACCATGGTGCAAACGGTGTCAAGATGCATGTAAGCATAGCCGTTGGGGATTTTAATAGCGTAAACGGTATCGATCTCAGAATTCCCAGATCCCCAGAACAAATTCTTTGCAAGCTCCTCAATCGCAGCCGCCTCAGTTCGCTGGCTAATTCCAATAGCCAAGGTATGAGCGTTAATGTTAAGCACATCACCGCCCTCGATATGCCAGGGATTCTTATGGTCGTACCAAATCGGAGTCCCTGCATAATCGGGATGGTATTTGAAAATCGCTTCGTAGAAGGGCACTTCACGATCTCGCTGTTTCCAATACATATGGTGAAGCAGAACGCCTTTGCCCACGGAAGCAAGAGGATCGCGAGAGAAATATGAGCTCGGAAGAGGCTTCAACACCAAATCATCGGGCTTCGCATCCTCATTATCCATCATACTAAGCGTAGTCGAAACGCGAGGCAGCTCAAGGTCACGATAACGATACCCCCCCCCATAGCCTCAAGTACAAACTGATACGAATCTGAAATAGCGTCGAGCTTTTCACGAACAGCCTGCTCAAGCATAGGATTGACAATCCCGCTCTCAGCCATAAATGTATCGGTAAACTCAGCGCGAGCCGAGGGGCATGCATCCAGCGCTTCAGCAACGAGTTTCTCCATATAGAGAACCTCAACACCTTCGCTCCTCAGAAGATCCGCAAAGGCATCATGCTCCTTTTGAGCCACATCAAGATAGAAACAGTCGTGAATCCAGACATCATCGAACTCTTCTGCCTTTACGTTCACAAGGTCACGACCGGGGCGGTGAAGCACAACTTTCTTGAGCTTACCAATCTCGCTGTGTACATTCAGTCCTTTAGACATTCCTGTTACTCCATTTCAGCCATGAAACCTACAGGGCAATAAGTCCCGAGATTGCTACGAATACGATATTGATGAGCGACACGACCAAGAAGAATTTCCAAACGGTCTTCCACCACTGGCCAAGCTTGATCTTACACACGCCCAAACCCGCTACAAGAATGGCGCTAGTAGGACAGATCAAAGACATCGTCGCGCTACCCATGGAGAGAGCCCACACGGCGGCCTCGGGATTAAGGCCCATGAGTTCGGTCAAAGGTCCAAAAATGGGAGCGGTCAGTGCTGCAAGGCCAGATGAGCTGGGAACCAGAATCGCCAGGAGGTTCTCAACCGCATAAAGAAGCGTAGTAAAGAGAACCGCCGGGATGCCGCCCAGACCAGTGGCGAGCGCATTGAGGATGGTATCGATGATCATGCCGTCAGAGGCAATGACAAGGATGCCACGCGCAAGTCCAACGACAATTGCCGAGAAAGCAAAGTCAGCGATACCCGCAACAAATTCCTGAGCGATGACGTCCTGACTAAAGCCCGCAATAACACCAGCCAACAGGCCCATGGCCAAAAAGACCGCAGAAATCTCGTTCATATACCAGCCCTGGGTCACAAGTCCCCAGATGATAAGGCACATACCAGCGATAAATACCGCAAGCACGCCTTTTTGACGACCCGTAAATTCCGCGTCAAGGGCAGATTCATCGGCAGCGAACTCGACTTTCTTGGCGATATCATCCTCAAATGTGATCGATGACTCAGGGTTCTTCTTTACCCTTCGTGCATAGAGGACAACCCAAGTAATTGCAACGGCAGTCAAAACAACCCAGGCAATCATACGCAGCCACAGCTGGGGGTTGCCCTGAATACCAAGAATACCTTGCGCAATGAGAACATTAAACGGATTAATCGTTGAGGCGATGTAACCCGTGCGCGCTCCAACGAACACGACCATGAACGCCGTCATCGAGTCGAAGCCCATAGCCATCATAATTGGCATGAAGATCGCAAAGAACGGGAGAGTTTCTTCAGCCATGCCAAAGCTCGTTCCGCCCAATGCAAAGAGAACCATCGCAATAGGAATAATTAGAATGTCTTTGTTCTTAAAGCGGCGAACGACACGACCCATTCCGCTCGTGATAGCGCCCGTTTTAGTAATAACCTGAAACGAACCGCCCACAATCAAGATGAATGCAACGACCTCAATTGCCTCTTGTATACCGCGCGTTGGAGCCTGAAGAACATCGAAGACGCCTTGTCTGAGATCTACTTCATCCCCGGTTTCCTCGTCAATATATGTCTTTTCACTCTGCTCATACGTACCTGCGACAGTGACTTCACGACCGTTCACCTCCTGACGCTGATAGGACCCAGAGGGAACAATCCACGTGAGAACAGCGAAGATGACCATAAGTGCAAAGATGATCGCATATACGTGCGGGACCTTGAACTGCTTGATGCCTTTCGAACTTTCCGCTGCCATATCTCCTCCTTCATTCCATTTCCCATCTATCCAGCTGGCACCATAAATGTATGAGGTTGCTCAGCGGTGGTCGGCCAACCATCGCCATCGTGTCGCTTTTCACCTATGAACGGCAGCTAAAGTGACGTTATTAATCAATCTGATATTTAAAATTGATGTTATTTATCAATTACATACGTCTTTTAACTTTTCCGCAACACAACAAGGAACCTGCCTTAGCCTTATATAAAAACCAGCAGGACAGGAGACAGACATGCAAGGCGTACACATAACAAATGAAATCGGTCATTTAAAAGCCGTACTTGTCCATCGACCAGGAGCTGAAACACAAAACTACCCTGATGCCGACTTCAGCCAAGTTTTCTCCCTGCGAAAATGGAGCGGTCGTTTTGACCTCGACAAAGCAATATATGAGCACGATTCCATGGTTCAATTGCTTGAGAAGCATGGCGTAGAAACCATTGAAATTAGGGACCTTCTCGAAGACTCACTTGAAACTGAGCCCCAATCACTTAAATATTTTATTGATGACTACCTCCGTTGCAGTGGGGCAACAGGCAGAGAGTTCCTCGAGACAATAACCCAGCTGTTTGAGAACGCTAAGAACACCCAGGAATTAGTGAATATAGTACTCAACGGCATTCGCTTTGGAGACACTGAGCTATGTTCAAACCAGTCGGAAACACTACAGGCGCTCGTGCACGAGCAATTTGACCCCGCCTCGCTCTTGGTCAATCCCCTCAACACGCTTTTTTTCACTCGTGATCCTGCTGTGGTAGTCGGAGACGGCATCATCCTAAATCATATGTATTGGCCTGAGCGTGATCGTGAGGTCGCCTTATACCGGCAGATATTCACCCACCACAAGATCATGGGAGAAACCCCAGTATGTGATTTGAACAGGAGTAGTTACCA
This sequence comes from Collinsella sp., assembly GCA_048342875.1. Classification (GTDB taxonomy): domain Bacteria; phylum Actinomycetota; class Coriobacteriia; order Coriobacteriales; family Coriobacteriaceae; genus Collinsella. The sequence goes on along the minus strand of DBGDEA010000026.1, from coordinate 113,046 downwards.
TATCGAAGGCGGAGACATTCTTGTTATCAGTGCTAAGACAATATTAGTTGGAATCTCTGACCGAACTGAACCCGCCGCCGTCGAGTCACTTGCCAAAGAGCTCCTGACCTCAAATAAATTCCAGACCACCGAGCTAATTGCGATTCGAGTCCCCTCTGACGGGCTGCGCATCCACCTCGATACGTTCATAAGTAGAATTGATCACGACGCGTTCCTCATCGATCGTGAGATATGCAATGCCGTTGATGCATACAGCATTCAACTAAAACGATCCGGAAAGGGCCTTACGATCACTCCTATCGATCGCACGATTCCGGAAATACTCTCTGCAGCCTGTTGCGAACCAATAAAAGTAATTGACTGCGGAGGCGGGAATCAAACCGCCTACGAAAGAGAGCGCCGGAACAACGCAACGTCTATCCTTGCGCTCTCGCCAGGAAAACTATGCGTATATGAAGAAAACGTTTGGACCAACGAAGCGCTTGAGAAAGCAGGAATGGAATTATTCCCGTTATCCATTGACGAGCTCACCAAAGGCTATGGTGGCACAAACTGTCTATGCCTCCCTCTGTGGCGAGAGGATCTATAGCCATGGGCTTCGGGGCAAATATTCGTAAACTCCGCACCATGGAGCATCTTGGTCAGGCGCAACTTGCAGAGATGTTGGGGGTATCTAAAGAGACCGTTTGTCGTTGGGAAAAAAGTCGGTATGCCCCCCCGTGAGCGCCATATTGAAAAGTTACAAGCGCTCTTCGGTTGCACCCGCGATGAACTTGTTGGCGAGGAAAACGGTTTGGCCGTAAAGCTCGCAAATAAAAGAATCGTCACCGACGAAGACCCTGCTGTCCACGTAATGGAGGGCGCATTTCCCGTCATCGATATCGAATCGCAAAAGCGCCGCATCACGCACAGCCAACAAAATGCTTGCGCGCCTGTAGACGTAGCCAAGCGTCACCCACATAGCGTTTTCGTTAAAATCAAAGGTGACGAAATGTCCCGCATTTACCCTCCCGGCAGCTTACTACTTGTCGATACCACCGCAAAGCCTTGGAACGGCTGTGCTGTATTGGCGCTCGCAGACGGTAAAACACCGGTAATTAGGCGATTTGCAGAAGGAAACGACATGATTGTGCTGTCGTCCCATTCATATGCAACAGCAAGTCCGGATCTGATGTTTAACAAACGGAGAATTAGAATCATAGGAGTCGTCGTTTGGTATCAAGCGAGCCACGATCACACGCTTAATTAAATCGACTTTCCCAAAAACGACCGTACCGCACAGACAGCTCAAAGCCCCAGCTCAAAAGAACTACTTTTTGGACTCTTTGCGCTCGTCGCGGATGCGGGCGCGGTCCATGGCCGCCTCGACAGCCGAGAAGCGGCAACCACAGTAGTTCTGCCGATACATGCCAAGCTCGCGCGAACGGCGTGTCGCCTCGGGGTAATACGGGCGAAAATCGCGAATCACCGGGGTGAGACCGCGGGCGGCAGCCAGACGCTCCAACACATCATTGCAGGTTTCGAACAACTGGTACGGCGAGACGGCGAGCGTCGTGCCCACAAACTCAAACCCGCGCTCCTGGGCCACGCGGCACGCCTCGGCCAAGCGCAGGGCATAGCACGCGCGACAGCGACGGGGCCGATCGGCGCCCAGCGGGGCCACGCCGGCTTCCCAACGCTCGCGGTCCTCCCCCGCCTCGATAAGCTCGATGCCCCCGTCAGCACACCACCGGCGCAGCTCGTCCAAGCGCCGCTGCCATTCATCGCGCGGCTGAATATTGGGGTTGGTCCAGCAGATCTTGGGCTCAAACCCCTCCTCGCGCAGCAAGCGAACCGGCTCAAGCGAGCACGGCGCACAGCAGGCGTGCAGCAACAACGGCTTCATCGACATCTCCTCACCCAAAAAAGCGCACGCCGAAGGACGTGTCCTCGCAGGCGACAATGCGGCGGTCGCGCAAAATGGTCCGCACGTAATACCAGTCGCCCACGCAACCCGACAAATGCAAGCCGGCAGCCAAGTAGCACAGCAGCGGATAGCCCGAAAACGCAAACCCCAAGGCAAACGCCACCGTCAAGGCAACCGTCGGCGCTAGGCAAATGACCATGTACCGCACACGCGAATACACCACGCCCTCGGCGCAGGCGTAAATCATGCAGGTTTCGCGATTCGCCCCAAAGGTCACCTTCGCGCCCGCAGGCGCCAGCAGCTTAAAAAACACACCGTGCACCAGCTCGTGCACGGCAAATGACGCCGCAGAAACCGCGGCCAAGCCGACTATCCAGCCCACAACCGCCGTCCAGCCGCCCGCGTCAGCCGCATCCAAGTCCGCAGGCCCGCCCATCAGCATAAACACCGGCACCAGGCACACGGCAAACACGCCGACTACGACCATCCCCCACACGAAGCAAGCGTGCAGAAAATCCTCGTCTTCAAACGCATGTATGTTGGAAATCTCATTCATAGCACCTTAGGATAGCGCCCCTGCCACGTACCCGTCCGCATGTGCGATAATGTCGAACGATATGCACGAATTGACCACCGCGCCGCCAGGCCTTGCGCCCGGCCGCGCTCTCACCATATGCGAAGGAGTCCCATGGCATCCAAATACTCCATGAACGACCGTCCCAGCTGGCCTCGCCGCGCCATCGTTACCGCCGGCGAGCCCTACGGCAACAAGGGCCTTCACTTTGGCCACGTCGGCGGCGTCTTTGTCCCGGCCGACTTCTTCGCCCGCTTCCTGCGCGACCGTCTGGGCCGCGAGAACGTCATCTTCACCTCGGGCACCGACTGCTACGGCTCGCCCATCATGGAGAGCTACCGCAAGCTCAAGGAGAACGAGGGCTACGACAAGTCCATTAACGAGTACGTCGAGTCCAATCACTCCCGCCAGGCCGCGACCCTCAACAACTACAACATCAGCTGCGATATCTACGGCGGCTCGGGCCTTGAGCCGGCTGCGCAGATTCACAACGAGGTGACCGCCGAGATTATCGAGCGTCTGCACGAACAGGGCACCATCTCCAAGCGCTCCACGCTGCAGTTCTACGACGCCAAGGCCGGCACGTTCCTCAACGGCCGTCAGGTAATCGGCCGCTGCCCCATCCAGGGCTGCAAGTCCGAGAAGGCTTATGCCGACGAGTGCGACCTGGGTCACCAGTTTGAGCCCGAGGAGCTCATCGCGCCCAAAAGCCAGCTCACCGGCGAGGTGCCCGAGCTGCGCCCGGTAGACAACCTCTACTTCGACCTGCCGGCCTACCTCGACTTTATGAAGACCTATACCGCCAAGCTCGCCCAGAACCCGCAGGTTCGTTCCGTGGTCTCCAAGACTATGGAGGAGTGGCTGCTGCCGGCTCAGCTCTATATCCAGAACAAGTTCCGCGAGGCCTTCGATGCCGTCGAGGATCAGCTTCCCGAGCACACCGTGCTGGAGCCCGAGGGCAACAAGAGCAGCTTTACCGTCACCTTCCCCAGCTGGAAGGAGCGCGACGACGCCCACGCGGTGCTCGCCAACGGCGGCGTGCGCTTCCGCAGCGGCAAGGCGCTCGTGCCCTTCCGCATCACCGGTAACATCGGCTGGGGCGTTCCGGTGCCCGAGGTCGATGGCGTCTCCGACGTCACCTGCTGGTGCTGGCCCGAGAGCCTGTGGGCGCCCATCAGCTATACGCGTACCGTGCTCGCGCGCGATGCCAAGGCCGCCGGCGTGACCGAGGGTGTCGCCGCCCAGGATGCCGCCCTCATGGGCGAGCCCGCTGCCGACTCCACGCAGGTCCCCGCGCCCACCTACCAGCACAGCTCGCTCGACTGGCGCGACTGGTGGTGCTCGGACGACGCACAGATCTACCAGTTCATCGGTCAGGACAACATCTATTTCTACTGCATCGCTCAGACAGCCATGTGGGAGGCCCTGGGTTGGGACCTTACGCAGAGCACCGTCAGCGCCTGCTATCACCTGCTCTACATGGGCAAAAAAGCCAGCTCGTCCTCGCAGACGCCTCCCCCGCCGGCAGACGACCTGCTCAACCACTACACCTGCGAGCAGATGCGCGCGCACTGGCTGTCGCTCGGCCTGTCCGAGAAGCCGGTAAGCTTTAGCCCCAAGGCATATGACACGCGCGTGACCGGCAAGGACAAGGACGGCAACGAGGTGCGCGCCTGCGACGACAAGCGCGTTATCGACCCGGCCCTTAAGGAGAGCGCCCTTTTGACCGGCGTGTTCAACCGTCTGGCACGCAGCTGCTTCTACGGCGTCGCCGTCAAGGAGGGCGACGAGAGCCCCTACCGCAACGGCTGCATCCCCGCTGGTGCCGCTTCTGACACCGTGGTCGAAGCCGCCCAGCAGGCAACCCTTGCCTTTGAGCAGGCCATGTACAAGTTCGAGACGCACCGCGCGCTTGCCGTGTGTGACGACTACCTGCGCGCCGCCAACAAGCGCTGGAGCGACGCCTCCAAGGCCGCCAACAAGCTCGAGGGCGAGCCAGCAAACGCCGCCATGACGCAGGCCCTCGTCGACGCCTTTACCGAGCTGCGCGTGGCCACCGTCCTGATGCACGGCATCGTTCCGGCCGGCTGCGAGCTCATCTGCGAGTACTTCAACGTTGACCCGGTCGCCTTCTTTAGCTGGGATAACATCTTTGCCTCCACGGACGAGTTCGTGGAGAGCCTGGGCGAGAAGCCCGGTGAGCACCGCGTGAAGCCGCTGCCCCCGCGCTTCGACTTCTTCAGCAAGCACGAGAGCCAGTACTAAAGCACGCCTGCAGCAACGCGCCCGGGAATGATTATTCTGGGACGGGGATTAAAAAAATCATTCCCGGGCGTCACAGTACAGTCTTTTGTGACGGGGGTCATGGAATGATGTTTTAATCCCCGTCCCAGAATAATCATTTAGGTGGAAGGAAAGACGGATGTCCAAGCCGCGTCGTCGTAAGCAGAAAAAGCAGGTTAAGCCCGAGCTCAAGCTTAGGCAGTTTGCCTCCACCGAGCTTTCCGACCAGCTTGCCGCCCTTCCCTGCGGCGCCGACCTGCCGCGCTTTATGGTCGACACGGTCGCCGGCGCCTATGCGCCCGCCGATGCCGAGCTCATGATCGAGGGCTTTGGAGCCGCGGCCACACGCCCGGTCACACTGCGCGCCAACACGCTCAAGGCAACCGCCGAGGACATCGCCGCCGCGCTCGATGCCGCCGGCATCGCGCACCAAACCGTTACCTGGTATCCGGACGCCTTTATCCTGCCCGAGGCCCAGGTTTCCGATCTGTGGGATCTCGACATCTACCGCGACGGCAAAATCTATCTGCAGAGCCTGTCGTCCATGATGCCGCCGTTGGTCCTGGGCGCCCAGGCAGGCGAGGACATCCTGGACATGTGCGCAGCCCCTGGCGGCAAGACGACGCAGATCGCCGCCCTCACCCAGGGCCAGGCACACCTCACGGCCTGCGAGATGAGCATTCCCCGCGCCGAAAAGCTTGAGTCCAACCTCCACCGCCAAGGTGCCAAAAACGTGCCCGTCATGCGCATCGACGCACGCGAGCTCGACGAGTTCTTCCGCTTTGACCGCATCCTGCTCGACGCTCCCTGCACCGGCACGGGCACCGTCATCAGTGGCAACGAGAAAAGCCTGCGCGGCCTCACCGAGCAGTTGCTGAGCAAGTGCGCCCGCTCGCAGCGAGCACTTCTGGACCGCGCCATGGGTGCCCTCAAACCGGGCGGCACGCTCGTCTATTCGACCTGTTCGATCTTGCCGCAGGAAAACGAGGACGCCCTGCAAGAGGCCCTCGACAAGCATATGGACTGCGAGCTCATCCCCCTCGACGGCACGCCAAGCGAAAGTGAAGCACGACGCACCCAGGAAGCTGGTGAGGAGCCGCGCATCGAGTCCAACGCTCTGACCGAAGCCATTGCCGCGGGTCAGGTATCGGCCATCGCCAACGGCCTGCCCGGCACGCTCACCATTCCGCCTAGCCGCGACTTTGAGGGCTTCTACATTGCCCTGATCCGAAAACGCAGCTAGCGCACGGATCCAAAACTCAACAAGCTATCTCCGTGCGCGTTTGCCCTGCTGGTCGCGATGCTGTTTAAGCATCGTGCGCTCCTTGCGTTCGGCCCTTTTGCCCTTAATGGCCGTGACCACAAAGTAGATGACCGCGGCGACAACGATTGCGCCCACACACAGGCCAATCGAGCCAAACATTGCTGTCAATTCCATACCGCGTCACCTCTCTTTTAAACGGGACTTTCAAGATAGCACCTCGATCCCCGCCACCACAGCTCCTTCACGTTCGCCGGCCCTTCGGTCTAACGGATGGCGCGGCGGGGAAAAATCAACTCGTCAAACGATTTAGCATTCGCAATTCCGGCTGCATCGCGCCGGCCATCATCACATAGAATCGAGCCTCCATGGATACCCTCAACGATCTAAATGAGCGCGTCGACGCCTTCGTCGGCACCAGCTCCTTCGACACGCCTGCGGCGGCAAACGACCAAGCTCCCATCGATGTGCCCGCCGAGGTGCACGAGGACATCGTCGCCTCGGTCGATTTTTCCGAGGTCGAGCTTGCAGACGAGTTCACCGAGCCCCAAATAGCCGTCACGCCCAACGGCCTGCTCCCTATGGAGCCCCTGCCCATCGACGGACGCCTACGCAAGGCTGCCCTTCGCATGCCCGACGAGATCGAGGAGGCCAGCGGCTTCACGCTCTTTGGCCGACGCATCAAGTCGCTCATTTACACCACCGATGTCGCGGTTATCCGCAACTCCAACGCCGACGCCGTCTTTGCGGTCTACCCTTTCACGCCGCAGCCCGCCATTACGCAAGCGCTGCTGACCGTCGCCGAGTGCCCGGTCTTTGTAGGCGTGGGTGGCGGAACTACGACCGGTAAGCGCTCCGTGCAGATGGCAGCCGTCTCCGAGATGCAGGGCGCGGCGGGCTGCGTGGTCAACTCCCCCGCTACTGCCGAGATGGTCGAGCACATCACCAACATCGCCGACATCCCCGTCATCGCCACGGTCGTTCGCTGCGACGACGATGCCCACGCCAAGGTGCGCGCTGGAGCCAAGATTCTCAACATCGCCGCCGGCAAGAACACGCCCCAGGTCCTACGCGAGCTGCGCGAGCACTATCCCAACCTGCCGCTTATCGCGCCGGGCGGCAAGACGCCCGAGAACATTCGCGAGACCATCGCCGCCGGCGCCAACGCCATCATCTGGACACCGCCTTCGGCCCAGCAGCTACAGACCGACATGATGCAGCGTTATCGCAAGATGAAGGAAGACGCCACACCTGTCATCTCGCGCGACGACGTGCCCATTATCGACCAGGTCGCCGCCGCCGAGGTCAGCCAAGTCGAGAACATGAATCCCGATGTGCCGATTCCCGACGAAGTCATCGAGCGCGTCGCTTCGATCCACGAGCGCGTCGAGGAGCATCGCGCCAACCGCGGCCTCAAGCCGTCACTGCACGGCTTTTTCTTCCGCGGAAAGAAACGCTAGCAAAACATCTTGGCCCGCCCCACAAACGTGAGGCGGGCCGTTTTCGTTTGAGCAATCATGCAGCGACGTGATGGGGCAAATTAATCCACGCGCTTGTCGCCCATAAAGAAGAGCGCCACCGTACCAGGTCCGGTATGCGAGCCAATCAGAGTACCGATGTCATTGATCTCAATCTTGCCTTTAAGCTGCGGAACCTGTTCCTCAATCAGCGCCGCGACCGCCTCGGCATCCTCGCGGCACGCCGACTGCGACATGATGCACTTACCCGAATAATCTGCACCGTCCTGTACGTGTGCCATCATGGTCTTAGCCATCTCGGAAATCGCGCGCTTCTTAGTGCGAATCTTCTCACGTGGCGACAGCTTACCTTCGCAATCGACCGTCATAAGCGGGCAAATCTTAAGCGCCGTGCCGATGATCGCGCTCGCGGCCGAAATGCGACCGCCGCGCAGGTAGCTCGACAGATCGGTCGAGAAGAACCAGTGGTGCAGGTTGAGCTTGTGCTCCTCGATCCAGGCAGCCGTCTCGTCGAGTGAAGCCCCACTATCGCGCACATCGGCGGCATATTCCAACAACAGGCCAAAGCCCGAAGACGCCGCCAGCGAATCGATGACGCGCACCTTGCCGCCCTCGGGATAGCGATCCGCAAGCATCTGCGCCGCGACGCAGGCCGATCCATACGTGCCCGAAATACCCGACGACAACGTCAGGTGCAGCACGTCTTTACCCTCGGCAACAAACGGCTCCCAAAACTCCTCGTACTCACCCACGCTCACCTGAGACGTCTTGGGCATGGCGCCCGCGGCAATCTGGGCAAAAAACTCGTCCGGCGTAATCGACTGATACAGATCGTCCGTATAGACAACATCGTCGATCTCGTAATGAAAACACACGACAGGGATATTGCGCGACGCAAAGAACTCACGGGTTCGATCGGCGGCGGATTCACAGGTCAGGACAAAATCACTCATATGAGGCTCCTTACTCATTACTGCGCAAATTATCGCACAGTGAGCCTACATGCGGTACATATGTCCACTATTTACCAAATCGAACCAAAAATAGTGAACATCTTTACCACCATCGTCTCCACCGACCCGACGCATAAATATCTGAGAAAACACCCTCTGTCGTCTCCACCCGACCAACACATCTACCTTCACTAAATCGATTTACCAAACCGTTCAGCCGACAATTCAGCCGCTGGCGCAAAATCGAAACAAAAGCGGCGCATACTGGTAAACGTTTGACGCTGTTTATCAGTTTTACCAGCCCCATCGGAAGGTGTTTCATGGTCGCATTCGATCGCAACCCGCAAGACTTCAAGTATCTGCGCCTGCTGTCGAGACAGTTCCCCACCGAACAATCCGCATTTACCGAAATTATCAACCTCTCGGCCATCCTCAACCTACCCAAGGGCACCGAGCATTTTATGAGCGACGTGCATGGTGAGTACGAAGCCTTTATGCACATCCTCAACAACTGCTCGGGCGTCGTGCGCGAACATGTCGACGAGATCTTTGGCGACACGCTCTCCTTTGACGAAAAGGGCGAGCTGTGTACGCTCATCTACTACCCGCGCGAGAAGATCGACCTGGTCCGCAGCCGGCGCGAGGACTCGCCAACCTGGTACAAGACGATGCTTGACCAGCTCATCATGGTCGCTCGCTCACTTTCAAGCCGCTACACGCGCTCCAAGGTGCGTAAGGCCATCCCGCGCGACTACGCCTACATCATCGACGAGTTGTTGCACACGCACCCGGACGAGAACAACTATCGCGTGCGCTATCACGAGCGCATCGTGGAGTCCATCCTAGAGACCGCCAGCGCCGACGACTTTATCGAGTCGCTCGCCTCGCTCATCAAGCGCCTGGCCGTCGACCACTTGCACCTGGTGGGCGACATCTTCGACCGCGGCGGCGCGGCCAAGATTATGGACCGCCTGCTCACCTACCATTCGCTCGACATCCAGTGGGGCAACCACGACCTGCTGTGGATGGGCGCTGCGGCCGGTGAGCCCGCCTGCATCGCCACGGTATTGCGCAACAACCTACGCTACGACAACTACGAAATTCTAGAGAACGACTACGGCATCTCGCTGCGTGAGCTTGTCGCCTTTGCCGATGCCACCTATACCGCCGGTGAGTCCATCACCCCGCTGATCAAGGCCATCAACGTGCTGCTCTTTAAGCTCGAGGGCCAGATTATCCAGCGCCACCCCGAGTTCGATATGACCGACCGCCTGCTGCTCGACAAGATCGACCACGACAACGGCACGGTCACGCTCGCCGACGGCAGCGTGTGGCCGCTCACGACCAACGACTTCCCCACCGTCGACCCGGCGGACCCCTATACGCTCACGCCCCAGGAGCAGCACATCATCGACAAGCTCGTGTCCGAGTTTGTCACCGCCGATCACCTGCATCGCCATATCGATTTCCTCTATTCCCACGGCTCGATGTACAAGGTCGCCAACGGCAATCTGCTCTTCCACGGCTGCGTTCCGCTCAACGAAGACGGCACCTTTAGCAGCATGAACTGTCTGGGCACCTGGCACGCTGGCCGCGATTATCTCGATTTTTGCGACCACATCGCCCGCCGCGCCTGGCGCGTGGGCGACCGCGACGCTCTCGACTGGATGTGGTACCTGTGGATTGGCTTTAACTCGCCCGCCAGCGGACGCCTGGTGCGTACCTTTGAGCGCGCCTATATCGCCGATAAGAGCACCTGGGTCGAGCCGATGGACCCATACTTTACGCTTACCAAGTCGCCCTCGGTCTGCGACGACATCATGCGCGAGTTTGGCGTCGCGCCCATGGCATGTTCGCCGACCGGCCACATCATCAACGGCCACACACCTGTTAAAACCACCAAGGGCGAGCAGCCTATCCGCGCCGAGGGCAAGCTGCTGGTCATCGATGGCGGCTTCTGCCGCGCTTACCATCCCAAGACGGGCATCGCCGGCTATACGCTCATCTCGAGCTCGCGCGGCTGCCGCCTCAAGTCGCACCGGGCCTTTACGACGGTTGCCGAGGCACTCACGCGCAACGTGGACATCGAGAGCGAGACCAACCGTTTTGACCAAGCAGACCGTCGCCGCATGGTGAGCGACACCGATACTGGCGCCAAGATTCGCAGCCAAATCCAGGACCTGCGCCAGCTGCTCGATGCATATAGAAACGGTGCTATCGAGGAGCGCGCCTAGCACCACCCGCGGGGATTGGCTAAACTTGCTAAGTTTGTCATCCCCGCGGCGCTTCGGCGCCAGCTTAAGGCAGGTACCATGCAAAAGCTCCTTGCGCAGATTATGAAATTTGGCGTCGTCGGTGTCATTGCCACGGTTATCGACTTTGGCATTATGAATCTGCTCCACTACGGTCTGGGCCTCAACATCCTAATCGCCAACACCAGCGGCTTTATCATCTCACTCATCTTTAACTACCTCGCAAGCATGAAATACGTGTTTGCGCACAAGGAAGGCATGAGCCGCCGCCGCGAGTTCATCATCTTTGTCGTGCTGTCCGTGATCGGTTTGGTGCTCAACGATGGCATCGTGCTGGCGCTCAACGCCGGCCTGGGACTCGAGGCCAATATCGCCAAGATCTGTGCCACCGCGCTTGTCATGGTCTACAACTTTGTGACCCGAAAAATCTTCCTGGAGGGCGACGAGACAAAATAGCTCGAAACCCCTGTAGCATTACGGCGCCCACGAACGACGCGCACTCAGCGCAGTATCGTCCGTGGGTGTCGCTCGTTTACGGGCAAATTTTCAACGTTTGCGGATTAGCTCTTGAAAATTTGGCGAGTTCATATAGTTCTTGGCAAAGACCTTACGTTTCCCTTGTAAAAGCTCTAAAGTATCCTCTGCTCGATTCATCAACGCATTGGATGTGATTACGTGCGCAAGGCGCTGGCACAACCTCATACCAAGCAGTTCCTCAAGTTTGCCGTCGTGGGTCTTATCTCCTTTGGCATCGACTGGGGCATGCTCATTGCGCTCGTCGAGCTGTTCCACCTCGACTTTTTGATGAGCACCACGGTTTCGTTTATCACATCCGTCGTGGTCAACTACTGGCTCAGCATGAAGTACGTGTTCGACCACCGCGAAGGCATGAGCCGCAAGCGCGAGTTCACGATCTTCACCATCCTGTCGGTGATCGGCCTGGGCCTCAACGACCTGTACATGTTTGTGGGCGTCACGTTTTTGAGCATCGGCTACCAGGCCATGAAGGCCATCGCCACATTCCTCGTCACCTGGTACAACTACTTCAGCCGCCGCTTCTTCCTCGAGGGCGCACGGTCGTAGTCGATTCACTATTTGCTTGAATGTATAACCGGTTGGAATTCCCGTTCCAACCGGTTTTTTGTTTGCCGAGAGACCCGGCGATCCAGTCCCATTCGCATGAAAAACGGGCGGCTCGGATGTTGGTCCGAACCGCCCGTCTGGCGCGCTATGTCGAGGCCTCTAGTCTGTAACGTAATACCAGACTACGTTGTCGCCGTTTGAGAGAACGTAGTTACTACAGGCCGTCATGGGCGTTGTGCCGTTGACGGAATACATCCAGCCGCTCGTGCCGCCGTACTGTTTCTCGGCCAAACCACCAATCGCAGAAACATACGTGCCGTACGATGAGCCGTGTGCGTTGACAGAGAGGCCCAGCGCGCACAGGGCATCGTAGACGGTAGCACCTTCGTTAAAGGTAAAGGTGCCACCAGAGGACACAGGATTGTCCACAGCGCTCGATGTGACCGAAACCGTCACCGTAACGTAGTTGGACTCCTGTGAGCCGCTCTGGCCGCCCGAGGAGGCGTTTCCACCATTAGAGGATGAGGCTCCATCAGACGACTGGCCACCGCCCGAAGAAGCACCGCCAGACGCATTGGAAGTATCACTGGCTCCCGTATTTTGGGCAGCGGATTTATCGCCAGACTTCTTGCCGCCCCGGTCCTCGGACTTCTTGCTATCCGAGTTTTTGTCCGATTCCTTGTTTGAAGACTCGGAATCGTCCTTGTCGTCGTTCGAACCCTTGGACTCATCTTTTGCGTCATTCGATGACTTGGAATCCTTGGAACTGGCCTCGCCCGAAGTCGTAGTCGAGCCAGACGCCTTGGTGTCCTTGGTGACGACGCTCTCCCCCGTCACGGTCTGAATGATCCAGTCGATGGACCAGGCACCGCTTGTGGAAGGATGGACGAAACCCAGCGAGACGACGATCAGAATGGTGCATGCAGCAGTCAGAACGCCGAGGAGCGCCTTGCGACGAGAGGTGGACGCCGCCGAAGCGGCGCCCTTTTGCTTTGGATCATCGAGCTGAATGAACGAGGAATCTGGTTGCTTGGGGTCAGCGTCCTTGGATTTATTGGACACAGCCCTCACCTACCGACGTTTGGTGAACACGAACACGCCGACGATGGCGAGACCGATGACGCCGGCGGCAACGCCAACAATGGCGAGCGGGTTGGTGCCCGTCTCCTGCTCGGAAGCACTAGAGGACTTCTTAGCAGTGGTCATGGAAGCAGCACCCGTATCGGACTTGGAATCGGACTTCTTGTCGGACTTGTTGTCCTTCTTGTCGGACTTGTTGCCCTTCTTGTCAGACTTCTTGTCGGACTTCTTGTCGGACTTGTTGTCCTTGGTCTCGGTCTTGGTCGACACCGTCGTCTTGGTCACCGGCTTCTTGCCCGGGGCAATAGCGCCGCCCTTCGAGCCGGAGCCAGAACCCGTGCCAGCGTCAGTGCCGGAACCAGTACCGGTACTAGAACCGCCGCCGCCATTCGAACCAACGCCGCCATTGCCGCCATTGGAGCCTGAACCGCCATTACCGCCAGGGTTAACGGCATTCTTAGTCCACTTGGCATACAGCGTCAGGTCGGCCGTCACCGGCGTACTGAAGTCATACGCCTGCGTGCAAGTCTCATCGGTATACCAACCGCCGAAAGTGTAGCCATCGCGCGTCGGATCGGCCGGCTTGACCAGCTTGCCGTCGGCCGTAGCAACAAACTTAGTGTCGCAAGCAGACCCGCCGTTGGAATTAAAGGCAACCGTCCAAGACTCGACAGCTCCAAGTTTAAACAGCGTGCCCGAGTCATTGATGTAGTACAGGTTGCCAGATGCATCGGCAATGACCGGAGAGTCGCAGTGCTGGTAATGGCCAGCCGCATCATAAATCTGCGTCGCCTCTGCATCGCCGAGCGTATAGCGATACACGCCACCACCAGCAGAGTAGTTGACGTAATCCTTGCTATCCGCGCTGTTAACGGTGAAGTACACATAGGTCTTGCCACCCTGAACACTCACCAGCGGAGTAGCAGCAATACCGTTAAATCCGGCCGGCAGTTCTTTACCGTCAGCAGCGGTGACCATCGTGGTCTTACCGGTCTTCAGATTATAGAGAGCCAGAGCAGAGCCAGTAGCCGTCTGTCCGCCGACAATCAAGTTTTCGCCAGCCACCGCCGGTGCGCTCATGTTATTAGTAAGACCCAGGTCGACCGTCTTCTGCTCGCTCAGTACGCCCTTCGCCGAAAGCGAAATCACATGGAGCTTTCCATCGTGCGTCATCTGATAGAAGGTCGAACCATTGGACGGATCGGCGACACAGTCGGCGTTCGCGAGAGCGCCGAGCTTCATGGTCGAAACGACATCGCCCGTCGTCTTATCAATGCACTTAAGCGTGCCCGCGCTCGTAGGAACGATGGCATACTTATCCGTCAAAGCCGCACCAGTCCAGTAATAGCCCTCGGAAGCGTCAATGTTCTGCCAAGAAACTTCGCCCGTGGCAATCTTAATGCGCATAAAGGAGCCGTTGCCGTAGGTCGCGTTGTAATTCTCGTCATACGAAATATCGACCGAGCCTACATAGACGTACTCGCCGTCCGAAACGACGGTGCAGGAGCTCTGCGTCAAGTCCGTCAAACCAGGCGACAGCCACTTGCAGATCAGCTTGTCTGCAGTAATCGCCTGGACCGCACCGCCGTTGAGCGGAACGATGATAAGGCCATTGGTATAGATTGGGCGAGAGGTATAGCTCACCTTAGAGGCAAGCGGCGCAGAGGCAACCTTTTTGCCCGTGGACGAATCGATCTTAATGAGCTCGTTCTCGGTCGCGATGTACACAAAGCCGTTAGCGATGACAGGCTCGCTGCAGTTGGCATACTGCTGGCCAGACTCGGCCTTCCAATCGAAGGCCCACTTAAGACCGGCAGCCTGCGCAGGCGTCTTGGCATCCGTTACGGTCGAACCGTTGCCACTGTTGCCGTAGCCGGCCCACTCGGCATCCCAATTAGGAGTCGTCGCACTCGGGTCCACGACAATCTTGTCGGGATCGGGCATGGGCGATTTTTCGGTGGTGTAGGCAAATGTAACCTTGTCGCCGCTCTTGAGCGTGACCTGGTTGACACAGAGAGATGAGGACTCTCCGTTGATATACAGATGCCAGTATTTACCGGTCGCACCATCATAGCCGTAAGACTTGTCTTCGAACGGCGAAGTAATGGACCAGTATGCACCACTCTGGGAGGCCTTGTAATCAATGCCCTTCGCCTTCAGCACCGTCTCAATAAGGTCCTGAGCCGTAGAGCCTTCGGGCAGGGAAACATTGCTTGCCGAGCCCCAGCGAGTATTGTTGCCGTTGACATCGGGGCCGATGATATCGGCGGATCCAAGCACCTGACCAGGGAGGGCATCGCTGTCGCCAGCATACATAAAGGTGACGGCGTCACCCTCATGGAGCTCGTAGGCACCAGCGCCAACGTCGGCGAACTTGTACTTTGCGTCGGACTTGCCCTTTACGTAGAAGCGCCAATAGCTATTGGTCGCAGCATCAGAGCCACAATAGGTCTTACCGTCAAGCGGCGAGGTAATGCCCCTAAGGTACCAACCCCAAGACTCTTCTGTAGCTTTGAGTTTAAGACCAGTCTGCTCCAACAGGTCCTTAGCAGTAGAGCCCGCCTTGAGACTCGTCTGGCCCGTCGAAGCCCAAACCTGCTGCTTGCCGTCCTTGTCCTTGCCAAGCACCTGAACGGAAGCATGGACAGAATCGGACGGCAACTGGTCTCCCCAGCCACCGTAGAACCACGTGACGGTATCGCCAGCATGGATGGTGACATTGTCCGCCGTATAGTCACTCGACTTGCCGTTGATAAACAGCTGCCAATAGGTCGAATAATCTTGGGGCGTACCCAGCTCAACACCGTTGTACTTAAGGCTCAGAATGAAGGAGCCCGCAGCAACGGCGTCAATATCATTCGCCTCAAGCGCGACCTTCGTAAGATCAAGCGCGCTCGAACCGGACGTCACCACATACTGCGCGTTGTCGACCCAGGTCTGAGTCTTGCCCTGGGCATCGCGACCAATGACGGTCACATTCGCAGCAAGCTGGTCCTTAACGACAGGGGACGCGCTACCAGCCGTATAGGCAAACTCAATCTTCTGCCCCTGGGTGAGTTTGACGCTGCTCGCGCCAACCGAGGAAGACGCGCCGTCGACGAACAGCTGCCAGTAGGCATGAGTCGTCGGATCGTAGGCAAGCGTGCGGCCATCGCTCGGGGAGGTGATGCTTTCGAGGTAGAAACCGTATGCCGTGTTCGGATCGTACTTCGCCTTGAAGCCCGTCTTCTCCTGCAGCTTAATGAAGGCATCCGCAGCCGTCGCGCCCTCGTCGAGCTTGAGCTGCGTAGGCGCCACCCAGGTCTGAGCCTTGCCGTCGGCATCGGTGCCGATAATCGAGAACGAGACCTCGATTTGCTTCTTGACGACATCGCCAGTTTCTGTCGGGTTCTCTGTCTGGACGGCAGCCGCGGCGGCAGATCCTGCTTGGCCAGCGGATGCCGTCGAAGACTGCTCGCTCGTGGCAGGGCTCTCCCCCGTCGCCGAGCCTTCGTCGCCAGTTGCTGCCTCTGTAGTGGCGGCACTAGCTGCAGGCGCGCTCCCGGAATCCGAAACCTCGGCGCCGCTCTGCTCAGCGGTACCGCCCACAAGCGCTGCGTCCTCGCCTGGCGTCGTAGCCTGAGCCACAGCGTCGGTAATGCCCTCGGCACCCTCGGCCCACAGCTGAGCCGGCGTGGTGCCAAAGGCCATCGCGAAGGCCAGGAATGCCACCAGGCAGCGCTTTGCCACGCCGCGCGCGATTACGCCACGGCGACGAAGCGAGGCACGCTGGCACTCGTCCTCAAACATATCCATTTGTCTCCTACTGTCTGTACTTGGAGCGTTGCCTTGAAGCTGCCCCACGTCATCGCGCATGTTACGCTCGAGTTCCCCCATCGGGGTCCCCCTTCCCTCCAGAGCCCTATGCACACCGGCGGCATACGCCGCAGCCGCATGCAAGATGGGAGGCGATCCGACTTAACCTTAACGACTCGGGCGCGCCGTCCGATCTGCGACGCGAACATCCCGAGCCAAGAGGAATTACGGTTACTGGTACAGCCGGGGACTTGCACCCCGATTCTCCCAAACGCGCAGGAAAACCGCGCATTCGTGCGTCTCCGCACCACCATCTAGGCCATCGATTAAAACCGTCAATATGCTATCACGCAAAAGGGCCTCGCACGCAGGCGAAGCCCAAGGTAAAAGCTGTTGTTTGCGATAGGAGAATGTGGTGACGGTCACAGCCTCTAGTGCTTGCCGCCGTGGCTGTTGAGCCAGATATTGCGACCCAGCATAAGCGCCAGCACCAGCGCGCTCACGTAGCCCATAAAGCCAATGACTGGGATACCAAACACAACCGGCTCGATGCGCGCGTAGTACACCACCGACGAACCGATAAACAGACCGGCGATAACGATAGCCATCGACATGCGGTCGATAATCCCACCTAGCTGTCGCAGCGCCTTATCGCTGCTCATGATCTGCGTGTTCACCTTAAGCTGGCCGCGTGTGAGCATACGCGAAGCCAGGCCCAGATACTCAGCCGCCTCGAGTGAGCCCTTCGCCGCGCGATAACTGCTCGCCGCAAAGTCGCGACTCATATCGCGCACGCGCGCATAGGTGCTCTTCTCGTTTTTGATGTGTGCCTGAATGATCTGGATCATGTTGACGTCGGGCATGTACTCGGTCAGCAGGCCCTCGAGCGTCACCATGCCGCGGGCGAACATCGTCACCACGCTCGGCAGCTCAACGTCATTTTTGCGCGCGAGGTTTAACAGCGAGGTCAAAAACTCGCCGATATCTAGGTCCTTAAGGTCAAGGCCCGCAAAGTCAGCCACGATAAAGTCCAAATCGGACAAAAACGCTGAATGATCGAGCTCGGCCGAGTCGCCACGCGTCACGGCGAAGCGCATGAGCGAATCCTTGAGCTTGGGCACGTCGCCCTCGGCCACGGCGAAAATCATGTCCTTGACGATACCGCGGTCGTGGCTCGACATGCGTCCGACCATACCCAAGTCGATAAAGTAAACGATGCCGTCCTTGAGGATGATGTTTCCCGCATGCGGGTCAGCATGGAAAAAGCCGTCATCGAGCACCTGCGTCGAGTAGTCCTCGACGATTGCGGCACCGATCTTTTCCAAGTCATAGCCCTCGGCCACCAAGCGTTCAGGATCGGCGATCGAAATGCCGTCGACGTAGTCCATAACCACCACGTGTTCGGTGCACAGGTCCAGATAGGATTTAGGGCACGTCACGCCATGAACGCTCTTATGGAACTCGTAGAAGTCGTTGAGGTTTTTGGCCTCGGCCAAAAAGTTGGTCTCCTCGCGAAACGAGGTCCACAGCTCCTCGACCACGCCGTGCAGGTCAACGAATTGATCGGTGTTGACGAACTTGGAAACGATACGCACCACCGAGCGGATGATATCGATGTCCTGTGCCATAACCTGCTGCGCACCGGGGCGCTGCACCTTGACGGCCACGTCCTCGCCCGTCACCAGACGAGCGCGGTGCACCTGCGCGAGCGATGCGCTACCAAGCGGGTTAGGGTCGATCGCATCGAACATCTCCCCCAGGCGCAGGCCGTATTCTTCTTCCAGACAACTGAGTACGACCTCGTACGGCACAGGCTCCACGTCGGAGCGCAGACGACGCAGCTCGTCGCAAAAGCGTTGCGGCAGAATCTCGGACCGGTTGGCCAGAATCTGCCCCATCTTGACGAACATGGGGCCGAGTTCCTCGAACAGGCGGCGCAAACGAACCGGCGTGAGGTTATCCCACACGCGGTACTTTTTGACCAGGCGAACAATCTGCCCGATGCGTTCGCGACGACCCGCCGGCGTGAGCTGGTATTCCTCGTCCGGTACCATCGCGTCGGGCTCCTCGGGCACCATATCGACAGCGCGTGGCTTCTTGCGAGCGCCCGAGACGGCAGCGTCGACCTCATCGACAACCGCCGCCTCATCACCCAGAGGATCTAGATTGTTGTAATCGGTGGTGGAATCTGCCATCTGCGCTGCTACTCGGCCTCTTCGGTATCCTTCGCATCGTCGGGCTCAACGGACTCGACGGGCACCGAGGTCACATTGTCCTCGACCGAATCGACGATGTCGCGCACATGGGCCAAGAAGGCCGTACGCTCGGGCGCAGTCATAACGCGGACGCGGGCAAGGATGAGCTCGTCGAGCACGCGCTGGGCCGCAGTCTCGCCCTGTATGCCCAAGCGCTCGGTCAGATCGGAGATGGTGCCACCGGCCTGCTCGAACATGTCGGACACGCTGCGGGCGATATCGGGGGTGGCGGTGTCCTTGCGGACCTGCTCGCCTTTGGTGTTAAGGTCGTCGAGGACCTTCTTGCCGCCTTCGACAGCAACGGCGGCAGCGCCAAAGCCCACGTTAATGGCGCCGTTAACAAGCTGATCGAGTTTCATAACCATGGTTGTCTCCAATCACAAACAACTGCATTGGCGTTCTTGTACCCAAGATTGAGCGAAAGCGACAAAGCGTTTTAGCGCTATTCGATCGACGGGAAATCCCTACCTCACGTTGTCGTTCATCGCGAAAGAGTTCTTCATGGCGCAGCTCGTGGTGTAGAGCACCTTGCCCAGCAGGGCATCGGTCTCCACGCGAACACGCTCGGCAAAGGCCTCGTTGGCGCGTGCAAGCTCGGCAGGCACCTCGACCTCGGGCAGAGCGGCTACGGCAGCGTCGACGTCATGGATCTGCTTGTGGCCCATGCCACCGACCTTCTCCTGATAATCCTCGACCGCGCGACCGCACTCATGGAAGCGGACGTCGGCCAGGGCGCCGATCAGGCGGTTGGCCCAGTAGAAGTTTTCGGACGTCACGCGAGCCTGCGTGTCGGCATAGTACTCGGGCATGGTCTCGACGTTGGCGTACAGCGGGACCAGCGCGTTAAACGAGTTGGAGCCAAAGGCCATCCACTGCACGGCGCGATACGCCGGCTGCGCATAGGGGCGCAGCTGCAACACGGCGAGCTGGCTGTTGCGGTTGATGCCGATGGGGCGATAGGCGCCGCGCGTGGCGGGCGTGCCCTTACTGCCGTAGCAGTCGTACTCCGTGCCCTGGTAGTGGCTCGAGAGTACGTACTTAATGTCCTCGATGGTCACCTTGCGCTCGGGCACACGGCTCCAGGGGATGTCGTCGCTCTCGGGCGTGTAGTCGGCGTCGGGGCCGTCCCACACATCGCTGGGGTTGAGGCAGCGCTGCATGTACCAGGCGCGCGGCGTGTTGTAGACGTGGTCGCTGTCGCTGTGCGAGCCAAAGGCCTCGCGCGGGTTAAAGACCGTCGCCGGGCCGTCGCCCTCGACGCCCAGCGTCAAGTCCAGATGCCACTCGGCCATCCAGGCGCGCAGGTCGGCGGAGCACATGTGGTCGGCCTGGTCGCCCTCGGCGTCGTCCAGGTCAAAGCTGTCGATACCCAGCTGGTTAGGCATGGTCACATAGGCGTCGTCGGGCACGCGCTTGGCGATCCAGTGATGGCCGCCGATGGTCTCGAGCCACCAGATCTCGTCCACGTCGCTAAAGGCGATGCCGTTGTTCTCGTAGGTGCCGTAGCGCTCGAGCAGGTCGCCCAGGATACGGACGCCGTCGCGGGCGGACTTGGCATACGGCAGGACCAGGGTCACCATGTCCTCCTCGCCCAGGCCACCAGGCTGCGCCGGCACATAGCCGTCCTCACCCTCGTTGCCCTTGGCGGGCACGTAGTCCACGAGCGGATCGGCGCCGCGGACGCGCTCGTTGGTGGTAAGCGTCTCGGTTGCGGACATGCCAACATTGAGCTCGTTGAAGCCCGCCTCGGCCCAGATACCGTGGCCCGGGACAACATCGGGGACGCTCGTATAGCGCATGGGGTTATCGGGCAGCTCAACGGTCAGGTGGCTCAGGACGCTCGTGTAGACACGCGGCTGCTCGTCGGGATGCACTACGCGCATGCGCTTGGGCTCAAATACCCCGTTGGACGAGTCCTCGTTACGCGCGACCAGGGTCGACCCGTCGTAGCTTGCGTTTTTACCGACCAAAATCGTTGTGCACGGCATGTGCATCCTCCTTGAGCGAAGAAATCAAACGATAACAGTGTATCGCTTCGGCGCAGAAAGGGCGAAACCACGGCGCTGGCAACCCCTGTGGTCAAAAAATGCCAAAAATGAGTACTGTCACTAATTTAGTAACAGCAATTTTGCTACGCATGGGTGTCGAAAGTCTACATTTGTTCAAAAATTAGATGATGTACTTCCCCATAGGCCCAATAAAATAGGCTCTCTATCGATAATAAATATCGTTAGAGAGCCAAATTAACCTAAAATATATGTGACTATCTTGGCAACAGTACTCATATTTGGCATTTTTTGTCCACGGGGTATAGAACTAACCCCTCAAACAGCCCAAAACGCCTATTTCAATGCGCGCTCGGCCGCTTCGATCACGTGTTTGGCGAGGATCGCCGTCGTCACAGCTCCCACGCCGCCCGGCACGGGCGTGATGGTGTCAACAACCGGCTCTGCAGCATCAAAATCAACGTCCCCGACCAGCTTGCCAGCGGCCTCGTCCCAGTTAATGCCAACATCAATGATCGTCTGGCCCTCGCGAACGGCATCCGCGCCAATCGTGCTCGCGCGTCCAACGGCCGCAACAACGATATCGGCAGAACGGCACTCGGCAGCAAGATCGCGTGTATGCGTATGGCACGTCGTCACGGTCGCATTGCGCGCCGTAAGCATGGCGGCAACAGGACGCCCGATCACCAGAGAGCGCCCGACCACAGCAACCTTGGCCCCATCCAGCTCAACGCCGTAATGGTCCAGCAACGTCAACACGGCCTCGGCCGTGCAGGGAGCAAAGCCCTCGCCTCGCCCCGAAAGCGTGGTAAGCAGCGAGGCCGGCGTCATGGAGTCAACATCCTTGGCGGGATCAAGTGCCGCGGCAACCGAATCCTCGTCAAGCCCAGCGGGCAGCGGGCGAAACATCAGGCAGCCGTGAACAGCCGAATTGGTATTGATGTCCTCGATGGCCGTCAACAGCTCGTCCTGCGAAACATCGGCGGAAAGCAAAACGCGACGAGCCTCAATCCCCACTTTTTCACAGCGCTTGAGGGCACCGCGCTCGTAGGATAGGTCATCCTCGCGTTCACCTACACGCACGATAGCCAACGTCGGAACAACGCCCCGCTCGCGCAGGGCTGCGCAGCGAGCAGCAAGTTCCTCGGTCAAAGCGCGAGCAACGGGAGCACCCTTCAGCAGTTCAGCCATGACTATCCTCTCTTCCTAGCAGCGTCGGAGGCGCGGCGCGCCAGCGCATCGGCGCGCGGCAACCATGTGTCGAGCAACTCATCACACGCCGTCTCGAGCTCCTCAGCACGAACGCGATCTTTCATAGACGTGGTGTTCGCAAAGAGCGTCAAGCTCGCGCCCTGCATAGCGGCACGGCAGAACACGGCGCCGCACGCCACATCGGACAGCAGCTGACGCGAACCCTTGTCGGCCATGTCCTCGAGCAGCGCCAGCGCACGCCCGCAGGCATCCATAATGCGATACGGCGGCATAGCGGCCACATGCAGCGCATCCTGAATCGCGGTCGCTCGAGCCGGATCGTCACGCGGAATACCGTACGCCGCGGACACCTGCCCGTAGGCACGAACGTCCTCGGCAACCAACTCGACAAGCTCCTGGGACAGCTCATCAGCCTGAGCAAACGCGCGCGCCAGGTCATCCGCACGATCAGCAAGCGCGGGATTGGTCGCACCGTAGCGGGCAACCATTCCGCACAGCGAGGCGCCCAGCGCGCCCACAAAGGCGCTCGCGCTGCCACCGCCGGGAACCGGCTCGCGCGCGGCAAGCGCCTCGGCAAACCCGCGGCAGGTCTTGTCCATCATCTCTTGGCTCATACGCACGCACCTTCAAGTCATATACATCGGTCGATTGGCAACCACCGACCGACCGCATCGATCACATAATGGTGCTAAGTCTAGCCCATAAGTACTCGAGCGTCAGCGCACCTGGCCATCGCGGATTTCTATGGCACACGATAGACCATGCCAACGCAAACATGGGACACATGGCTCACCTTTCGGGACTTCCGGACGTCACAAACTGGGACATATCTATAAACAAGGAACCTGTTGGGGCAATGCCCGCGTACACGCGTCCCTTTAAAACACCGGGCGCCCAACCCCGGGGAGGGCCGACAGCATCGGCCCTCCCCTCTTTTACGACCGCACATATTGCCACTTGTCGGCGCAATTCCAGCCCCCAGAATGGGACACATGGCCCACCCTAGCGAGCCGTCCACGCGTACAGTAAAGGCAGGTAATCCGTGGGCGGTTACAGATCGAGGAGGACACGACCATGAAAAAGAAGGCCTTTGCGATTCTCACCCTCTGCATAAGCCTCTTTGCCGCAGTTGCCCTGGTGGGTTGCGGCGGAAGCGGCGGCGCTACCGGCAGTGGCGGTGGCGGCGGCGCAGAAAAGCCAGCCGTGGATATGAGGACCGACTTCATTTGGTTTAAGGTCGAGGTCCCCGAGGGCGTCGAGATCACCGACGTCGCAGGCGACACCGCCGACAGGGCCCAGTTTAAGTTCACCGAGAGCGAGCACGCCAGCGACCGCTTCATCCCCGTCTTCGACTCTGACAAGAACGCCGACGAGCTGTTCGACTACGAGGCAAAGTGGAAGGCCAACTCCGGATGGACCGAGAGCGATCCCGTTAAGTACAACGGCAAGACCTGGCGCAGTGCCTACTTTACGCACTCGGGCGGCGTGACGACCGAGTACTTCACCGACGTTGACGGTGGCAGTGTGTATGTGCGCATCGACAACGTCGAGGAACACAAGGACGCCGTCGAGACCATGATGAAGTCTCTGGAGTTTGCCGACGACATCGCCGAGGCCAAGACCGAGGCCATGGACGTCAAGCTCGACGATATCGAGATCAAGCGTTAAGCGACTGGCGAGTGCAGCGGGAAACACGGGCGCAGTGCAAACAAGCGACGGTACCCCAGAGCTTCGTACCCAGGGAGGGCCGGTAAACCGACCCTCCCTTTCTTATGCCGGTAGCCAACGAACGCGAGGATGCCGGACGCCGGAACCGCTCCAAATGTAGCAACAGTACGAAAACGACAAGCACCCCAACACGTCCGCCCGCCGATTTATTGCGCCGCGCAGACAATTAAACCAGCATCTTTAAACATCTGAGCAGTATAGTGACCAAAACTATCGCATAACCGCACTCTACGAATGGAGAAGTTATGACCGAACACCGCGCCATCAGCCGCCGAGCATTTACGTTGGGCCTTGGACTCGCGGCGTTGTCGCCACTTGCAAGCCTGCCCGAAACCGCCATGCTGGGCATTAGCCCGCGGGCAGCCTTTGCGGACAGCACGGCCGGGCCAGCAGTCAGCCTCGACAATTTCGTCATTCGCCTTCGCCCCGCGGGCTATTTTCGTACCGCAAGCGTTAACGAAGACGGCAACGTCATCGGCAACGTCTGCCATCTGTTTAATGACGGCACGTCCAGCAAGCTCATCCTTGAGAACGTAACGACCAAGAATGACGATACAAACTGGTATGCTATCCGCACCTTGCTCAATTTCGAAGAGCATAAAAGACGGGCTACAGCATTTGGTCGGTCGATGGCGACTCGGACAAAGACGGAAAGGTCATCCACGTATGGAGTGGCGAGCATGACGGCAAGCCCAGCCGCTCTTTTGCGTTCGAGCGTCAATCAAACGGAACCTATATCATCCGAGACCGCACGGTCGAGAAAGAAACCGAGAAAAAAGACATTAAGTACCTGGCAATAGAATCGAACGGCGAAGACCAGGACAACAATAAGATCTGCCATAAGAGTAAGAGCATTCCGTGGGAGCTCGAACTTATCGGTTACGACATGAAAAAGAACGATGCCACGGTTAGCAGCCTCGACTGGATCACGTACAGCAGCTACGTCGATGGGCCATGTTGGATGAAATACGTCGACGACAACAAGTTCCTCGACGAGCTGAGCATCCCGGGCACGCACGATTCGAGCACTTGCAGTGTGGACAACGACACCGAGCCCCAATCCTCGCAAGTAAAATGCCAGCAGGATTACATTCCCACGCAGTTGCTCGAAGGCATTCGCTATTTTGATATCCGGCTCGGAAAGGGCGACAACCCCGGTATCGACCACGGGGATTACTACCTGCTCAAAAAAGACGCGTACTTTATGCATCTTTCCGATGTCATAGGCTACTTCAAAACGTTTTTGAACGAAAACCCGACAGAAGCGCTCATCATGCTTGTATCACGAGGCAACGACGAGGCTACCGACGAAAGTGTTACGACGGCTTTCGCCAAGGTTTTGGACGACAACCCCAAACTGTTCTATACGTCGAGCCATGTCCCCACACTGAAAGAGGCGCGCGGAAAGATCGTTCTGCTGCGTCGATTTAGGCTCGCCGGCAACAGTGTAAGCGGCCACACGTGGGGCCTCGACCTTACCGAATGGGATGACAAGATCAAGGCTCACTCCGACAGCGCCACTATGTGTCTCGTCCAAGACGCGCGGGGCTTTGAAGCCGCGGGGGAAACAGGCGACAAAGAGCCCTATTGCACCAAGGTATACGCCCAGGACAAGTACAAACTCACGGGAACCGACAAGCTCAGCTGGGTCGATAATGCGCTGAAGGAAACGACCGGGCGCACGCGCAACGAGGTAGATGCCGAGGACGATAACGGGGCCAAGGAGAAAGTCCTGGAGCGTTGCTGGTCTATCAACTACACCAGCTGCACGGGCTTGTCGCACGGAGGCAATCCTTTTACCTCGGCACGAGTAGTCAACGAGCATCTGTATAAGAGCCCGTACATCAATCCCAGCGGCATCGAGGATACAAAGTCAGATTACCTCAAGCACATTGGCATCATCGCATCCGACTTTGTTGATGCGGCGCTGGCCCGGAGCATCTATCAGCGCAATTACGATACGGAGCACAAGCAGACGGCTTCGTACTATCTCCCGTACTATCTCCCGACCCGCATGCGCATGACGTACGGCGACTCGCTGAGCGATGTCTCATTCCAGGATGGCAAGACCGTTGGCGAGGGTCATTTCCGCCTTGCCGACAGCAGCAACGCGCTCAACGCGACAGCTTCGGGCCATGCGTTTGCCA
This sequence comes from Collinsella sp., assembly GCA_048342875.1. Classification (GTDB taxonomy): domain Bacteria; phylum Actinomycetota; class Coriobacteriia; order Coriobacteriales; family Coriobacteriaceae; genus Collinsella. The sequence goes on along the minus strand of DBGDEA010000026.1, from coordinate 87,033 downwards.
TTGAATACGTGGATGTCGACGCCCTGGGCAACGAGACCGTTACGGGGCTGCAGGGCTCTGTGCCCATCGATATCGATCCACGCGCGCTGACGCCCCATTTTGAGGGACTCGAAGGCCTTAAGGCCGGCGAAGACGTGCGCGCCAAGATTGCGGCATCACTCGAGGGCAAGCTCGAAACCGATGCCTGCACGGCCCAGCTCGAGTTTGTGCACGACGCGAACGGCGCTCCGGGCACAGCAATGGCCGAGGGCGAAACATTTGCCGCAGGAACGTACTGGGTGCGCGTGAACGGTCTCTTGGGCAACGCGGCGCAGAACTACACGCTCGCCAGCGACGGAGCCGCAAGCTTTACCGTAGCGGCCTCGGACAGTGCTGCCGGCGCCGGCACCGGCAGCGGCACGGGTTCCAACGCAGGCAGCGCTGATAAGAACGGTAAGGGCAACAAGGGCAAGGGCTCGGGCGGAAAGCTCGCCGACACGGGCGACAGCTCTGGCGTTGCCGCCGGGCTCGCTGCCGCCGCCGTGGCGACAACGGTCGCCGGCGCGGCGATGCTTGCCAGTGACGGTGAAAACAACGAGGACGTTGTCGAATAGGCAAGCCGGCCTTTTAGACACATCGACTCAATCGGGGGCGCAGAACACCGTTCTGTGCCCCCGATTTTTACCTTGGCCCGAACGCCGCTATCGGCTACATCACCATGTTCAGCGCGTTAACAAACTCCTGGGCCTTCGCACGGCTGTTCAGGCTAAAGACGCAAGCGGTCAACAGACGATTGCGCAGAAAAACATCGCGGCCTTTGATTCTATTGACGCCCGTAATGTCCTTAAGATAAACAATCTCGGTGTGCTTGCCGCCAAAAGTGCCCTTCTTGAGTACCTCAATGCGGTTAGGGTAGATCTTGACGTCTTTATACCTACCCGAACCTTTGTCCTGGAATAGCAGCGTGTTGTTGTCCATACACGTCACTCCCGTGGGGTTCGCTAAAACTGTCTCTATGGCCACATTTTAGTCACCGCAAGGCCCCATGCGATGATGTCAGACAGCACAGCAATTCGTGTCCGCGCGAGGCTTTAAACTAAATTCGATAAAGATGCATTCCACAAGAGGAAAGCGGGGCGACAGTGATGGGCGAACTGGTAAACCGTGGAGAATCGGCAATCGTGCCCGAAGGTTTTTACAAGCAGGTCTCCTCGATTCTCAACGCCGCTCGCGACAAGGCCTATACCGCTGTTAACTTTGCGATGGTTGAGGCATATTGGGAGATCGGCAAGAGTATTGTTGATGAACAGGGCGGAGAGGAGCGCGCCAAGTATGGCGATGCACTGATCGACGAACTTGCCGTTAGATTGACTAAGGATTTTGGCAGAGGCTTCAACGCCAGAAGCTTAAGATACATGCGTCAGTTTTATCTTGCGTTCCGAATTGAATTGGACACATTACCGCAGGTTATCGCGTATAACCGACCCTGATGCTCGAACATGGTACATGAACGAATGTGCCGATTCTCGCTGGAGCACGCGTCAGCTCGAACGCCAGATCAACACCATGTTCCGCGAGCGCCTACTTGCCAGCAAAGACAAAGAGGCCGTCACCCAGGAAATCCAAAAGAGCGCCCCGACCCATCGCCCCGAGGATATCATCCGCGACCCATATGTACTGGAGTTTTTAGGTTTCTCGGACGATGCTGCGTTTCGCGAGAGCGATCTAGAGCAGGCGCTCATCACGCATCTTCAGAAGTTCCTGCTGGAGCTTGGCCGTGGCTTCGCTTTCGAGGCGCGCCAAAAGCGCATCACCTTTGATGGGCGCCATTTCTATATTGACCTTGTTTTTTACAACTATCTGATGCGCTGCTTCGTGCTCATCGACCTTAAGACGGACGATCTTACGCATCAGGACCTGGGCCAGATGCAAATGTATGTGAACTACTACACGCGCGAGCTCATGAACGAAGGCGACAATCCGCCCATAGGCATCGTGCTCTGCGCGGACAAAAGCGATTCGATCGTCGAGTACACGCTGCCCGAAGACAACGACCAAGTGTTTGCCGCCAAATACCTGCCGTATCTTCCAAGCAAGGAAGAGCTGGCGCGCGAGCTGAGTGCCGAGTACCGCGCCATCAACGAAGCGACTAATGGCGAAACGCAAGGGTAGCAGCACGTTGCGACCGAAACCATCGCAGCCGTCGCAGGCGCACTCGCGGTTGCGACGGCTGCTACGAAACAATACCGGTCATGGACGCCGGCAACGACATTCTAGCCGTGGCTGGCGAGCGTGACCTGACAGGCAAAGACGCGGCCTTCGTCTGATGTGGGTTCATTGGCTGCCACAGAAAAGGGCCGGTTGCAGCCGGCCCTTTAGACGATAGCGCCTGCGTTGCCCGCGCTTCCAAAGTTGACCGACTGAGGAGCGGGTTCCGCCGCACATCCTGATTTTACCCAGTGAGGCAGCTCTTTTGCAGCCGCTCCACTGTTTATTTACATCTGGCACCCTCAAACAATCAGACGGCAGCCCGCACTCCTGAGAGCCGCCCCATACCCCCGGCCATCACGTTACGGTGCCAACCGGCACCGCTCCCCTACTTCCCAAATAGCGCACCCAGCAGGCCGCGACGTTTGGGCTTCTCCTCTCGGTAGGAACCCTCGACGGCGGCTGCAACCTGGCGCGGTTGCTCGCCGCCTCCACGGCGCACGATCTGGTACAGGAACGGCGATTTAACGTATTTGACCTCGACGGGCGTGGCGTGCACGGTGCTCTCACCGGACAGATGCAGACTCGGGCTGAGCGGCGCCACAATATGCGTCTCGCGCTTGTCGCTAAACACCACCGCGGCCGCGCGGCCCGTCTGGCCGTTTACGGCGATGCGCACCTGCTCGCCGTCGCGGCTATCCGTTGCCGGACGGTCGACAAAGTACACCGGCACCATAACTAGGCCGTCCTTGTGCTTGCGGGCCTTGCGCGCCCAGGTGCGGATGCTCTTTTTATTGAGCCCCAGTACAGCCTCGGCGTCGTTGCCCGCAACGTCGAGCGCCAGCTTATCAATGACCACCTGGTCCTTGGTAGACGCATCGACGGAGACGACGCGAAAGTCGCCTTCCTGCATGGCGGGATCGAACGGACCGACCTTGGCAAAGTCCCACGGCTCCAAAATGCCCAGGAGGCGAACGTCCAGGTAGTTTGCCCTGGGATACGCCCAGTCGAGCACCTCGTAGTACACCAGGGTCTCCTTGCTCAGGCCCTTGACCGGGAAGGACGCCATCATGCGCAGGTCCGCCAGCGCCATGGGGAAATAGAAGAGCATCATGTCGTTTTGGATCGCATCTTCCACGTCGTGCCCGGCAAAGGCGTCGGGGTACTGGCGCACCAGCTGCAGTGCGTTGGCACGTGCCTGCTGCGGCGAGATTTCGCAGGGAATGCCCTGCTCCGGCACATACTCTGCACCCACGCCCATGGTCAGACGCTTGCTGAAGGTACCGGGCTTGAGCAGGTCGGCAATGCCGATCTTGTTGCCGCAGGACGGGCACTCAAACACACGCTGCGTTGACTCGCCCTCAAAGGACGCTCCGCAGAAGGGGCAAGGAATGCTCACATGCGTGGCCTCTTGGAACTCCTGCGCCGTGCCGCGATCCTCCCACAGCAGATGTTCCAGGACCGACTGATTGCGCCAGTGCGCATTGAAGAAATACCAGTCCGGGTCCTGCGGGCGCTCGAGTTGCGACACATGCGTGAGTTTGAGCAGTCCATCCACCACCGTCAACGGCGTATGGCGAATACCCAAAGCGCTCTTGGGCTCTCCGGCGTCCGCCTGCCACGGAACCACCGTGCCGCAATAGGCGCACTCAAAGCTGCGCTTAGCCTGGTGCGAGTACATAGGGCCGCCGCAGTTTTGACATTTAATGGCAAACATCTCGTCCATGGAAACGTCCTCCTTTGCACAGGGGCTGTCGACATTAAGTATGTCGAGCAAGCAGGCACATGCCCATACCCATGTGGCCCAAAATGGACCACCCAGGCAGACTAGAAGGCTCGCTCGTTAGCACCGGCAGACTATTGCTGCATTTTCTGAGCATCGGCGCACGGCGCCCCCGTGCGAGCTACACTATCCCCTTAAACGTGATTGTGAGGACGACCGCTATGCTATTTGTAAATCGGCTGGTACATACGCTTGTTCCCGGCAGCGAGAGCGAGCCGGTCGATGCATCTTGCCGCACCAACGCGGGCTTTTCCGCAAGCCTCGTCTGCATTGGCCTCAACATCACCCTGTGCCTGGCCAAGGGCATCGCGGGTCTGCTCGCCGGCTCCGTCTCCCTCATCGCCGACGCTTTCAACAACCTCTCCGATGCCTCGAGCAACATCGTGAGCCTGCTCGGTTTCCGCCTTGCCAGCCGCCCGGCAGACGAAGGCCACCCCTATGGTCACGGCCGCTACGAGTACCTAGCCGGCCTGTTCGTCGCCGTCCTGGTTTGCGCCGTCGGCATCAACCTGATTCTCGAGTCGGTCACCAAGATCATCAAGCCCTCGCCCACCGCTTACACGTTTATTTCCCTTGCGGCACTGGCTACGTCCATGCTCGTTAAGCTCTGGATGGCAGCGTTCAACCGCACGCTGGGCGATCGCATCGACTCGGAGACGCTCATCGCCACGGCGCAGGACTCCAAAAACGACGTCATCACCTCGGGCTCGGTCTTGGTGGCGGCGCTTATTTCGCAGACGACCGGCTTTGATCTCGATGGCTGGGCAGGCCTGGGTGTGGGCATCTTCATCTGCATCAGCGGTCTGGGCCTGGTGCGCGACGCCATCAGCCCGCTGTTGGGACAGGCACCCGACCCCAAGCTCGTACAGGCAATCCGCGACAAGATCACGTCGTATCCGCAGGTTCTGGGCACGCACGACCTGATGGTGCACGACTACGGCCCCGGTCGCCAATTTGCGAGCGCTCACGTGGAGATGCCCGGCGAGGGCGATGCATTTGAGCACCACGAGATCCTGGATACCATCGAGCACGATATCAAGCGCCAGATGGGCATCGGCATCACGCTGCACTGCGACCCCATCGCCACCGACGGCGACGACCTGCGCGGCTGGGTCAAACGCGGCATCATGCAGATCGACCCCGCACTTTCCATCCACGACCTGCACGAGCACGACGGCTTCGTCTCGTTTGACCTGGTGCGCCCCGACGGTTTTGACATATCCGACGAGGAGCTGCTGGAACTCGTCACGCGCATCGTGCACGAGTGCCGGCCCGATGTCTCGTGCGTCGTCACGTTTGACTCGGGCTTTAGCTCGCCCGACCGCCCGGCCGAGCGGCTCTAGCCAACTCAGCCGCTAGTTTCCCTGCGCGCCCGAGATGCCGTTTTGCAGCGCGCTCCAGGCATCCGTTGCCATATCGCCCAGGTTCTGCGCGGTATCGCCGAGATTCTGAGCCGTGTCGCCCAGCTGTTGGGCTTTATCCCCCAGCTCCTGAGCCTTGTTGCTCAGGTCCTCCAGCGTGTTGGAGCTCGAGCTGTCCGTGGTGCCCTGGTCGCCGGACGCGTTACCCGACGAGCCGTCCTTGCGCGTAAGCTGAACCTCCAGGTTGCCGTTGTCGTTATAGTAGGCAGACGTCACGACCCAGTTGGCATCGACGACGGGCATCGAGCCGTCATCGGTCAGGATCACGGCGTTCGAAAGGTCGGCCCCACGCGATTTGAGGAGCTTCTTGGCATTGGACCAGTACTGCCCCGGAATATCGCTCAGGTCGACGGCGGTAGACTGGGTGGCCTCAGTCTGCTCGGCCGTGGTATCAGTCGTGGCGCCCCGCTTGTTGAGCATGCCCGACACAATGGCAAACACAACCGAAAGGGCAAAGAAGATCGCCAGCACAATCAGGATTTTCTTGATCACGCTCGACGAACGCGACGGCCTCTTCTCCTCGTCTTCGCTATATTGCGGAATCGACTTGGGGTACTCGCGATACGGCTCGCGCGACTCGTAGCGAGGCTGCGCCGTGCGAGGCATATACGTCGTCTGCTGAGGCTGCGGAATGGGATTCTGCGGCAGGTTGTCATAGGGATTCGGCGTCGAGGCAGCATAAGAATCCTGCGGCGTGTAATCAAACGGATCCGGAGCTGCGTTGCCATAGGGGCCTTGCGAAGATGCAGCGTAAGAATCCTGCGCCGTGTCGCCATAGCCCATAACCCGGGTGGGCTCGGCAGAAGGCTGCGTCGCGGCGGGGTCGGCATAACCGGGGTTGGGAACAACGCGGGTCGCATCGGCGCTATCGCCAGCCTGCGCGGAACCGTAGCCGCCCATCACGGTTGTCTTGTCCTGATCCATGCAACGATTCCTTTCCGTCGCGCGTGAGCCTCAAGTTATCCATGCATTCTACCCGCGCAAAAGCCTATGATGGGCAGAGTCCGTCGGTATCTACAAGACATGCGCGGGCCTAAGGATCAAAAAGCCCCGCCGGGCCTTGTGGGCACGGCGGGGCGGACAAGCAGCTATGGACAGCAGACTTAGAACAGGCCGGTGATGTTGCCGTCGTTGTCGACGTCGATGTTTTCGGCCGCGGGCACCTTGGGCAGGCCCGGCATGGTCAGAACACTGCCGGTCAGCGCGACCACAAAGTGGGCGCCGGCAGAAACCTTGAGCTCACGCACGGTGATGCGGAAGTTCTCGGGAGCGCCCAGGGCCTTGGCGTTGTCGCTAAAGCTGTACTGCGTCTTGGCGACGCACACCGGCAGGTTGCCAAAGCCGTTCTCGCGCAGCTCGGCGAGCTGGCGCTTGGCGGCCGGCGTAAAGTCAACGCCGTCGGCGCGGTAGACCTTGGTGGCAACGGCCTCGAGGGCATCAGCGACATCAGCGCCGTCCTCATAGGCAAACTTGAGCTCGCTCGGCTGCTCAATCAGACGCATGACCTCATCGGCCAGCTCGAGCGCGCCCTCGCCGCCCTTGGCCCAGACCTCGGAAAGCTTAACGTTGACGCCAAGCTTCTGGCACTCGGACTCGATGAGCGCAAGCTCGGCCTCGGTGTCCGTCGGGAAGCGGTTGATGGCGACCACGCAGGGCAGACCATAAACGTTCTGGATGTTGTCGACGTGACGCAGCAGGTTGGGCATGCCAGCCTTGAGTGCCTCGAGGTTCTCCTCATTGAGGTCGGCCTTGGCGACGCCACCGTTGTACTTCAACGCGCGAGCGGTGGCGACGACCACGACGGCGTTGGGACGAACGCCCGTCATGCGGCACTTGATGTCCAGGAATTTCTCGGCACCCAGGTCGGCACCAAAGCCCGCCTCGGTAATGGCGACATCGCCAAAACGCATAGCCATACGCGTGGCCATGATGGAGTTGCAGCCGTGGGCGATATTGGCGAAGGGACCGCCGTGGACAAACGCGGGCGTGCCCTCGAGCGTCTGCACCAGATTGGGCTTGAGCGCATCCTTGAGCAGTGCGGCCATAGCTCCCTGGGCCTTAAGGTCGCGGGCGCGGACGGGCTCGCCGGCATAGCTATAGCCGACAACGATCTCGCCCAAGCGCTCCTTAAGATCGCTGATGCTCGTGGACAGGCACAGGATCGCCATGACCTCGGAGGCAACGGTGATATCGAAGCCGTCCTCGCGCGGCACGCCCTGGGCCTTACCGCCAATGCCGTCGATAACGTGGCGCAGCTGACGGTCGTTCATATCGACGACGCGTTTCCAAGTGATGCGCTTAACGTCAATACCGAGCTGATTGCCCTGCTGGATGTGGTTGTCGAGCATGGCGGCCAGCAGGTTGTTGGCAGCACCGATGGCATGGAAGTCACCGGTAAAGTGCAGGTTGATATCCTCCATGGGGATGACCTGAGCCCAGCCGCCGCCGGCAGCACCGCCCTTAACGCCAAAGACGGGGCCGAGCGAAGGCTCGCGCAGGGCCACGGCACTCTTGACACCGCGACGACGCAGGCCGTCGGCCAGACCGATGGTCGTGGTGGTCTTGCCCTCGCCCGCAGGCGTTGGGTTGATAGCGGTCACGAGGACGAGCTTAGCCTGGTGATCAGTCGGCTCGTTGAGCAGTGAATAGTCAACCTTAGCCTTGTCGAAGCCGTACGGAATCAGGTGCTTTACGTCGACGCCGGCGTTCTTAGCCACCTCGGTAATGGGCAGCGGCGTGACGGAACGTGCGATTTCGATGTCAGTAGGCATGGGCGGTCCTTTCGTTACCGAATGAGAAAAAGACCAATTCAGCATAGCACGGGCGCGCAATAGTAAAACACCCGTAACCGATGAATGGCGATATGTTTATCCAATGCTCAGCGATAGCCTACAGACTAGCCAAAACAAAGCGCCCTAAACGGTAGGTTCAATCCCCAGGTGCTCAAAGGTGCGAAGCGTTGCCTGACGACCCTGAGGCGTGCGAATCATCAAGCCGCACTGCAGCAGATAGGGCTCATAGACATCCTCGAGCGTGCCCGGGTCCTCGCCCACCGCGCTGGCAAGGGTCGTAAGTCCCACGGCACGACCGGAGAACGTCTTAGCGAGCGTCTCCAAAATGCGAATATCCATCCAATCCAGACCGAGCTCGTCGATCTCGAAGAACTCGAGCGCCTGGCGACAGATATCGAGCTCGATGGGACCGTTGCCGCGCACCTGTGCGTAATCGCGCACGCGCTTGAGCAGGCGGTTGGCAAGACGCGGCGTGCCGCGCGAACGCGAGCCGATCTCGAGTGCACTGGGATGGTCGATCGCCACGCCCAGGATAGTTGCCGAGCGCGTCACAATCTGCGCGAGCTCCTCGACCGTGTAGTAATCCAGGCGATATGAAATGCCAAAGCGGTCGCGCAACGGGCCGGTCAACATGCCTGAGCGGGTCGTTGCCGCTACCAGCGTAAACTTGGGAATATCCAGGCGAATCGAGCGCGCCGCCGGACCCTTGCCAATCACGATATCGAGGGCAAAGTCCTCCATCGCGGGGTACAGGACCTCCTCGACCGAACGGTTGAGGCGGTGGATCTCGTCGATAAACAGCACATCACCCGGCTGCAAGTTAGTAAGGATGGCCGCTAGGTCGCCCGTGCGCGCGATGGCAGGGCCACTCGTGGTCTTGATCTGAGCGCCCAGCTCGTTGGCGATAACGGTGGCCAGCGTGGTCTTGCCCAGGCCCGGAGGACCCGAGAAGATCACGTGGTCGAGCGTCTCGCCACGGCTCTGCGCCGCCTCGATCAGCACTCGAAGGCTCTGCTTGATATGTTCCTGACCGCAGTAGTCGTCCAGGCGCTGAGGGCGCAGGGTACGGTCGACATCGAGGTCTTCGGGCGTTAGCTCCGAGCCCACCATGCGCTCGCCGTGCGCCATGGATGCCGCCGGCGAGTTACCGGACGTCGCCCACAGGTCCTGAGAGTCATCGGCTTCCCACATCACGCATCCATTCCGAGTCGCTTAAGCGCCGCGCCGAGCAGATCCTCGACACGCATATTCTGCCCATCATACCCGCTCAGGGCAACATCGGTCTCCTGCGGGCTAAAGCCCATGGAAAGGAGCGCCGCACGGGCATCATCGATGGCCGAGGGAGCAGCAGCGGGCACGGGCATCGCAACCTGGCCGGGAATCACGTCGACCGGCACAAAGCCCTTGTCCTTGGCAAAGGTGCTCTTGAGCTCCAGGATCAGACGCTGAGCTGTCTTTTTGCCCACACCGGGCACCTTGGCCATGCCCTTGTCGTCCTCGGCCATCACCAGCGAATACAATTGCCCCACGGTATAGGTGGAAAGCACGGCGAGCGCCAAGCGCGGACCAACGCCCGAGACAGACACGAGCCGATCGAACATCGTGCGCTCATCCTTAGAGGAAAAACCGAAAAGTGTCATGGCGTCCTCGCGCACCTGCATACGCGTGTAGAGGCGGACCTCGCCACCGGGCGTCGGCAACGTGGCCGCAGTGCTGCCCGAAATGCCGAGCTCAAAGCCAACGCCCGACACATCGACGACAGCAGAGCTCATCGTGGCCTCGACAAGCGTTCCGTGGAGCTGGGAAATCATCAGTATCCGGTTCCTCTCTGTTGATAGAACTCGCCACCGGTGAGGGCGCGGGTGCGGCTGAGGTTTACGTGGCAGATGGCGCAGGCCAGGGCATCGGCGGCATGGTCGGGATGCGGGTCGTGGTCGAGCTGTGTTAGCGTGCGTACCATGTAGGCGACCTGTCGCTTGTCCGCGGCGCCGGTGCCCACCACGGCCTGTTTGATCTGCATGGGCGTGTACTCGCCAATCTCGAGCGCGCACTCCGAAAGCGCCACAAGCGCAGCACCGCGGGCATGCGCCGTGGGGATGGCCGAACGAACGTTGGCGCCAAAGTAGATGCTCTCGACAGCAGCTGTGTCGGGTCGATAACGCTCGACGACATCCTTAAGGTCACGGGCGATATGCGACAGGCGCACCGCGAGCGGGCTGCCCGCGCTGGTCTCGATGCAACCGTAGGCACGGCAGCGAACCTCGCCACGCCGCTCCTCGATAATCCCCCAACCTGTATGGGCCAAACCGGGGTCGATACCCAAAATGACCAAGCCGACCTCCCCTCGCCAAAAGCCCGGCGCGAGACAAGGCTCCGCGCACTATTCACGAACGTCTGTTCTAGAATAACACAACGGGGTCAAGATGCTTAGTTGAAGTATCGGGGTTGGGAGCAAATCCCATCCCCAGTTTAGTTCTGCGAGAAAAAGGGAAACTGACGGGGATCCACCGGCGGATGCGGCATCGGACCACCCTGGGGACCACCTTGCGAGCCGCCCTGACCGCCCATCATCTTATCGATGGCGTCCTGAACCTCGCCCTCAAACTTCTTCATACCCTCATGCAAACGACGCTGACCGTCCTCGGAGCGCAGCTCTTCCATCTGCTCGGGCGAAATACCCAACAGCTCGCCTAATAAGCCCATCATCTCGCCGCGCATACGGTCACTCGTATCGTCGTCGGCAAAACGGCGCACCTCGGCGCGCGCCAGCGAATCAACCGCCATGCGCTCCTTACCGTTGAGCCCCAGATCGGACCACGCAAGCATGTACGGCCAGGCGCGCTCGGCAAACGAACGGGCCGAAACGATCGGCGCCGTCGGTAGCATGCGACGAGCAGCCTCACCTTGGCGCACGAGCATCAGCAGCAGCGAGCAGGCCTCGGGCTTGGCGGCGGCCATCGGGATGTCATCAAAGGGGCGGTTGCGGTCCACGTGCGACTCGAGCGCACCATCGACCTCGCCCGGCTCAAGCCCGCCCAGCAGCCGCGCCGCGCGATCGAGCATATCAACCGGGCCGGCGAGCGCCGAGAGTGCCTGCGCCAGCACGCGATCCATGCAATCCTCTACCGCGTTGAGCGTCACGAGCTCTTGGGGCACCACGGCCGAGGTGCGGTTGCGCACGCGTGCCACAAACTCGAGCGTCGACAGATACACGTCGCCAAAGGGCGCAAAATCGCCCTGGTAGCCGCCGGACAGCGCGGGCGCCGCCAGTGCATACTCAGTCTTGGAAAGCGGGCTCAACGCCATGGCGCCCAGCTCGAGCGCCGTATCCTCGAGCATCAGGCCCAGCGCGCGCGAACGCAGGCGCTCGGCATCGCCCGCCGACACGTCGCGGTCGAGCACGCGCTCCGCATCCGGCGCATCGCGCTCGACGGTGCGAATGTGCAGACGCTCAGCGATTGAGCGAACAGCAGAACAGCGGGCGGCCTCGGCCTCCTCCTGCGCCGGCGTAAAGATGCGGTTGCGCCCCAGCACTAAGCCAATTACGTTACGAGGACCCAAGGCATCGACGGCAAGCGCCGCCAACAGGGACGACGGCAAATCGCCCTCGATCGCCACCACGGCATGCGACGTACCGTGGGCGCGGGCATTGTCGCGCACGGCAAGCACCAGCGCCTGCCACAACCACTCCTCGGAGCGAAACTGGGGCAGCTCATGGTCCTCCAGGGCATCGAGCATCACGCCGCGCTGAATCTCCTGAACCAGCAGGCTCTCCTCAAAACACGGCGCCTGGGCCACCACGCGACCGCAATCGTCGAGCACAAACGACCCGCCGGTATACACCGACTCGTCATAGGCACCGACCGGCGCCATGCAGGCAAACCACACGCTGCGCTTGGAGGCGATCTTGCGGTAGGCACCGCTGCGCACGGCGGCGACGGCGGCGGTCTCGCGATCGGTCATGTCAAACGCGTTGAATTGGAAATAGGCAATGAGGTCGACACCGGTCGGCAGCATCTCGAGCTCGCGATCCAGGTCAAACACCACGGCGATGCGCACGCCGTCCACGTCAAACACCGGCGGTGCCCAACGTGTGTCGTTGTTCTCACCGCGCTGCAGGGCAATACTTGCGCGCGCAGGCACCACGCGACCATCCTTAAGCATCATGTAGTCAAGCAGGGGCTGGCCCTCAAACGAAACCGCAGCGGGCACGATGCAGATCATATCGAGCTCTTGGATGCGCTCGGCAACGCCCGTCAGGCCCGTCAGCATATCGTGCTCAAAATCGGCAGCGCCCACCAGGCTGCCCGGCATGGCACCCATAAAGAGCGGGGCCGGAACGCACAGCACGCGCGCGCCGCGCTCATGGGCCAGGCGAGCCTGGTCCTCGATGCGGCCGCAAATGCCCTCGATGTCACCCAAGCGCATATCGATCTGTGCAAGTGCGAGCTTCATGGCCCAGCCCTTTCCGTCGTAAACCATCGAAATCGTAGTAAAAGCGCCGGCCGCATAATGCAGTCGGCGCTTGCATGTGCATATGCTAGCTATGATACCCCGAGCGGGGGCGCGCTCCTAGAATGTCGCGGACCACAGCCCGTGCAGGTTGCAGTAGGCATAGACGGTACCGGTCTTGGAGCCGCCCGCGAAAAACGTCGCGGGTTTCATGCCGGGCTCAAGGTAATGGACCTCTAAGCGGCCCTCGGCCTCAAGGGCGATCCACTCAATGTAGTGCTCGGGCAGGCTGGGGTGCTCGACCGAGCCAACGCGTGCGCGAATCACGTGACCGTCGCGCTCGGTCTCGACAACAGGCACGTGCTTCTCGTGCGCCGCGTCCTCAGTGTTTGCGGTCAGCTCCGTGCAACCGGCAGGGGTCGCAACGTCGTCGCCAAGGGCAGCGATGAGCTTACCGTCGGGGTCCTTAAAGAATTTCGCCATGATGTTCTCCTTTGCTGATGTGCCGATGTTCTTGATGGTTCTTATGCCCAAAGGCAGGCAAACCATCCATGGCATTGCAAATGAACACATAACGGACCAGGCAAGCGGTCGGGCCAAAATGCGTCGACCGTCCTGCCCACTCCAGCAGTCCCACCCCGCGCGCGGCTAGCGACCGTCGCCGCCCAGCAGCGCCAGAACATCTTCGCGGGTAAACAACGCCGACGAGATGCCGTCGCCGCCGAGCACGCTGTTGACCAGGTCGCGTTTGGACTCCTGCATCTGCATAATGCGTTCCTCGATCGTGTCCTTGGCGATGAGCTTGTACACGGTCACGGTATGTTGCTGACCAATACGGTGTGCACGATCAGTTGCTTGGTCCTGCGCCGCCACGTTCCACCACGGGTCGTAGTGGATGACCACGTCGGCAGCCGTCAGGTTAAGGCCCACGCCGCCCGCCTTGAGCGAAATCAAAAAGACCGGAACCTCGCCCGCTTGGAACTGCGCGACCATCTTGGCGCGGCTCTCCTTAGACGAAGCGCCCGTGAGCTTAAGGAAGGCGATGTCCTCCTTGGCCAGGCGCTTACCGATAATATCGAGCATACCCGTAAACTGGCTGAACAACAGGATGCGATGTCCGCCGTCGAGTGCGCCGTGCACGAGCTCCATGCACGTATCGAGTTTGGCGCTCCCCGCCTTGTAATCCTCGTAGTGCAGACGCGGGTCGCAGCAGATCTGGCGCAACTTGGTGAGCTCGGCGAGCACCTTGAGCTTGTCCTTCTTAAACTCCCCAGCCTCGCGGTGCTGCACCTGCTGGGCGATGCGGTCCTGGTTTGCCAGGTAAAGCTTGCGCTGCTCGCCGGCAAGCTGCGCCATGACAGTGTCCTCGATCTTCTCGGGCAGGTCTGCCACCACGTCTTCCTTGACGCGGCGCAGCACAAACGGCGACACGAGCGCCTGCAGGCGGGCGGCGCTGTCGCCCTCGGCGTGCTCGACTGGGCTTTCGAAGCGCTTGGCAAACGACTCGCGCGTGCCAAGTAAGCCCGGCATCAAAAAGTCGAAGATGCTCCAGAGCTCGGACAAGCGGTTTTCGATGGGCGTGCCCGTCAGGGCAAAGCGCACGCCGGCCGGCAGGCGCTTGGCGGCGCGCGCCACCTGGGTGAGCGGGTTTTTAATGTACTGGGCCTCATCGAGCACCGCACGGGCAAAGTCCTGCTCGACATACTCGTCGATATCGCGCCGCATAAGGTCATACGACGTCACGGCCACGTTATGCTCGGCCACGCCGGCAATCTGCACGCGACGCTGCGCCTTGGCGCCCACAATGGCGCACACATCGAGCGACGGGGCAAAGCGCTCCAGCTCGGCGGTCCAGTTGTACACAAGCGACGCAGGGCACACCACAAGCGTGGGCTTAATGTCCCCCGCTTCCACGCGCGCCAGGATATGTGCGATCATCTGCAGCGTTTTGCCCAGGCCCATGTCGTCGGCCAAGATGCCGCCAAGGCCCAGGTGTTCGAGCGAGCCGAGCCACTGGTATCCGTCGACCTGGTAGCCGCGCAGCGTGGCCTTGAGCGAGGCGGGTACCGTAAAGTCCATCTTGCCGAGCGTGTCCAGGCGCTCGACGGTGCGGCGGAACGCGGCGTCGCAATCGGCCTCGAGCGCCGGCGTGCGCGCGAGCATGCTATCGACAAAAAGGGTGCTCGACGCGGGAAGCGACACGCCGTCGAGCAGGTCGCCGGCATCGACACCAAGATCTTCGGCAAGGCCAAACGCGGCGCGCGCTCCCTCATCCAGGCGCACGATGTCGCCGGACGTCAGGCGCGCAAACGTCTGGTGGCGCTTGTACGAATCGAGATAGACGGCAAGGTCCGCGGCCGAAAGCCCG
Organism: Collinsella sp.; assembly: GCA_048342875.1. GTDB lineage: Bacteria > Actinomycetota > Coriobacteriia > Coriobacteriales > Coriobacteriaceae > Collinsella. Next base: position 72,030 of record DBGDEA010000026.1, on the reverse strand, counting down.
CTCGCGCCCAGCTCGACATCGAGCAGATTGCTCTTGACGGTCGCACGAACCGAGAGCTTGGGCGCGGGGCGCACCGAAATCTGGCGCAGACGGTCGCTGAGCATGACCTCACCCAGCTCGGACAGGGCGGACAGACCCTCGGTCAGTAGGCAGAACAAGCTCTCATCATCGCGCTCCTCAAACGCCAGACCACCCTCGTAGAAATCGAAGTACAGGGCCGCCGTATCCATAACGCGAAACTCCGCCACCTCGTCGCGGGGCGGCACGCCGGGACGTTGCTCTTCAAAGGGACTGCCCGGAGCACCCAGGCCAAAGAGATCCGCCGACCAGTCGCCGTAGGTAACCGTAATCTTGCAGGTCACGAGCCCATCGTCGACGCCGATTGCCATGGCAAAGCTCGGCTCGGGCGCCACGGCATCGAGCGCAGCGGGCGCGGTGAGGTCGGTATAGTCGCGCAAAATGGGCAGCGCCATACGGCAGAACTCCCCCACCTGCTCGGCGGCAATATGGGCGGGCGTACGGCACGGCAGCAAGCGCGACAAAAAAGGTGCGGCATGCTGAGCAAATGCAGCGTCGGTACGGCGCGCGCGGCGCGTGTCAACCAAGTAGGCGGCATCGCCCGACGCAAAGCAGTACATATCGGCGGGCAGGCGCAGGTCATAGCTACCACCAGCCGCCGGCGCGATTTTGGCGGCAAGCAGTGGTGGGCGCTTAGCGGATGCCTCGTCCTCCCCTTGCGGAGACAGCTCAACCGCCACGTCGTAGGTGCGATGCGTCGTCGTCCCCCGCGACCAGGCGGGCTCAAAGGAGATGGTCTGGCCGCGCAGCAGGTCCAGCACATATACGATGCTATGCTCGGACAGCGGCAACTGACGCTCGGCAACAAAACCGCTGCGGGCAAAGTCGTACGACGCCGAACGCGAACTTGTGATGTCATCGAGATAGGCAACTGTCGTCACAACAAGGTTGAGCAGCTTTGCCGATGTTTCGTCAAAGGCCTCAGGTGAATGGACAAACGTGAGCTTCTTGCCATAGGAGAACGTGCCGCCGCGCACGTAGGCATCGGCCATGCCGTCGATGTCCTTGACCACGTAGGAGACCGATCCACAGCGGATGCGGAACTCGAGCGCCCAGCTAAAGCGGTCAGCGAACAGCGGATTGTAGTACGGCACCAACGAGGGCTCCAACGCCGCTTTGGGGGCGTCGGGATCAACGGCACCGGCAAGCTTGCGGCGCATACTCGCCAGCTCATCCATGCGCGCGTCCGAAAGATCGGAGAGCGCCGCCACAAGGCTCGGGCTCGTGGGGACGGGCGCCGGAAAGGGAAAGTTGGGGTTGACGGCCGGCGCTTTGGGTGCGGTGCGCGCGGGCTGTTTCGACTGCGCCGTAAACGTGCGAACCGGCGTGCGCAGCCCCTCAACAGGCTCAATGCCGCTGGTGTCCAGGTACGCCAGCGCTGTGGCGATGACGTGCTTGCACATACCGGGATAGCGGTATGCGGCGGGGCAGTCGCAGTCGTAGTCGATAACCTCGTGCTCGTCCATGTCGAGCGCCACGTGCGTCTTGTACAGGTCGCCGCGCGAGCCGCGCACTGAGCCCTCAACCGTCACGTTTTTGGAGAAGCGCGAGCCGCTGTCCTCAATCGACAGCACGGCGCCGTTGAGCATGAGCGAGCGGCCCTTCATAAAGGTGCCGCTCAACGCCGCCTCTTTGCGAAGCGCCTGCACAAACGTCCCCTGCGCCATCACTTCCTCCAATCTCACCCGGGGTAGCTTAGATAACCGTCACGCGTCCCTGATTACCCACAATCGCCTTGGCCTCAGCCAGCAGCGGAATCGAGCGCGCGTTGACCTTGGCAGGCACCTCGGCGCGCAGCACGCGCCCGTCCACCTGCTCGATAAAGATCTCCACGCGGTCGCCGCCCGGGTTGGCGGTAAGCACCGTGGCAAGACGCGCCATATTGCCCTGGCTAAAGCGGCTGTTGGGCACCATGACCTCAAACACCTTGGGCTTGTTGTTCTCCTCGTTAAGCTCAAGCGGCACGATCTCCTGCGCGATGATCTGGTCGCCGCGGTCCGAACGCTCGAGCTTGCCCTTAATGCGCACAAACGCATCGGACAGCTGCGCACCGGTCTCGGGATCGACCTCGCCGTACAGGTACCCCTCGGCCTCCTTGTAGGTCTTGGGGAACACCACGACCGTGGCCTCGCCTTCCATGTCCTCGAGCTGCACGATGCCCATGGGGTCGCCGTTTTTGGTCACGCGCTTGGACACGCTCGAGACCATGCCGGCCCACCACAGCGCCTTGCCCTCGGGAATCTCCTGGTTGATGGTACCGCCCGTAGGATTCTGAACTTCGTAGCCAGTGTCGATCTGCGAGAACGAGAAGTCGCGTGCCTTGGCTAGCGCATACTCAAACGGGCGCAGCGGGTGGTCCGAGACATAGATGCCCAGAACCTCCTTCTCCTGGCTCAGCTTAAGGTGGCGGTCCCACTCCTGGCCGTCCGGATCGGGCACGCTCACCTCAAAGCCCGAGCCCTCAACGTCGCCAAACATGTCGAAGAACGACGTCTGGCCGCTCGCGCGGTCCTTCTGGCGCTTTACCGCGGCATCGATGATGTTCTCAGGGTTGTTCTTATCCACAAAGTGCATCATCTGGCGACGCGGATACCCCGTGGAGTCGAAGGCGCCTGCCTTGATGAGCGATTCGATCACACGGCGGTTGGCCTGGCTCGAGTCCACGCGCTCGACAAAGTCGTGCAGCGTCTTAAACGGACCGCCCGCCTCGCGCTCGGCGATAATCGCCTGCGCCACGCCGGTGCCCACGCCGCGGATGCCAGCCAAACCAAAGCGCACGCCTTCCTTGGTAGCCGTGAACTCGGTACCGGACTCGTTGACATCTGGCGAAAGCACGGGGATGCCGTCGTGACGGCACGCCGAGACGTAATGCACGATCTTGTCGGTCTTGCCCGTATAGGACGTCAGAACGGCCGCCATGTACTCGTGCGGATAATGCGCCTTGAGCCACGCCGTCTGCATAACCAGGATGGCGTAGCCGGCGGAGTGCGACTTGTTAAAGGCGTAGGACGCGAACTCGAGAACATCGTCCCAAATCTTCTGGGCGACCTCGCGCGTGTAGTTGTTCTTGATAGCGCCGTTCATCCAGTGGTCGTAGGTGGTCTCGTCCGAGCCATCCTCCCAGTGGAGCACCGTTGACGTGAGCAGTTTGATCTTCTTTTTAGCCACGGGCTTACGGATACGCGAGTCCGATTCGCCCTTGGAGAAGCCGCACATCTCGACGGAGATGAGCATAACCTGCTCCTGGTAGACCATGGTGCCGTAGGTTTCGCCCAGGATGTCGTCCAGGCGGTCGTCGTAGGAGACCGCCGGCTCCTTACCATTCATACGGTTGATGTAGGACGAGACCATGCCGGCGCCCAACGGGCCCGGGCGGTACAGGGCGATCAATGCCACGACGTGCTTGTACTCGGTGGGCTTCATGTTCTTGATCGTGGCCGTCATGCCGGCGGACTCGACCTGGAAGACGCCGGCGGTGTGGCCGGAGCCCATGAGCTTAAAGATCTCGGGATCGTCAAAGGGAATCTCTTCCTCTTTGATGTCGATGCCGAAGTTCTTTTTGATGTTTGCCTTGGCCTTGGAGATAACCGTCAGCGTGCGCAGGCCCAAGAAGTCCATCTTGAGCAGGCCCATGTCGGCGACGGTATGGCCCTCGTACTGGGTAATCTCGACGCCGCCCTTGGTGTCGAGCTTGGTGGGCACGTGCTCGTTGACGGGGTCGCGGCAGATCAGAACGGCGCACGCGTGCACGCCCTCGCCACGGGTGAGGCCCTCGATCGAGAGCGCCGTGTCGATGATGCGGCGAGCGTCGTCGTCCTTTTTATAGGCCTCGGCAAAATCGGGGTTAAACAGATCCTCTTTGCCGGGTTGCTTGTCGAGCACCTGCTTGAGTTTGACCTTGGGGTCGCTCGAGACCATCTTGGACAGGCGCTGACCCATGTAGACCGGGTAGTCCAGGACGCGCGCGGCGTCGTTGATGGCCTGCTTGGCCTTGATGGTCGAGTAGGTGATGACGTGGGTGACCTTCTCGGGGCCGTAGAGCTGGCGAACGTGCTCCACGACCTCGAGGCGCCGCTCATCGTCGAAGTCCATATCGATATCGGGCATCTCGGTACGCTGCGGGGACAGGAACCTCTCGAACATCAGGCCGTTCTCGAGCGGGTCGAACGCGGTGATGTTCATGGCGTAGGCGACGATAGCGCCGGCGGCCGAGCCACGGCCGGGGCCGACGCCGATGCCGTTGTCCTTGGCCCATTGCACGTACTCGGCAACGATGAGGAAGTAGGCGGCAAAGCCCTTGTCGCAGATGACCTTGTATTCGTACTCAAAGCGCTCTTTGATGTTGACGCCACCGATCTCGCGCGTGGCCCAGTCGTCGCCGTAGTGCTGGCGCAGGCCCTTCTCGCATTCGCGGCGGAACTGGCTCTCGTGCGTCTCTCCGGGATCGAGCAACGGGAAGCGCGGCAGGATGATGGAGTCCCAGTCGAGCTCAACGTAGCACTTGTCGGCAATCTCGAGCGTGTTGTCGCATGCCTCGGGGCAATACGGGAACATCGCCCGCATCTCCTCCTCGGTCTTCATGTAGAACTCCGAGCCGGTCATGCGCATGCGGTTGGGGTCGTCGACCTTGGCGTTCATGCCAATACACATGATGACGTCCTGCACGGGCGCGTCCTCGCGGCGCAGGTAGTGGAAGTCGTTGGTGGCGATGACCTTGACGCCCACCTGCTTGGCGATGTCGATGAGCGTGCGGTCCATCTGCTCGTCGGTCAGGCCGTTATCGGTGGTAATGCCGTGTTCCTGAATCTCGATATAGAAGTCGCCGGGCTCGAAGGTATCACGGAAGGTCTCGGCCCATTTAATGGCGCCTTCCATGTCGCCGCGGTCGATGTATTTGGGGATGATGCCGGCGATACAGGCACTCGTGCAGATCATGCCCTTGGCGTGGCGGCGCAGGTTATCGAGCGTCACGCGCGGCTTGTAGTAAAAGCCCTGCACGGCGGCCTCGGAGACCGTCTGCATCAGGTTGACGTAGCCCTCCTGGTCCTTGGCCAGAAGGATCATGTGGTAGAGCTCGGGCTTGTGGTCGCGGGCGAGCGTCTCGTCCGGCGTAAAGTAGACCTCGCAGCCAAAGATGGGCTTGATGACCAGGGGCGGCTTGAGCTCGTCAATGTTGCCCTTCTCGTCCCACATGGCCATGTCCTTCACATACTGGGCATGCTCGCGCGGGTTTTCCTCGGGATCGGGCTCCACCAGCTCGTCGCGGCGGTCCTTTTCCAGGAAGGCCTTGTCGTGGCTCCAGGTTTTGTACTCGGGCGTGTTGTGGTTGACGGCGTCGCAGGCCAGCGCCAGGTCGGGCACGCCATACATGTAGCCGTGGTCGGTAATGGCGACGGCGGGCATGCCCAGCTCTACGGCACGATTGACCATATCCTGGATACGGGTTGCGCCGTCGAGCATGGAAAAGACAGTGTGGTTGTGCAGATGGACGAATGCCATGTGATGAGCTCCGATGCGGGTTCGTGTTCTGACTGAACGATTTTACCGCACGGCACGGACAGCACCCGAACCTAGCCAAACCAACACGGCTCCTCTTGCAGTTGCGGTGAAATGCGGACTGTTTGGCGGCTTTTTTGGCCAAAACAGTCCGTATTCCACCGCAAGTTATCTGAGGACTAGAGGTTGTAGGTGACCACCTGAGGCTCGGCGGGTTCGACGAAGATGGTTGGATTCGCCTGCTCCACGCGAACGAACTTGACGGTCACGGCCCCAAAGCCCGCCTTGTGCAGAACGTCGGCGTAAACGCGCGCCTGCAAGGCGTGTTTCTCGAGCAGCTGCTCCGGCGTCTCGTCCGGCGTGCCACCCGTCTTGTAGTCGATGACCAGTGCGCACGACGGATCGACCGGGTCGGTGGCCAGTGCATCGATGGCGCCCTCGGCATATGCACCGTAGCGGACAATGTCCTCGTCTTCGCAACCCAGCGAGAAGAACGGTACCTCGGCACGAACGCACGGCCAGGCAAGCAGCTCGGCACGGACCGCCGACTTGAGCCAGCGATTCAGGGCGACATCGAAGCGCTCGCGCTGCTCCGGCGTCAGGCGCCATAGACGCGCCAGTGCATCGGCGCGCGCAGCGGGCAACGTATCGGCACCCATCTCGATGAGCCACTGGCAGGCGGCGTGGAAGGCCGAGCCCAGCGCCATGGGGTTGCCGGCGGACTCGACAGCAGCCACGTCTGCATCGACCATCTCCGAGCCATCCGACTCCGCATCATCGCCGGACTCGTCCATGGGAACACGCGCCTCGGCGGCACGGTCTTCTTTCTCGGCATGGAGCGCCGCGGCGATTGACGAGTAGCTATACGAGTCACGCGCCGGGAACGGACAGATGCCCATGCGCACGCCCACTGCCTGGGGATACACAAGCTCAAACGAATCGGGCTTGGGGTCGGCAGGACCGGGGACGATTGTGCTGGCCGAATCGTCGGCAGCATCCGTATCGGCATCGCCACGAACAAGCCTGCCCTCGGCATCCAGCGAAGCGTTGACCTCAAACGCCTGCTCGCCAAAGGTAAAGTCAGAAAGCGAAATGAGCTCGTAGTCGCCCGGCTGGGAGTTGTCGAACACCAGACGGTCGGCATCGAGCTGCGGCATGTCCAGAGCGTCGGTCGGCAAAATACGGCGGAGCACGTCGTAGGTCAGATCCGTCTCGGCATCGAAGGTCGGCGCCGCCACCTTGCCGCGGCTCACGCCGGCATCCATCGCCAAGATCACCAGCTCGCGCGCACGCGTCATGGCGACATAGAGCAGACGAGCCCGCTCCTCGAGCGAAAGCTGCAGGTCGTCGTTGCGCAGGCGAACGAATGCCTCGGCGGGAGAACCCGTCGCGCAGACATCCTCCATGAGCTCCGGCGGTAGCCACAGCGACGTGCCCTTGCCCTTAAACGCGTGCTCAAACTGCTTTTTGACGTCGTCGCCCTTCACAAAGGTTCCGTCGGTGAGCTTAACGCCGTCGAAGCGTGCCGGCAGCGCCACGACCTGCGCTCCTCCCTCGACGCGACCCATCTGTGCCGCACCCGAGGGCTTACGCACGCCAAAGCACTCGGCGACCGCCACGACCGGATATTCCAGACCCTTAGAGGCGTGAACCGTCATGATGCGCACCGCGCCGTCGCCCTCCTCGTTGAGGGCACCCGGGGCTTCCTTGCCCGCCAAGAAGCGGTCGAAGGCCAGCGCGATGGAACGCGGCGAGTTACCGAACTCGGCCTCCGCCTCGGCCACGGCGTCGAGCGCCTTGAGCACGTTGGCGGCAATGGCCTTGCCTTCGGGACCGCGCTGTGCCAGACGCACAAACCAGCCGGAGGCGTTGACCACGTCGCGCGCGATGGCGGCGAACGAATCGCGGCCCACGCGACGAAGCGCATACCGCAGCACCTCGCGGGCGCGCGTCACCAGCGGCAAGTCTTGCAAACCCGGCACGTCGAAATCACTCATGATGCCCGCATCGATGTTGCGGCGCGACGTCTCGCCTGTCTGCTCGTCGAGTTTGGTCGCCAGCGCCAGGAACTCCTGGGCGCCGAGCGCAAACATCGGCGAGGCGAGCAGCGGCATAAGGCCCTGCGCCGTATCGGCCGGATTGGCGAGCGCGCAGACCAGGGCACGCACCGTCTGCACCTCGGCAGCCTGGGCAAAGACCGAGCCGCCCGCGATGACGCAGTCGAGCCCCTGATCGCGGAAAGCCTGCGCGTAGACATCTGCGTTGGTCATGCGGCCCAGCAGCAGCACCATGCCGCCCTGGGGCTGGCCGGCATCGGCAAGTGCGCGGAAGCGTTCGGCGATCGCACGGGCCTTGGCCTGCGTGCGCTCCTGCGTACTGCCGCCGGCAACAAAGAGGGCCTGGCGACGCGAGGCGTCCGCCACCAGCGTGTCCTTGCGGCCGTCGCTCGCCTCAAGATCCAAAAAGCCCTGCATCAGGCCGCCATCGTCGCCATCAAAGACGCGCGCCACGTAACGCAGCACCTCGTCATGGCTGCGGAAGTTGCGCACGAGCTTAACGAGCTCGCCAGCAGGGGCGTCGGCCGCGGCAGTCGCCTCGGGCGCGGTAGACGAGCCCACCTTGCGCTCCTGGCGACGGAAGACCTCGACCTCGGCGCCGCGGAAGCGGTAGATCGACTGCTGCGCATCGCCCACGGTACAAAGCGCACGCTCCCCCGCGCCGGTCAGGTAACGGATCAGGTCGACCTGCATCTGGTCGGTATCCTGGAACTCGTCGATCATGACCATCTTAAAGCGGCCCTCGTAGGCGGCTCGGATGGCGGGATAATCGCGCAGCGCCTCATATGCCATGCGCAGCAGATCGTTATTGTCGAGCGCGGACTGGTCGGCCTTGAGCGCACGGTACTCCGCCTCCACGGAACGGGCCAGGCCCACCAGCGCATCGAGCGCCGGGCCACCGCAGGCAAGCACGATATTGATAAACGCATCGGCGGCCTCGGCCTTGAGCAGCTCGGCTTGCTCCTTAGGGAATGCCTTGCTCGCGCGCGGCATGGTGCACGACATCATGAGTCGCGCCGCATCGGCCATGGTCTTGCCGCTCGCCTCGAACGCGTCGATGGCATCGAGCGCCGCCTGCGCCTTCTCGATCGAGGCCTTGCTCGCACCCAGCGCCGCGCGATAGGCATCGGCGAGTGCCGAGGTATCGGCCTGGCCGCGCGCCACGCGCACGTCGTCCATACCGCCCGGCAACTGGCTCGACAGCTCCAGCAGGTCGCGCACCAGACCCTTGATGGTCGTACCGCCGCCAAAGGAACCGCCCTCGCCCGCCATGGGATACCAGGCATAGAGGGCCTTGAGCGATGCCGCGAGCTCGGGGGCGGCATCGGGTGCCGTCGCGCGACCCAGCACATGCTCAACAGCCTGATCCATGAGCTCGTCGGTATCGGTGAGCACCGTGAACTCGGGGTCGATGCCCAGCTCCAGCGCGTGCGCGCGCAGGATACGCGAGCACATGCCGTGAATGGTCGAAATCCACGCGTCGTCGACGGTCAGTGCTTCCTCGTCCATACCCTCGTCGATAAGCGCACGGCGCACGCGGTCGCGGATCTCGGCCGCGGCATCTTTGGTAAAGGTAATGGCGAGCACCTGGTCCAGATGCTCAACGAACGGACCGGATTCGGGCGAGAGCGCATAGACGATGCGGCGCGTGAGGGTAAAGGTCTTACCCGAACCGGCGCCCGCCGAGACAAACAGCGGGCGGTCGAGCGTTTTGACAATCTGCAGCTGTTGCGGCATCAAAGTCGAAAGATCCATGGTCTACACGTCCCTCCTTACAAACGTTCCTTCGTGGTTATACGAGCAGCGCGCATGCGCGGCCTGCGTCGACGCCGGGTCGACAGCAGCGACGTTGCCCGCCTCGAGCTCGCGCAGGCGCTCGGCGATGCCGGTCTCCACGCGGTCGAGCAGGGCGTCGAAGTCCATGCTGCCACCCTCGCCGGGGAAACCTTTCTTAAGGCCCGGGATGCGACCGTCGCCGCGCTCTTCCTCGAGCAGCTCGGCGCTCGCCGCGCCGCGCAGCGCCGGTTTGCCGCCCTTGGTCGAAAAATAGAGCGCCGCGCGGGTATCCAAATCCAGCGCCCGGCGCATGGCCTGCGCATAGATAAGCGTCTGGGTATGGGGCGGCAGCCAGCGCGGATCGTCGATGGGCGCCGTGCCCGATTCCTCGTCGCGCACCGTGGGGTCGGCGAGTTTAAACTCCTCAACGCCCGTGCGGTGCTTATAGTCGATCACCACGGCGCGGTTCTCGGCATCCACGTCCACACGGTCGATGCGCCCGCCGAGCGGCCAGCCGGCATACTCAACGTTAAGATCGTTAAAGGCAAACTCCAGGTAGCGCGGAGCAAAAGGCGTCAGCGCCTCGGCTTCATAGGCAAGCACGCCTTCCAGCTGCGGCAGAATCTCGGCCACCTGGCGCTCCTCTACCGGAGAGAGCGGCACGAGCGGGCCCTCGTTGCCACGCTTGGAGGCATGTTCGGCCAAGGTCTCGTCAAAGACCTCGCGCAGCAGCTCCTGAGCACGTGGCAGGTTCTCGGGCGTCACACGTTCCATGCCCTCCTGGGGCAGACGGGCGTGCAGGTGTTCCAGCACGTCGTGGACAAAGTTGCCTTTCTCCATATTGCCAAAGCCGGCGTCGATCGACTGAGGCTTCACGCGGTACGAGACGAACCAGCATAGCGGGCAGGTCGAATAGGCCTCGATCTGCGAGGCAGACGTCAGGCGCGGTACCAGCGGCGCATCCTCGCCCTCGCCATCGCGACGGCGCAGGACCAGATACGGAATGGCTTCATCGCTCAGATGCTGAGGAGCTTCGCAGGTCACGCGCTCGCGCCTAAGACCTTCGCCTGCCGCGGAATCAAAGTCGGCGATGATATCGCCCTCGCCCACGCGCGTGGGCTTGGCAGCGCCAGCGGCCTCGGCATGTGCCCGCAGCTCGGTCCATACGGCTGCCGGGTAGCACTCGCGCGCCTGGCGATCGTGTGTCACGCGGGCAAGCGCGACCGGACCGCTCGTCGCCTGCATTGCACGGCCAAAGCGCACGCGCAGCAGGGCGGCGGGCTCCAAAGACACGCCGTCGCGGCGCAGCTCGGCCGTCAACGTGGCAAGCGGGCCCTCTTCATGCGAAAGCGGATAGCTGTCCAGGTCGACATCGGCAAACAGCACGGCATCGTAGCCGCCAGGACGCAAAACCGACGCATCGGCAAGCGACACGAAGCGCACTTGCGCCCGTGGCGTGCGGTCGACCTCGTAGGTCTCGTAATCGTAAGCGGTGCTGCGCTTGTCCACCTTAGTTCGAACGCCGTCGAGAACCGGCACGGTCGCGGCCTGCGACACGTCAAGCGCGCGAGCATCGTTCATAAGGATGTCGATGGCATGGCGCAGCAGAGCCGTCTCTGCCTGGCGACGGGCCTGGCCGTCAAGGCCGCCTAGGGCGCGATCGGGCAGCGCCTCGGCAACGGCGAGCATGGCCTTGAGCGCCGTCACGGGTTTGTCGCGCCACAGCGCCTGAAACACGTCCGAGACCACGCATGGCACGTTCTTAAACCAGTTATCTTCGCTAGCGGCCTTGCGGGCGCCCCTCACCTGGCCCTGCACGCTCTGCAGCAGGCTCTTGACGCCCGCAGTGGTTTTGTTGCGCGACAGGCGCATGTTCTTGTCGAAGCCGCGGGCGCTCGCGGCGTCGGCACCCGAAAGCGGGCTATAAATCCAGTCGGTAAGCTCTGAAGCGGGCCACCACTCGGTCTTGGAAGCGGTGCCCTCGTCGGCGGCTTTCATACGCTCGATCAGGTTGGCGAGCGCCGTAAACTGCCTGCCCGCGATGGACTGGGAAAACGCCGTGAACTCAGTCGTCTCGGCCGCAATGTGACGCGCCGCCAGACGAGAGGCGAGTTCGCCGAACAGCTGGGGTGCCCGGGCAGAAACAACGAGCACGCGCACGGGGTCGGCAGAAGCGCCGTCGACCTCGGAACCCCGGCACGTTTTTACCAGATCATCAATTGCGTCCGCATAAGCATGAGCACGGGCATGGGGGCCAGCGACCTCAATAAAGGCAGGCTGAGCGGCGGTCCCGTAAGCGGCATCAGACGCGCCGACACCCTCCCCTAGCGGCGCGATCTCAAACAACACATCGCGGGCATCAAATGCCGTGGCAAGCTCCTCGCGCATCGCCGCCTGCTCGCGGGCAAGCAGCACGACGACCTCTCCCCCATTGTTCGCCACGGCAGACAGCAGCTCGAGCAGACCGTGCGTAAACGACGTGATACCGCGCACGCATACGGCGCGAGTGCACGCCGGCAGGCTATCGGCCAGGACACTGGTCATAATGTCAGCTGCCTCGCAGGGCTCAACCATATCTCGACGGTCCAAACCGCCCGCGTAGGCGCGCAAAAGCTCGAACACACGAGCCTCGGCATCGCTTTTTGGCTCAGGCTGGCAGTTGTCGCCACGGCATCGTTCGGCACCCGTCCCCGCAACGCCCGGCAACACGTCGCGGGCCATGCGCGCGAGCATGCGCACTGTGCCCTGGCTGCGCGAAAGCGGCTGCAGATCGGCATCGTCGAGACGCGTGACCATGTCCGAGAACAGCATCTGGCGCTGCAGGTTGTCGACGAAACCGCGCCCGTCGCCCAAAAGCTCCCAAAGCGAGCGAAGCCACGATGTAGACGTCTTGTAGTCGATACCCAGCGAAACGCCGGCTTCCGCCGCATCATGACGGCACAGGTCGAGCTCGGCAAACGTAGGTGCCAGCAACACGGCACGCCCGTGGCGGACAATAAGGTCGGCAAGCAGCGCCGACTCGGCATCGCTCAAATCCGTGCCGGCATTGGTGGTATAGATTCGAACAGGCATGGTCCTCCGCTCAAACTGTTCGCAATAATCAATGCATCCATCCTACCCGCCCACGCGGACACATTGCCACCACAGCTCCATCTTTTGGTACAAAGCAACCTGGCCCCAACGAACCAGCCGATTGCGGGCATATAAAAACCGCCCCCGGAGGAGCGGTTTTGCACAATTCGTTTTTGTCGCCGGCCTACTCGCCATCCTCCAACTTAATGAGGATCTTGCGGTAGCCACCGTACTCGCCGTTCAGCGCCTTTGAAACGCGGCTCACCGTGGTGGACGAAGCGCCGGTACGGGCCTGAACCTCAACATAAGGCTCGCCCTCGTCCAAATAGCGCGCAACCTGCAAACGCTGAGAAAGGTCGCAAATCTCGCGCGGCGTGCAGATATCGGTCAAAAACGCTTGGATATCCTTCTCGTCGTCCAAAAGGCTAAATGCGTGGACCAGCTGCTTGACATCAGGCTTGTCAAACATGTTCTCGATATTCATCGATCACCGCCAAACCCGCCAAAAGGCATCGAAGTTGATACTGACATCGGGCATCGTTCGCCCGTTCTATGCAATAGGGCAACGCCTGTGGCTTTTGCCCGTAGCAGTGTAGCACACCACCAAACTAAAGCGACAAGACTCTCTGCCAGCGGCGCGTTTTTCAGGACGAACGCCGTTTAGAAACCATATGCGCACGTAAGCTCCACGAATATTTGAGACAATGGGCGCCCAAACACCGCGGCGCGCCCGCGCAACCATCCAAGTCGCCGCCGCAAGCCGCTTCACGCGACGCCAGCAACCCCGGCGCAAGAAAGGATTCACGCCATGCGCTTTATGCTTAACTGGCTCTTCACCTCGATCGCCATCGCGATCGCCACGTTCCTCGTCCCCGGTATCCAACCCTTCGGCTTTGCCGAGGCTTGGGTCTGCTTTGCCTTCGTGGGACTGTTCCTCAACATCGTCGACTCGCTCGTCAAGCCGTTCCTGACGGTCATCTCGCTGCCGCTCACTATTATCACGCTTGGTATTTTTCAGCTCGTAGTCAACAGCTTTATGCTCGAGCTGGCCAGCTACCTGTCGGTCAATCTGCTGGGCGCGGGTATCTCCATTGCCGGCTTTGGATCGGCCTTTATGGGCAGCATCCTGGTATCCATCATGCGCAGCATTCTCGACAGCATCGCCGAGGGCTAGAACTGTTCAATACGAACCGTCATATCGACCCAAAACGAAGGCCGCCCATCGCAAAAAATGGGCGGCCTTCTTATTTGTCAAGTCTCAAAGGACGAGAGAATCTACCATTTCTACCCCGTCCCCAAATGCAGGTGTGGGTTAGATGACATAGTCGTAGCCATGGTTGGGAGCGACAAGTTGATCGAGCGTCACACCGTCGAGGTAGTCGTTGATGAGCTTGTCCAGGTTCTTCCACACGTCGAGCGTGGGGCACTCGTCCGAACGCGAACAGCCCTTGCAGTCGCCGTCCAGGCATGCGACCGGTGCTAGGCTGCCCTCGGTCAGACGCAAGATCTCGCCCACCGTGTACTGCTCGGGCGGGCGCGTGAGCACGTAGCCGCCGCCCTTGCCACGCATACCCGAGAGCATGTTGGCACGTACGAGCGTAGCCAAGATGTTCTCGAGATATTTCTCGGAAATCCCCTGTCGCGCCGCGATCTCTTTGAGCGGGATGCGACCGGCCGCCTGGTGCTCGGCCAGATCGACCATAACGCGCAGGGCATATCTGCCCTTAGTAGAAACCAACATATATAGTGCTGCCTTTCGGTCATTTAGTCCGTAGAAATTCTAGCCGAAAAATTGGTTTTGAAAATACCCGTTCCGGTCAAGATGGTTAATCGACTCGTAATAATCTTCTATTTCCTATTGCGTTACTAGGCTTTACTGTCTACTATGCTTGCCAACAGCAAAACGAACAACTCATAAGGTTTGTGGGTTTTGCTGCTATACACACCGTAAAACCACACGGTATCCAGTCATTTGAACACTTTGGAGGTTCACCATGAGCAATGTTTACACGTCCATCGATCAGCTTATCGGCCACACTCCGCTTCTGGAGCTCACTCACTTTGAGGCCGATGAGGACCTCAAGGCCCGCGTGCTCGTCAAGCTGGAATACTTCAACCCCGCCGGATCCGTCAAAGACCGCGTCGCCAAGAACATGATCGACGAGGCCGAGAAGGCCGGCAAGCTCGTGCGCGGCGGCGACTATACCATCATCGAGCCCACGAGCGGCAACACCGGCGTCGGCATCGCCTCGGTGGCGGCTGCCCGCGGCTACAAGGTGATCATCACCATGCCCGAGACCATGTCCGTCGAGCGCCGCAAGCTTATGCAGGCATACGGCGCACAGCTCGTGCTCACCGACGGCTCCAAGGGCATGAAGGGCGCCATCGCCAAGGCCGAGGAGCTGCAGAAGGAGACCCCCAACAGCATTATCGCCGGCCAGTTTGTGAACCCCGCCAACCCCGCCATCCACAAGGCCACGACCGGCCCCGAGATCTGGGATGACACCGACGGCGAGGTCGACATCTTCGTCGCCGGCGTTGGAACCGGCGGCACCGTGACCGGCGTGGGCGAGTTCCTCAAGGAGCAGAACCCCGAGATTAAGGTCGTCGCCGTCGAGCCCGCCACCTCCCCGGTGCTCTCCAAGGGCCAGGCCGGCCCGCACAAGATCCAGGGCATCGGCGCCGGCTTTGTGCCCGACGTCCTCGACACCCAGGTCTATGACGAGATCATCCCCGTCGAGAACGACGACGCCTTTGCCACCGGCCGTGCCGTGGGCCACAAGGAGGGCGTGCTCGTGGGCATTTCGTCCGGTGCCGCCGTGTGGGCCGCACTGCAGCTGGCCAAGCGCCCCGAGAACGAGGGGAAGACCATCGTGGCCCTGCTTGCCGACACCGGCGAGCGTTACCTGTCCACGGCACTGTTCCAGGACTAAGGGCCTGTCGCCCATAGGTTGAGCCCACGGACGAGCCGGTCTCCTCTCTCCCGGCAGCCTGAGCCCATCCAATCAGGGTGTCCCACGAGACGTCCGAACTTGCTACAATGTCTGCGGCGCGGAACCAGCCTCCCGCGCCGCTTTTCTTTTTTGGCCACATGCCACCAAGGAGAACCTCCCCATGCACAACAAGCGCGTGCTCGTCGCCATGAGTGGCGGCGTCGATTCCAGCGTGACCGCGTATCTGCTCAAAAGCCAGGGTTACGAATGTGTCGGCGCCACCATGCGCCTCACCTGCCCCGCGCCCGATCCCGTCACGAGCACGAGTAAGGTCGACCGCGACATCGCCGATGCAAAGGCCGTCGCCGAGCGCCTGGGGATACCCCACCATGTACTTAACCTGCAGCAGACCTTCGACCGCAATGTTATCGAGCGCTTCGTGACCGCCTATCAGGAGGGGCTGACGCCCAACCCATGCATCATCTGCAACCGCCACATTAAGTTTGGCGCATTGCTGGATGCGGCGCTGGATATGGGCTGCGACTACATCGCCACGGGCCACTACGCCAAAACGAGCCAGGCGTCCGACGGAACCTGGCAGCTGTACCGCGGCGAGGACCCCAAAAAGGACCAGAGTTACTTTTTGTATTCGCTTACGCAGGAACGCCTGGCGCACACGATCTTTCCGCTGGCTGGGCTGGACAAAGAGCGCGACGTGCGCCGCATTGCCGCCGAGCAGGGCTTTACCAACGCCAAGAAGGCCGAGAGCGAGGATATCTGCTTTATCGCGGACGGTGACTACGCGGGCTATATCGAGCGCCGCTGCGGACATGCCGCCGAGCCG
This sequence comes from Collinsella sp., assembly GCA_048342875.1. Lineage (GTDB taxonomy): Bacteria > Actinomycetota > Coriobacteriia > Coriobacteriales > Coriobacteriaceae > Collinsella. Next base: position 55,774 of record DBGDEA010000026.1, on the reverse strand, counting down.
GGCGATATTGTATGGCGCGACGGCAGCGTGGTCGGACGCCATAACGGCGCGTTGCGCTATACCATCGGCCAGCGCAAGGGCTTGGGCGTCGCGATGGCGCACCCCGTGTACGTAACGGGCGTTGATGCCGCCAACAACATTGTGCATCTGGGCGAGGCCGAGGACCTGACGGCCACAGCGCTCACGGCCAACGACTGGATCTGGAGCGCCCCTGCCGACCGCATGGAGGCAGAGCTCGATGCCAGCGGCATTCACGTGGGCGCCAAGTACCGCTACCGTCAGAAAGACCAGGCGGCAACCCTTACGCACGGCGAAGACGGGCAAATGCTGCTAACTTTTGACGAGCCGCAGCGAGCCATCGCCCCCGGCCAGGCAATCGTCGTCTACCGCGGCGACATCGTCCTCGGCGGCGGCACCGTTACGGCGGCCATCAGGTAGTCGCGGGATTATCGCCGCACGTGTCGAAGCACTTCAACAGCGGCACCAACCTCGATTACGCGACGCTCCAGGCCGCGGCGAATGGACTCGAGCCGACCCTCCGCCGTGGCCCACTTGCTCTGCGAAAGAATCTCAATCGCCTCATCAACAAATCCGTTGAGCCGCGATGAGTCGAACCAATCGAGCGAGTCCGCAAGCGCCAGCTGGACGGAAGGGTCGGGCCCAAACGGCTTAGCAGCAAACCCGAACTCCCCAGCTGCGAGCACGGCAGTCGGTACGCTGTACCACAGGCAGTTGCCGCTATCGAACAGCGGAGCAGGTTTTATCTCCAGGGTGTCGACATTGCGGATGATGCCGAAGTTTCGCCAATGGCGATCGCTGTTGGCCAAAAGGGCATCGCAAACGACCATCTGCGACATAGACCTTCTCACAGCGGCCTCATCGACACCATGCTTGCCGAGGTAGCAACAGTATCGATCGTATGTCGAGTTTCCCCGCTGGCTACCAAGTGCGCCCTTAACGTAAACAGCCGGAACGTATTCCTCGCGGCCGTCAAGAAAATCCTCGCACAGGCACACGGGGCCATTGAACATCCGCTCAACCGTATAAGGAACAAACTCGCCCTCCAACAGCAAGCGACGATGTAGAGCCGTTGCAACCGCCTCGTTAAAGGGACGTTGATCGTCCATCCCGCACCCTTTAGCCAAAACGCGAATGCCGTTTCGGATTATCCACGATTTAGGGAGCTCGCCCTCGGACGTGTTATCCGGATTTTTAAGACCGATGCCTTCCAGCCAACCCGAACGATCTTCGGGCGCCGATCGCTCAAAATCATTCTCGAAGTAATTGAGGTTTCGCCATTCGAGCCCGTCGCATTCTGCCGGTCGCAGCCAATAACAATCCGAAAGTGATAGGCCCAGGCACCGAACCGGAACCTCGATGCCACTGGCAATTCCCAGTTCACGATAGCGCGAGACGAGCCCGGGGCGGACGTCAGGCACCGACCGATGGCCCCACCACACGTTGAGCTCCCGTTTATTCACCGTAGGAGAAGAGCTCGAGCATGTGCCAAACGGCATTCGTTGCGCATCGAGGACCTCGGCGATTTCGAAGGGAAACTCACGCGTCGGATCAAATGAGACATGCGCGACCTCATGGTCGGCCGACATCAGCGTAAACTTGCGCCCCACATCGGCCGCAGGACGGCGTCCACGTTTGCGGACCTTTTGATAAGCGACCGCAGAATCATACTCAACCATCTTCCGACCGCCCACAATATCGCACACAAGTGTCCCCGATGCGGCAAGTTGCGATATGCGAGCTTTCGTAACGCCCAACAGACGGGCGGTATCACCCATAGATAAGTACTCAGATGCATTCATATGCTGCAGTACCTCGTTAAGTAATTTACGCGTTTAGTTAATAGATTACATACATCATAATACTAAACATCCTAAAGCGAAAAAAGGCCCGAGAAATCGGGCCTTAGCGATTGGTTAGCCGAGTCGCAAGCTGCCCCCCCTAGCGCTGCACGTAGGCGCGGACGAGCTCGTAGGTGTTGCGCACGCCGTCCATGTGGCTGCGCTCGTAGTTGTGGCTCGCGTACACGCCGGGGCCGATCAGACCATGGCGAATGTCGTAGCCGGCCGAGAGCGTGGCCTCGACGTCCGAGCCGTAATGCGGGTACACGTCGATGGCGTAATCGAGCTCGAGCTCGCGCGCGATGTTGGACAGCGTGGTCACCAGGTCGTAGTTGTAGGGACCACCCGAATCCTTAGCGCAAATCGAAACCATGCGCTCGGTGCAGCCCAGGTCGTCGCCCACGCAGCCCATGTCCACGCTGATCATCTCGCGCGTGTCGGCCGGCACGAAGGCGCCGCCGTGGCCCACCTCCTCGTACACGGTAAAGAGCAGCGACACCTTGCGCGAAAGCGACACCTCGCCGTCAGCAACGGCACGAGCCAGACCCAGCAGAATCGACGCCGACAGCTTGTCATCCAGGAAGCGGCTCTTAATGTAGCCGCTCTCCGTCACCGTGGTACGCGGATCCATAGCGATGATGTCGCCCGTCTGAATGCCCAGCTCAAGCACGTCATCCTTGCTGTCGACATTCTCGTCGAGCAGGATTTCCATGTTCTTCTCGATGGTCTTGACCGGCTCGTCGGCCACGTGCGCCGAAGGCTCGGTGTTGAGAACCACACCCGTGTACACATTGCCGTCACGCGTGTAGACGGTGCAGTTCTCGCCATCGGCCGTAGACCACTGATGCCCGCCAAGCGTCGTGGGACGCAGGCGGCCATTGTCCTTAATGGAGCGCACCATGGCGCCCAGGGTATCGACATGGCTCGCCAATACGAGCGGCTCACCCTCGCCACCAAGCTCAACCAGTACGTTGCCCTTATTGGAACGCTCGGGCCCAAAGCCCATCTCTCGCAGGGTCTCCATCAGATAATCGGTCGCCGCGCGGGTATAGCCCGTCGGCGAAGCAATAGAAGTCAGCGTCTTAAGCTGTCCTGCGATATAGGAGAGTGTCTCCTCTAGAGAAGCATCAATATTAGAAGTCATATGCATCCTTCCAAGTAAAACTAAGACCGAGTCCCGATTTTAACCGTTCTGCACGGTCAATGCCCCAGGAGCCGAGCCGACTCCAGACGTCCCCGCACCGGTTTTGTGCACGCGCGCGGTTTTCAATCCCAATCTTGCATAAATCCTATCGATATCTGCATAGAAATGAGGCATTTTTTTGCTTCGTCTCAGGGTGCCCCACCTTGGACCGTGCAAAAAACGGAGTATTCAGCTACGTGGGCCCCAACGACCCTATCACGAACGACAAAACGACGCGGTTACAGCAGTGTTGCAGGTCATCGCAAAGCAGAAATTTATTAACAGCCCCCTCCACTCATCGATAGCCCACCCACAATGGCTGTCGATGGGCGCCTGCGGGCCACTACGGCCCATTCACAACGTTATGCATTTTTAAGAGCTTGCTGAATACTCCCAAAAATGCACGCTGGGAAGTGCACCACCTATCCGTAGCGGGCAGTATGCCTTGGTTTTGCCCGTCTCGGGGCATCGACGCAGCACAAAAAGCCCCGCCGTGCGTAGCGCGGCGGGGCCAGCGGCAAGTCAAAAGACCATACGCCTACAGGCGAAAGAACACCAAACTAGGCTAGGCAGCCGGGCAGATCTTCTTAAAGAGCTCGATGACGTCGTCGAGCGTCGCCTCGCGCGGGTTGCCCGGGAAGCAGGCGTCGGCCATGGCGTCCTTGGCCAGGACCTCGATCTCGTCAGCCTTCATGGCCTCGCAGACGTGCGGGATGTTCACGTCGGCAGAGAGCTGCTTAACAGCGGCGATGGCGGCGTCGGCTGCCTCGTCGGTGCTCATGCCCGTGGTGTCAACGCCCATGGCGACGGCAACCTTGGCCAGGCGCTCGGCGCAAACCGGCTTGTTGAACTCCATGGCGATCGGCAGCAGCATGGCGCAAGCGACGCCGTGCGGGGTGTCGTAGTGAGCGGAGAGGGTGTGAGCCATGGCGTGGTCGATGCCCAGGCCGACGTTGGAGAAGCCCATGCCGGCGACATACTGGCCAAGAGCCATGCCCTCGCGGCCGGAGCCGGGCTGACCGGACTTGGCCTCGGCAACAGAGTCGCGCAGGTTCTCGCTGATCAGCTTAATAGCCTCAAAGTGGAACATGTCGGAAAGCTCCCAAGCGCCCTTGGTGGTGTAGCCCTCGATGGCGTGGGTCAAAGCGTCCATGCCAGTAGAGGCGGTCAGGCCGGCGGGCATGGAAGCCATCATATCGGGGTCGACGACGGCGACCTCGGGGGCGTCGTTGGTGTCGACGCACACGAACTTGCGGACCTTCTCGGGGTCGGTGATGACGTAGTTGATGGTCACCTCAGCAGCGGTACCGGCGGTCGTCGGCACGGCGATGGTGAACACGGCGTGGTTCTTAGTGGGAGCAACGCCCTCGAGGCTGCGGACATCGGCGAACTCGGGGTTGTTGATGATGATGCCGATGGCCTTGGCAGTGTCCATGGAGGAGCCGCCACCGATGGTCACGATAGCGTCAGCCTCGGCGGCCTTGAAGGCCTCGACGCCGTCCTTGACGTTCTGGATAGTGGGGTTGGGCTTGATCTCGGAGTAGAGGCTCCAAGCGATGCCGGCGGCGTCGAGCTCGTCGGTCACCTTAGCGGTAACGCCAAACTTGACCAGATCGGGGTCGGAGCAGACGAAGATCTTCTTGTAGCCGCGACGCTGGAGCTCGCCGGGGATCTCCTTGATGGCGCCGGAACCATGATAAGAGATGGTATTGAGAACGAAACGATTAGCCATTGATAGCCTCCCATCGTGTGCGGGGCATCCATTACGCCCCACGCTATGGGTCCCATCCTAACGCTTTTGAAACAAAAAACGCGTGAGAACATCAAAAGTGTTAAAGCGTTTCAACAGATGATGAAAAATATTGCGGCAAAGGGACAGCCCCTTTGCCGCATTCGGTTACTTTCGGCAGGCGTCTTTCCAATCTTCGCAGGCACGCTTCCAGCGAGAGCGCAAATCACGCTCGCGGTCGATAAACATGATGGCAAACGCGACAAACAGCAGCAAGCTCGCCACGACGATGGCATGCAGGCCCATGCGCTCAATACACCAGTTGCCCAGCACGGCGCCAAACACAAAGGTAAAGATCACGCCAAAGTACAGCACGCCGTTTTCCAAAAAGCCGCGCTTGTGGGTGATGATGTAGTCGTCCACGTTTTGCAGCGCATTGCGCAGGTTACCGATGCACATGGTCGTGGCGATGCCGTGACCATGTATCTTACGGAAGCTCTCGACCTGCATGCCGCAGGCAAACGAGGTGAGGCAGTTGGCGAGCAGGTTGTAACCGCCACCGGGGATAAAGCTCACGCCCAGCAAGATAACGGCTTCAAAAAACACCGTCACCTGGCGCCAGTGAATCACGCTGCCAAACCGCTCATGCACCAGGTCGGCAAGCATAATGCCCACGGCAAACGACACCACAGGGAAGAAATAGCGACCCGCAAGTGCCCAATTGCCCTCCGAGATGCTCACGCCCACGAGCAAGATGTTGCCCGTCTGCGCGTTGGCGAAAACATGGTCGCGCCCAATGTACGAATAAACGTCCATAAAGCCACCGGCGAGCGCCAAGATGATGCCCAGCTCAATAGACTCCGATATCTGTTTGGCACGCTGCATCGTCGTGCATCCTCCTTGTTGACGACTCTCTCGTGCGTTGGCGGAAACATAGCCGCCGTTCATACTGTAACCCATTGACAACATGGCGTGCGCGCGAGACGGCCCCTTCGACACGGGGATACACAGTCTGGAAACAAACGGCACTCGCATCGACACGCCGATCCGCCAGCCCATGTACTCCACCAGTCTTTTTAGCGCCGTCCCAAAAAGACTGGTTACAATTACATGCAGCATACAAACACCGGGAGGGATCGTGGCAAAAAAGCCTCAGCATGCTCAGAACAACCAGCGCAGTCAGCAGGGCAAACAGGGCCAGCAGCAAAAGCGCGGCGGTAAGGCGCAGGGCTCACGCCCCGCGCATACCCCGGCGGCGCCCGTCCGTCCCTGGCGTCCGAGCCGCGATAAGTTCCTCCCCGTCAGCCGCGCCGACATGGATGCGCGCGGCTGGGACCAGTGTGACTTCGTCTACATCTGCGGCGACGCCTACGTGGACCACCCCAGCTTTGGTATGGCCATCATCAGCCGCGTACTCGACGCGCACGGCTACAAGGTAGGCATTATCTGCCAGCCCGACTGGACCGACCCCGCCAGCATTACCGCGCTCGGCGAGCCGCGCCTGGGCTTTTTGGTCAGCGCCGGCAACATGGACTCCATGGTCAACCACTATTCGGTGACCAAGCACCGCCGCCACGCCGACGCCTATACCCCCGGTGGCGAGGAGGGGCGCCGTCCCAACCGAGCCGTCACGGTCTACGGTAACCTCATCCGCCAGACGTTCAAGGACGCCCCCATCATCATCGGCGGCATCGAGGCGAGTCTGCGCCGTCTGGCCCACTACGACTACTGGCAGGACAAGCTCAAGCGCTCGGTGCTGCTCGACTCGGGCGCCGACATCCTCATCTACGGCATGGGCGAGCACGCGATAGTCGAGATCGCCGACGCGCTCGACGCGGGACTGCCCGTCGATCAGATTACCTATATCAATGGCACCGTCTACCGCACGAGTTCGCTCGACGAGGTCTACGACTACGATCTGCTGCCCAGCTGGGACGACCTTGCCGCCGATAAGCTCAACTACGCGCGCAGCTTTAACGTGCAGCAGCAGAATATGGACCCCATCACTGGGCATCGCCTGGTAGAGCCCTACCCCAATAGCGTCTATGTGGTGCAGAACCCGCCGTCGGCGACACTCACCACCGACGAGATGGACGAGGTAGCCGAGCTCCCCTACGCACGCGACTGGCATCCCGACTACGACGCGGCAGGCGGCGTGCCGGCCTTTGCCGAGATTAAGTTTTCCATTAGCTCCAACCGCGGCTGCTTTGGCGAGTGCTCGTTTTGCGCCCTCACCTTCCACCAGGGCCGCGTGCTGCAGATGCGCAGCCACGACTCGATCGTGCGCGAGGCCGAGCTGCTCACGCGCGATCCCGAGTTTAAGGGCTACATCAACGACGTGGGCGGACCGACGGCTAACTTTAGCCGCCCGGCCTGCGACAAGCAGCTCAAGCACGGCGTGTGCAAGAACAAGCGCTGCCTGTGGCCGAGTGTGTGCAAGAACATGGTGGTCGACGAGAGCGGCTACACGCAGTTGCTGCGCGACCTGCGCCAGCTGCCGGGCGTCAAGAAGGTCTTCGTCCGCAGCGGCATCCGCTTTGACTACACCATGGCCGACGCCTCGGACGAGTTTTTGCGCGAGCTGCTGGAGCACCATGTCTCGGGCCAGCTGCGCGTAGCGCCCGAGCACGTGAGCGACGCGGTACTGTCCGTGATGGGCAAGCCGAGCCGAGCTGTCTACGACGCATTCTGCCGTAAATTTGAACGCTTGAATCGCGAATACGGACTCAAGCAGTACGTGGTGCCGTATCTGATCTCGAGCCATCCCGGATCGACGATGAAGGAAGCCGTGGACCTTGCCGAGGCCGTGCGCGACATGGGCTACATGCCCGAGCAGGTGCAGGACTTCTACCCCACACCGTCCACTATGTCGACCTGCATGTACTACACCGGCGTGGATCCGCGCACCATGGAGCCGATCTATGTGGCGCGCGACCCGCATGAGAAGGCCATGCAGCGCGCGCTCATCCAGTATCGCAAGCCCGAGAACTACAAGCTGGTGCGCGAGGCGCTAGAGAAGGCCGGGCGTCGTGATCTGATCGGCTATACCAAGCATTGCCTGATTCGCCCCGTGCCGCCACGCCCGGGCGAGACGTCTGCCGGCGGTGGGCATGGCACCGGCAAGAAGGGCGGCAAGGCCCACGGTGGCGCCGCCGGCAAGGGGCCCAAGGGCAGCAAGGGTCACGGCGGTATGTCCCGCGCGCAGAACACTGCCGGTCGCAATCGCGCGGCACAGGGGCGTCAGGGCGCCAACGGAGGCGGCAGACGCAACTAGCGCGGCGAGGCGGCATGCCGCCGTTGGCGACACGACACGCCCCACCAATAAAATGCCGCTCGCTGGGGCGTCGCAGAACGATTCCCCGGCGAGCGGCCGATTAATATTGTCTATCTCAAAACGTCGTTACTTTTTGTCGAAACGACCATAGAGCGCAAACGAGAGCGCCGCAGAGATAACCCAAGTCAAAGCGATGCAGACGACAATCATGATCAGGTTCATGGGATTGCCGCTTGGATCGGCATAAACGGGCAACGAGGTAATGCCGGGCATAACAAAGCCGAAGCACTTTGCGCCGAGAACAACGGTAAGCGCACCGCCAATGCCATCCGCAATCATCGCAGCGATAAGCGGAGTCCTGTTAGGAACCTGAACGGTAAACAAGGCGGGCTCGGAAATTCCCATAAATGCTGAGAAGGCGCACGTCATTGCAGCGGACTTGAGCTTTTCGTCGGTCATGCGCAGGGCTGCACCAAAAGACGCACCGCTTTCGGCGAGGTTATGGCAGAAAGAGATCGGGAGCAGATAGTCATACCCAAGCGTTGCGATATTGGAAATCTGGATAGGGCTCGTTGACTGATGCATGCCGAAGAGCACGATAAGCGGCATAAAGAAGCCCAGCAGAAAACCGGCAACGGGGCCTAACGTCGAGAATAGCCAAACGATACCGTTGGCAAGACCAAGACCGCACCAGGCACCAATCGGAGCGAGCACAAACAGGTTGACGGGAATCACGATAGCAAGGGAGAGCGCCGGAACGACAACGAGCTTAAAAAGATCCGGCACGACTTTGTCGATTGCACGATATACAAAAGACAAGCCAATGACGCCAAAGATAACCGGGAACACGGAATCGGCGTAGCTAAAAATCGGCACCGCAAAACCGAACAGCGCAAGGGGCGTCTCGCCCGTACCGACAGCGTTGACAATGGTCGGGTACATCAGCGATCCGGCAACACAAAGCGCAAGCGAACGGTTGACCCGGAACTTATCAGCTGTAGACATTGCCAGCAAAAACGGCAAGAAGTAGAACGGGATATCCGAAATCATATTGAATATCGCAAAGTCGCCGGCACCCGTGTCGATTCCAAAAGCCGCGATAGCAGCCAGGATGCCCTTTACGATGCCTCCCGCCACCAGTGCGGGAATGATAGCGGAAAAGATGCCGGTGATGATATCGAATACGCGAGCCGAACCTTTTTGGAGCTCAGGCTGCTCGGCGTCGGCGGAGACCTCGCCACCCATCCTGTCACCTAGCATGGGCTCCAATTCGTCATATACCGACCCCACGCTGGCGCCGATGATAACTTGCCACTGTCCGTCTTTAACCTGCGCGCCCAAGGCGCCGTCAAGCGTCTTAAGGGCCTCCAGGTCTGCCTTGCTATCGTCCTTCAGGTTGAATCTGAGCCTTGTAATGCAGTGCGTTGCCATAACAACGTTATCGGCGCCGCCCACGAGCTCGAGGACACGAGCGGCCAGTTCCTTCTTGTCTGCCACGACAATCACTCCTACCCAAGATCCTCGCCATTAGTGGCGATACATTTCTGATACCAATAGAAAGAGTCTTTACGCGAGCGCTCCGCAGTGCCGTTGCCGCAATTATCCAGATCGACATAGATAAGCCCGTAGCGCTTGTCCATCGTAAGAGGACCGCAGGCAACAAGGTCAATGAATCCCCAGATCATGTATCCGCGCACGTCAACGCCATCGATCACCGCTTCTTTAAGGCACTTTATGTGCTGGCGCAAATAATCGATTCGATACTCGTCGTGGATGCTGCCATCCTCCTCGACTACATCAGATGTACCGAGGCCGTTCTCGGCGATATACAGGGGCAGCCCATAGCGGTCATACATCTGGTTAAGGGTAACCCTCAGGCCAATGGGATCGAGCTGCCAGCCCCACTCACTCGTCTCGAGATAAGGGTTCTTGTTTGCCATGACCAGATTTCCCGCAGTCTTCCCCCATCCCTGATCGCAGGTGGATACCTGGGAAAAGTAGTACGAGAAGGCCAGGAAGTCGACCGTGTTGCGAGCGATGAGCTCTTCATCGCCCGGCTCCATTTGAATCTCGATATCGCACGCGTCGAAATAGCGATTCATATAAGCGGGGTATTTTCCACGAGCCATCACGTCCGTATAGAACCAGTTGGAATACTGGTCGTCGTGAATAGCCTGCATGTTATCTTCGGGACGGCAGGTGGCGGGATACGTACAGAATCGAGCGATCATGCCGCCAACGGGAGTATCGGGCGAAAGACGATGGACAATCTCGACGGCACGCGCATTGGCAACGAACTCGTGGTGCAGGCACTGGAAGATGGCTCGATCGAAGTTCTCCCCCTCTTCGTCTTTGACCAGACAGACCCCGTCCCAAGGCGAAAAACGCGCTGCATTGAACTCGTTAAAAGGCAGCCAGAAATCGACCAGATCGCCCAATTCCGTAACGATTGTCTCGACATAGCGGGCGAAGAAATCAATCGTCTTGCGATTCTTCCATCCCCCATATGTGGTGACAAGATTTACCGGGATGTCATAGTGGAGCATGGTGACGAAGGTTTTAATGCCGTGCTTTTTGCACTCACCCAGCATGCTTCGATACCACTCGATGCCTTCGCGGTTAGGTTCAAGATCATCTCCGTTAGGATAGATTCGGCTCCAGCAAATAGAAGTGCGGAACAGCTTGAGGCCCATCTCCGCAAAAAGCGCGATGTCCTCACGGTAGTGATGATAGAAGTCGTTACCGCGCCTAAACGGGTAGAACTCAACACCATCATCTGCGAGAGCGTTCATTAGTTCGTCATGGCAGAAGGGGTTGTTTTGATGCTTGTCCTCAATCTGGTCATGAGTCCAGGTACCATCCAGCCATCGACAATCCTGCGTCGACTTTCCCTTTCCGCCCTCATTCCAGGCACCATCGGCCTGCGAGCACGATATGGCTCCGCCCCATAAAAAGTCGGAGTCAAACCCATGTTTTAACTTACTCATTTGCCCTCCTTGATCGGATGCTCCAGCGGATAACCCAATACTAGGAAGAACAAGATGCATAAGATATCGCATAGAAAGCGTTGGTTTATAACATTTTTTTAGATATAATACCGTTTAAGGCATCGATTCTACCGTTCACCCCTGGAGCACCCCATGGATTCGAATCTCAAACAGCTGCTCTATACGCATACCGAGACCGAAGAGTGGCATCGCACACATCCGGGAGAACTCAGCCCGCGATATAACAGGGTGGAAACCACAACCATTAACGGCGAAGAGGTCTATCTGTTTGATTGGAAAGAAACTCTCGACGAAAACCCCGTGGGCCTTATCAAGGAGTCGCGCTTTACCGATATTCCTCCTCATATCAATCGGGATATGGAGCTTAACTACGTGTACGACGGCGTCTGCACGTTTATCGTCAACGGACGGCGACTACTCCTTAAAAAGGGCGACGTGCTCATTTGCAACACCGGCGTAGTCAGAAGCGTTCCATACGTTAAGGGCGAGCATGATATCGTCATTTCGATCGTCTTCAAAAAAGAAATGTTCGATTCGTTGTTCCTGAGCCAGCTACCCGGCGCGTCACCATTAACGAATCTTCTATTTGATTTTGTGTCCAAAAACCGCGAGGCCCGAAAATATCTCATTCTTCCAGAGGAATACGCCCGACATGCGCGACGCCTCATCGAGATGCTCTTTATCGAATATCACTTTAAAGATGCCTATTCCAATGAACTCATGAGGCACCTCGCCGTCAGCCTATTCCTTGTTCTCATTCGAGGACTGTACCGACGCTCCGCAACTGATAACCAGGCGATCATGTCGGACGAACGCATCGTGTCGATTCTGAATCATATTGAGCGAAGCTACGGCGACTGCACACTCGAAAGCATTGCGAGCGATACGGGTTATAGCACCAGCTATCTCAGCAGCTTGATCAAGCAAAAAACCGGCAAAACGTTTTCGCAAATCAAGCTCAACCAGCAGCTCACAGAGGCGGCATATCTTCTCAATAACACCGAGCGCAGCGTGCAGTATGTAGCCCGAAAAGTCGGCATCTCCAACATGTCATTCTTTTACTCAAAATTTAAAGAAGCATTCGGCGAAACGCCAGGTGCGTTCAGGACGCATCGGTCTAATTAAAGGCGTTATTACTCAGACCGATCAGCTTCGCGCGACACGGGAATGCGCAATCGAAGCAGCGAGTGCATCGCCTCTACCAGCACAAAGCCGGCGATGCCAACCGTGACCACAACGTCGAGCGGCGTGTTCACAAACCACAGCAACGTCATGAGATACGACCCGGCGTTAAAGGCAAAATGCAGCAGGATCGTGTAGCGGAGCTTTCCGGTCGTCACGAGCACCCAACCAAAGATGAGGCCGGCGGCACCCGCGTAGCAACCCTGCACCCAATTCATGTGCATAAAACCGAAGATTGCCGCCTGCAGCACAATCGCCGCAGCGATACCCCACGTGCTTGGGGCCGCCCAGGGCACCATGGCGCCGTCCTGCGCGCTCGCACGACGCCGGCGCTTCCAAAGTGGGCGGCACTGCGGATTAAACGCTCGGAGCGAAAACTCAAAAATAATGCCGCGCACCAGCAGCTCCTCACAAAATGGGGCGCCGAGCACCGTAGTCAGGACGGCGAGATAGCTGGTGTCGCCCATACCTGTTTCCTCGACAAGCTCGCTGTAGTCGGCCGCGGCATCGGGCAACAGCGACAGCACGGCGTCGGTCACGTAACCAACGACCACCTGCAGGGCCAGGCCAATCACGATAACGCAGGCGATGCGTTTCCATGCCCCACGCGCTCCCCCGCCGAGCGGATGCGCGCTTTGCCGGCGTGCCATAAACGAACGCGGCCACAGATAACGCCACCACAGCAGCGCCATCAAAAACGACGCCGTCTGCGCGACGGCCTGAAGCAATTGGATGTCGAGATCATCGATCGAAAAACCCATGAACACCGATGCGACGCCAAGGGCGGAGAACAAAACGACGCTCAGGGCAATATCGGCAGCGACGACGCCAAAACAGGCAAGCGCCCAAATCATCGCATTGAGCATGCCAACCTCCTCAAAACCGTTCCCTAGTTCTACCACAACTCGGCAGAGAGCTGATCCCATGGGGACGGAGGAAAACGGATCACTTATTGATGAGAATCAGGCGCAGCGCCAAAGGCCCCGTTGGGCGAAATGTCGAACGGAAAGGTGCCGCAGCGATTGAAGGCGGCGATGAACATGCGGATGGCGTTGGACGGCGTGGTACCTACGAGTTGGGTTGCCGCCGCGAAGGCCGCCTTTTCCTCGGGCAAGACCTTCGCGACAACCGGGGTCATGTGTTCTGCCATGGCGCTTCCTTTTTGAAACGACGGTGGTGCGGATGGATGCGGGCCACGCGGCTGGGCGACAGGCTGTGAAGGCAACCCGATTGGCCCGCATCTGGAATTTGTTTCTACGGCGTTGGTATTACTTGGTATTCTTAAGTATTACCCCGCAGATAGAATACCATACCCGACCCCATGGGGACGGAGAAAAACGGATCATTTTGTTGCTGAGTAAGTATTTAGAGCGTGATGATGTCCGAGATATTGAGGGCCTGAGCGTCGACGGCATCGTGCGTGGCAAGCAGCAGCATGCGGCCGTCGAGAAAGTCGAGCACGACCTCGGCGCATGCGTCGCGCGCGGCGGTATCTAGACCGGTAAAGGGCTCGTCCAGAATCACCGCGTCGCCTGGGCACAGCAGGGCTCGGGCAATCTCGACACGACGGCGCTGTCCACCCGAAAGCTCGGCCACGCGGGCATGCACATCGATCCCCGGTATCAGCAGACGCAACAGGGCTGCGGCACTCGAGGCGTCCACGCGCGCGTCGGCGCACACCAGCACGTTATCCAAAGCCGAGGTGCCCTCTACCAGGCGCACATCCTGAAACACCATGGAGCACGGCGCGCACTCCCCCGCCGCCAGCGCGAGCAACGTCGACTTGCCCACGCCCGAGGCGCCCATCACGCAGGCGCGCCCACCGGCGGGCACACGAAGCACCAGCCCGTCGAGCGCCGGCGCCCAGGGCGCACGATCGCCCACGGCAAGCGCAAGCTCCGCCGCAGCGCCGGCGCCAGCAGGGTCGCCCGAACGCCCGCGAGTACCACGCCCATGTGCCCACACGGCAGCACGCCACGCCGCGGGCCCCGAAGCCCGCAGCAACCACACCAGCACACGCTCGCATGCCCGCGATGCCGCCACGACCAACACGGTCCAAGCCAGCAGGTCAGCCGTCTCGATGAGCAGCTTCGCCTGATAGATGCGCTCGCCTACGGTGCCCACCGCCATGCCGATCAGCTCCGCCGCCACGCCGGCCTTCCAGCTCATGCCGATCACGGCACGGGCGCACGAAAGCGCAAACGGCAGCACCTCGCGCCAGGTATGGGCGCAAAACAGGCGCCAGCCGCGCACGCCATGCAGACGGAACATCTGCTCCAGCGGTTTATTCACCTGTGCCAAGCCCTCGGCCAGCGAAAAATACACGCCCGGCAGCGCCATCAAAAAGACCGCGGCGATGCTCACGCGCGCCGATCCCAGCCAAATGAGCAGCAGGACCACCACGCAGGCAACCGGCGTCGCCTTGACAAACGACAGCGCCGGCGCCACCAGGCGGGCAAACGCACGCGAACGTGACGAAATCCCGGCCAGCACGCCACCACACACCGCGGCAAGCGCCAGCCCGCCCAATATCCGCGCGCCCGAGCCCGCCAAAATCGCCCAGGTAGCGCCATCGCACACCAGGCGCAGCAGCGCCAAGGCAACAGCACCCGGCCCCGGCAAGATCAGTGGCTGCGCCACCAGCGCCGCCGCGAAGACCCACACGGCAAGCCAAAAGGCGGCGACGGCACCTGCTGCCGCCACCGCCTTCATACGCTCTGTCATTTGTCGAGCAAACGCACGCACGGGCTACTCCATGTAGTAGAAATCATCAGCCGGGAGCTTGCCGCCCACGGCGCTCGCATCCGCATCGGCCAGCACCTGCAGGTACCCACCGAGCGCCGCCTTCATATCTTTCCCCGTCTGGCAGACAAGCATGCACCCGGGAATCGCCTTTTCGGCAATCGCGGCGTTATCGACGACACCCGCATCGACCACGGCCTGCGCCCAGTCCGCCGGCGCCGCATTGACGGCCTTCACGCTCGCCTCATGGCAGCGCAAGAATTCCGCCACGGCATCGGGATGTTCCTCGGCAAAGGCGCGGCGCACCACGGTCACGCCCGTCAGCAGGCGCGAACCCGTGTCGCCCGCCAGCTCATCCCACACATCGGTCAGACTTACCGGAGCCGACAGCTTGCCTTCGCTCTTGGCGATGGCAGCGGTCTTGAACGGCTCGGGCAGCACGCCCACGGCAGACGGATCGGCAAGCAGCGCCGACAGCACCTCGGTGGGCTCGCTCTTAAACTCAAGCGCCACCTGGCCGGTCAGGCCCGTGCGGTCCAGCAGGTAGTTCATGACGTACTCCGGCGTGGTGCCCTTACCCGTCATATAGACGGTATGGCCCGCCAGATCGCCAAACGAGGCCACACTCGCGTCGCCCGTCACAACGTTCAGCACGCCCAGCGTGTTGATGTCAATGACCTGCACCGCGCCCTCGGTCTTGTTGTAGAGCACGCTCGCCACGTTGGCGGGCACCAGGGCGATATCGACATCGCCCTGAATGACCTTGGGCACAATCTCGTCGGCGGCGGTGTTGATCGCAAAGTCGAACTCGTTGTCCGTGGCACCGTCGGCCGCCCGGTCCATAAACTGCACCAGACCGATTGACGTCGGACCCTTGAGCGAGGCGACGTGCACCTCAACCGGCTCGGCAGCGGCACCGGCGCCGTCCGTGGCAGCCGAGCCCGCAGCAGACCCAGCCCCGGCAGCCCCGCCGCCACAGCCAGCCAGCGCAAGCGACAGCGCGCCCGCGGCGAGCGCCGAGGCAAACCCCCGGCGCGACATCTCAACATCAAACGCGCGCATCGCTAGCACGTCCCCTCGTTGGGCATCGACCAGGCGTGATGGTCGGTATGCAGCAGTTCCTCGGCCAGCGGCGAGAGCGGCGCGCCCAAAAACTCGCTGTAGCACGCCTGGACATCGGGATTCTCGTGCGAGAAGCGAATGTCCGCCTTCGCATCCAGGCCCCACAGCACCTGGCCGCGCTCGGCCGCCAGCTCGCAGCCGTCGTGGATGGGCTGACCGCCGCCACCGACGCAGCCGCCCGGGCATGCCATAACCTCAACGAAGTCATAGCTCACGCGGCCGTCGCGAATCGCGTCGAGCAGGCGGGCGGCGTTACCCAACCCGTGCGCCACGGCGACGCGCACCTTGGTGCCATCGATATCGGCGACGGCTTCCTTCCAGCCATCCAGGCCACGCACGTCGGTAAAGAAATCCGCATCCGGGTTCTTGCCCGTCACCAGGTAATAGGCCGAGCGCACGGCTGCCTCCATCACGCCGCCCGTGGCGCCAAAGATCACGCCCGCGCCCGTGCCAAAGCCCAGCGGCGTATCGAGCGGCTCCTCGACCAGCGTGTCCACGCTCACGTGGCTCGCGCGGATCATGCGCACCATCTCGCGCACCGTCAGCGCAACGTCCACATCGGGCGTGCCGTCCTCGCCCACCATGCTCGGCAGCGCGCACTCGGCCTTCTTGGCCGTGCACGGCATAACGGACACCACGAACAGGCGCTCGGGCTCCACACCCAGCACCTTGGCGTAGTAGGTCTTGGCAATAGCGCCGAACATCTGCTGCGGCGACTTGGACGTGGACAGGCTGTCGACAAACTCCGGATAGCGCGCCTTCACAAAGCGTACCCAACCCGGGCAGCAGCTCGTGAACATGGGCCAGCCGCGGCTGTCGCCCTCGCCCTTGGCGGCCTTACCCAGGCGCTCGAGCAGCTCGGAGCCCTCCTCCATAATGGTAAGGTCGGCCGAGAAATCGGTGTCGAACACGTACTCAAAGCCAACGCGGCGCAGTGCGCAGGCCAGGCGCTCGACGGTAGCCTCCTCGCGCGGAATGCCGAGCTCCTCGCCCCAGGCGCTACGCACGGCCGGCGCAATCTGCACCAGCACGATCTTGTCGGGATTAGCGAGCGCGTCAAACACGGTCTCGGTATCGTCGCGCTCGCGCAGTGCGCCCGTCGGGCAATGCGTAATGCACTGGCCGCACGCGACGCAATCGGTCTTGCCAATCGGCGCGCGCCCGCGGGTACCCACGGCGGTATGCGTGGCGCGGTTGGTCAGGTCCCAAATCCCCAGGCCCTGCACGCTCTCACACACTTTGATGCAGCGCATGCATTTAATGCACTTGTCGTTTTCGCGGATGATGGGAAAATCGAAATCCCAGCCCTCGCGTGCCAGGTGCTGCTCGTACGGCAGATAGAAGATGCCCAGGTCGTTGGCGATGGTCTGCAGGTTGCAGTTACCACTGCGCACGCAGCTCGTACAGCGCGAGTCGTGTTGGGACAGTAGCAGCTGCACGTTGGTGCGACGGGCCTCGCGGGCCTTGGGGCTGTTGGTGTGGACCACCATGCCGTCGAGCACGTAGTTGTTGCAGGCGGCAACCAGCTGGTCGCAGCCCTCAACCTCGACCACGCACGCGCGGCAGCCGCCGATCTCATTTAGATCGCGCAGGTAGCACAGGGTGGGAATCTGGATACCGACGGACTTGGCCGCGTCCAGGATCGTGGTGTGCTCGGGCACCACGACCTCGCAATTATCGATAGTGAGCTTGACCATGTTGAGTGCTCCGCTTTCGGTGTTGTCGCTGACAGTGGGGTTGTTGGGCTCTACCATTCCAGGTTCCTCCCTCCGCGGAACGCGCCAAAGCCAAAGTGGTCGCAACGCAGGCAGCGGCTTGCCTCCTGGCGTGCCTCCTCCTCGGTGAGGCCCTGCTCGACCAGATTCCAATCGTGGATGCGCTCGCCGGCCTCGCGCTCGCCCAGCTCGCAGCGGCCGCACTCGTGCTTGCCCTTAAACTGCACGGTCGGCAGCTCCACGTCGAGCTTTATCTTGTGGTCAAAGCCCAGGTAGCGGTCGATGTTTGCCGAAGCAACGCGACCGGCGTTGATCGCCCGGATGACGGTGGCGGGACCGGTCTGGCAGTCACCGCCGCTAAAGAGGCCATCGAAGTCGGGCACGGCGCCATCCGAATCGGTGACGATGCGACCCCACTTGCAGGCGATGCCCATGTCCTCAAACGGCTTGGAATCGATGTCCTGGCCAATGGCCACAAACACGCGCTCGCAGGGAATGACGCGCTCGGGCGTGGCTGCGGCACGCGGGGCCGGACGTCCACGGCGGGGCTCGCCGATAATCTGCGGCTGCACGCGCAGGCCACTCACGCGACCGTCCTCGCCCGTCTCGATAGCGAGCGGTGCGGTGAGCTCCAGAACCTCGCACCCCTCGGCCTGGGCGCCGGCGATCTCGGCATCCTGGGCCGTCATGTCGCAGATGCGGCGGCGGTAGACGATGCTCACCTTTTCGGCACCGCAACGCACGGCAGAGCGCGCCACGTCCATGGCCACATTGCCGCCGCCGATGACGCACACGCGCTGGCCGCTCAGGTCGGGCAGTTCGTCGTCGCCGATGGCACGCAGCATCTTGACGGCCGACTCCACGCCGGGCGCCTCTTCGCCCGGAAGGCCGAGCTTCTTATCGCTGTGGGCGCCAATGGCTAGGTAGACGGCATCGAACTCGTCGCGCAGGCGGGCAAGCTCCTCGCCGTTGACGGAGTGGTCGAGTTCCACGTCGATGCCGGCGCTCAAGATCCAGTCGATCTCGGCCTGCAGGCGCTCGCGCGGCAGGCGGTAGCTGGGGATGCCGTAGCGCAACATGCCGCCCAAGTGATGACGCTGCTCAAAGATCGTCACCTTATGGCCCATCACGGCCAGATAGTAGGCACAGGAAAGGCCGGCCGGGCCGCCGCCGATCACGGCAATGCGCTTGCCGGTGTTGTCGGCCACGCTGGGCTTGTAATCGTTGAGGTCGCTGTGCTCAACGGCAAAACGCTTGAGGGCGAGGATGTTCATGGGATCGTCGACCATGCCGCGACGGCAGTGCATCTCGCAGGGATGCTCGCACACCAAACCGCAGACGAGCGGCAGCGGGTTGTTCTTGCGGATGACCTTGACGGCATCGGCATAGCGGCCGGCCTCGACCAACGAAATGTAACCGGGAATGTCGACGTGCGCCGGGCAGCCCGAGACGCACGGGACGCGGGCCTCGCGGTCAAAGCCACAGGAGTGCTCGCGGATATGGTGCTCAAAATCATCGCGGAAACCGCGGATGGCGGTGAGTGCCATGGCGCCGGCCTCGTAGCCGATGGCGCAGTCGCTCGAAAGGTAGATGGTGCGGGCCGTGCGCTCAATCAAGTTGAGCGTGGACTCGTCGGCGCGGTCCTCGAGCACATCGGCGAGCAGGTCGCTCAGCGCGCTCAGGCCCACGCGGCAGGGCGTGCACTTGCCGCAGCTCTGGGTGGAGCACAGGTTGACGAGCGCCGCCGTAAACTCGACGGGGCACGGGGCGAGCGAGCTCACCGCCAGACGACGTCCGAGTGCATCGTGCAGGTCGTCCATGACGGCCTGAGCGTGGCTGCGTTCCATTACGTGCAGTCGAGCCATAAGATCCCCTCTCACATGGCAGCCCGGAGGCGAGGCCGGGCGAAATTGCTACACGCACAACACTGACCTAAAAAGTTGTGAGGTCTCCATACGGTTCGGCAGGCGGTATAAAATGTCACCCTCAGCGGTGAAATAGAACATTACCGCAGATAAATGCCATATTTGATAAAACGCGTTACCAAACGACAATGCCCCGCCCACGCAATCACGTGGGCGGGGCATTGCTTCAGGCATGCGGCCAGCGACCCTGTTGCTTTTACTTAAGCTCGGGCCAGTAACCCTTGTTGGCCTCGATCATGTCGTCGAGAACCTCCTTGGCGACCTTCATCGACGGCACGGTCTTGTTGAGCGTAAAGGCCTTGAGCGCCTTCTCGTACGAACCCTCGATCGTAGCCTCGACAATGAGCTTCTCGGAGTTCAGCTGCTGCATCATGAGGCCCTGCTGGAACAGCGGAATGTTGTCGCGGCTGATGACCTCGGGGCCGTTCTTGCCAATGTAGGCAGGCAGCTCGACCATAGCGTCGTAGGGCATGTTGGGGATGGCGCCCTTGTTCTCGCAAATGACCAGGAAGCGCTGCTTGGTGTCGTTCTTCAGAGCGATAGCCAGATCGGCAATCCAGTCGCCGTGGCTGCCCGCATAGAACGTGCTCTCGTCGATCTCGCCCGTCTTCTCGTAATGGTCGATACCATCAAAGAGGTTCTTCTCACGCGTCTCCTCAACCTCGTTAGCACGGGTGCGCTCGGGGTTGGAGTGCTCGACGAACTCCTTCTGCTGCAGGTAGTAGTTCAGATACGTGTTGGGCAGGTACTCCGGGAAGCACTCCATGATCTCGTACTCGCCCTTCCAGACGTAGTACCAGCTGCCCTTGGTGTGGCGGTTCTGCTCGGGGTGCTCGTCGACGGCCTCCTCGGGCTTCTTTGCCATGAGCGAGCCCATGCCCTTGAGGTAAGAGTCGGGCAGCAGAATCTCATGCTCCTTGATGTACTCGCGCAGCTGCGGGAGCACCTCCTCGCCCTTGTGGCGGATCGAGGTGAACCAACCAAAGTGGTTGAGGCCAAAGTAATCGTACTCGACATCCTTCTTGTCGATATCGAGCGCGGCGCAAACCACGTCGATGATCGCGATCGGCATGTCGCAGATGTTGATGATGCGAGCGTTGGGACGCAGCACGCGGCAGCCCTCGGAGACGATGGCGGCAGGGTTGGAGTAGTTGAGAATCCAGTAGTCCTTCTTGGCGTACTTCTCAACGTCATCGATCAGCTCGACCATGGGGAAGATGGTGCGCATGCCGTAGGCAAGGCCGCCGCAACCGCAAGTCTCCTGACCCACGCAGCCGTGACGCAGCGGAATCTTCTCGTCCTGCTCGCGCATGGCGTAGCCGCCCACGCGCATCTGGGCAAACACGAAGCTCGCGTCGGTAAAAGCCGTCTTTTTGTCGGTGGTCACCGTGAGCTTGATGTCCAGGCCGAGGTCCTCGTGCAAAATCCAGTCCACGAGCACGCCGATCTTGCGCTGGCGCTCCTCGTTGATGTCGTACAGACGAATCTCGTCAACGTCGAGCTCGTCCTTGCGCAGAGCGATGGACTTGACGATGCCGGGGGTAAAGGTGGATCCGCCACCACACAGAGTAATGATCATTGTTTACTGCTCCTTCTCAATTGCGTTTTCGACCTTGTCGCGCATCTCGGCGACCTTCATGCCAAAGATGATCTGGATATTATTGCCGTTGCGGTTGATGCCGCTGTTGGGCACGTGGTTGATGAGGTCCTCATTGATGAGGTCCGGGTTCTTAACGTTCACGCGGAGACGCGTAAAGCAGTTCTCGAGCTCCTCGATGTTGTCCTTGCCACCAAGACCTGCAACCAGGTCGGCAATGCCCGCATCGACGCCCTCTGCGGGAGCCGCGGCAACAGCGCCCTGCTTCACCGCGACAGACGCGGCGGCCTCGCCCTCGGCAACGGACTCGGCGAGCTCGGACTCCTCCTCGCGACCAGGCGTGTGGAGGTTGAGCTTCTTGATGAGGAAGGTGAAGAGGAAGAAGTACAGAGCGGCGTTAACGACTCCAAGCACCAGCATAACCGGCCAGTTGGTCTTGTCGACACCGAGGACCAGGTTGGAAACCACGATGTTGATGATGCCGCCTGCAGTCGAAGCGGGCACGGAGAGGACCTTGAGCAGGACCAGGAAGATGCCGGAAAGAACCGAGTGAACGACAAAGAGCACGGGAGCGGCAAAGACAAAGAGGAAGTCCATGGGCTCGGTCACGCAGGAGAGCACGGCGGTGATGATCAGCGGGATGATAACGGCTTTGGTCTTATCCTTGTTCCCCTTGTAAGCGGTGACGATAAAGGCGAGACCGATACCGATGTAGGGCCACAGGTTGTTGAAGGTGTAGCTGTTGAAATACGTGCTATCGGAGAAGGGCTGGCCCGTCATTGCCATCTCGGCAACACGGATGGGGTAGGCACCGGCGATAACCTGATCGCCCAGCGTAAGGGTGCCGCCCACATCAGAGAACTGGAACGGGGTGTAGATGAGGTGGTGCAGACCGGTGGGAACGAGCAGCTTGTTGAGCATGCCGTAGATAAACAGACCGATGTTGCCCGACTCCTTAATGATACCGGCAACGGAGGAGATGGCACCCTGAACCGGAGGCCAAACGATGCAGAAGCCAGCGCCCATGATCCAGGAGATGATGATCATGATCAGGAACGGGAAGCGAACGCCCGAGAACATCGAAAGGGCAATGGGGAACTGCTTATTCGAGTACTTGTTGAACACGGTACCGGTGATGCAACCGAGAATGATGCCGCCGAACACGCCGGTATCGAGCACCTGAATGCCCATAACGGTGGCCTGGCCGGTTCCGGTAAGACCGAGCATGCCGCTCGCATCGGCAAGAGAGCCGGTGGCGTTGAGCACGATGTTGTTAGCCTGCAGGAACAGGAAGAACGACATCAGGGCAATCAGCGAAGCATGGCCCTTGTTCTTCTTTGCCATGGCGCCGGCGATACCCACGCAGAACAGAATCGAGAGGTTGTTGATGATAAACATCAGCGACTGGTAGACAACGGCGCCCACAAGCTGGAACGGACCGGAGCCCAGTACGGGGACCAAAGCGCAAATGGTCTTGTTGGTCAGAATGATGCCCACAATGAGCAGGATGCCGGCAACCGAGAGATACATCATCGGCTGGACGATCGACTTCGCGAACACCTCCAACGGCGCTTTGAAATTGAACTTCTTTTTTGCGGTCATAGCGGTACTCCCCTTCCTTTTCCGCAAATTAAGACAGATGTGCCCTGGACAAGACCGTGAGCCTTGCCTTATATCAATCGATGTGTGGGCACGTTATGCCTAGAGACCAGGTTCTCCAAGCAGGTTAACAATGTGATATGCGAGATAACTCTTCTCGGCATCGGTAACGACAACGTTATAGGTAGACGACAAGTGGGCGGCTATGGCGTCCGCGCACGAGAATGCGCACGGATACGCCGTTTCATCGATTCGGAACAGCGCGTCTCCGTTGATTTGCCCGGCCGTAGGATCGAGCGCTCGCTGTGCGAAAAACTGCAGGTGGCGGACGAAACGCTCGTAAGGCAACGAGGTGTCATCGAGGGTCGTAGCATAGCGCTCAGAAACAATCGCGAGCACGTCGCGAACAAGCTGGACCGAGACGATTAGACGATCGGAGCGTTGCGGCATGGTGGCGTTGACGATATGCAAGGTAATGAAACCCTGCTCTTCTTCGCTCATCTGGATGCCCATATACTCCTTGATAATCTGCAGCGCACGGCCCGCAAGTGCATACTCCTTGCGATAGAACTGCTGGATCTCGAGCAGCAACGGATTCTCACAGGGGACGCCCTTGCGCTCGCGCTCCAAAGCAAGGCTGATATGGTCTGCGAGAGCAATGAGAATCTTATCGTTGATGTCGGCATTGAGCTCTCGACGAAGCATCTGAACGATTTCCTCGGAAATCACGAGGTTGACGGTGGGGATGGACTCCAAAAGATGTGCCAAGCGGTCAATCGTACGCGAGTCCTGAGAAGTTCCCTCCTGCAACGCGTAGGTCTTTTCAATCGACGCCTCGTCGATGGCATCGCCGGCATGACGGCCAAAGCAGAGGCCTCGCCCGATGACGATGAGCTCGGAGCCATCGTCCGAAGTGACCATTGCGACGTTGTTGTTAAAAACTCGCTTGATAACCACGGTACCCACCACAAGAATTTACTCGGAAAGCCAGATGACAGGCTCTTTAACAGCAACAGGGCCGGAAGCATGCTCACGAAGAGTCGAGTTCTCCGAGCGCTCGCACACGATAACGAAGACCGTGGGATCGAAGCCGGCGGCGCGAACCGCGTCGAAATCGACCTCGACGAGGGGCTGGCCCGCGTCGACATGGTCACCCTGGGCAACAAGCGCATGGAAGCCCTTGCCCTCAAGCTTAACAGTGTCGATTCCGATATGCAGCATCACCTGAGCAGAGCTGTCGTCGGACATGATGCCCAGCGCGTGCTCAGTCGGAAACAGCGCCGCGACGGTGCCGAAAACAGGAGCGCACACCGTTCCCTCTTGGGGAACCACGGCAACGCCATCGCCCACGGCACGGCTGCTAAAAGCGGGGTCATTGGTATTTTCTAGATGAACAAGCTCGCCGGAAACGGGAGCGAGGATTTCGAACTCGGAAGCCGCAGTTGTCTGCTTATCCGAGCCACCCATAAGGCGAGAAAAGAAACCCATGGTGACATGTCCCTTCATAAATATAGCCCAACCAAAATCAATCGAATGCGCCCATTGAGACGCGCGCAATCAAAGACTTTGGTTAGGCCCACGTCCGAGGGACTCGGTAACCTTCCGCATTTCTTTTTACGAGGGTTATTGTAGACAAGCCCAAAGCCGGAACAATCATTATGACCGGCGAACGGTATTTTTTCTCCGATAAACGGTATTTAGGCGGCACTTAGGGACGTTCCTTTTCTGCCGGCACTCGGGGACACTCCTCGCTCTGGTGCATTGTGGACAGGTTTGTTTGCACCAGGTTGGTGCAAATTAACCTGGCCCCATTGCACCAATTTCGTATGCGCTAGATAAAGAGCTCGCATTCCTTCCGCACGACGCAAACCTTGCTCAGCATCTGGGAAACAGCGGATAGCTTGTTGGGATCAAGCTTACGAGCGCCTCGCGGACATACGGCAATGCAGCGCATGCAGGAGATGCACGCCTCGCCAGCTGCTCGTTTGGGGTCACCCTTGTCGATAGCACAAACGGGGCACGCCGCGGCGCATGCACCGCAGGAGACACAATCCCCTGTTGCCTCGGGTGCCATGCGGTGACCTCCGGCTTGTTTATAAGGACGATTGCCGGGAATAGAGGGCTCGGATGTATCCTCAGCCAACAGCTTTTGCTGAATTTGCTGCGCAAACTCTGCGAGCTGCGCCGTATCCTGCGCATCCGGACGACCGGCAGCAAACTGTCGTGCAATGGAATGTTCTGCAATGGCTGCAACTGCCGCGATCACCCGGAATCCCGCATGCTTCGCAACGTCCTCCAGCTCTACGAGCGTGTCCTCAAACGCGCGGTTTCCGTATACGCAAACCAAAACAGCCCGAGCCCCGTTGCCGCGCACCATGCCCAACCGGTCAGCCACCACAGCCGGGATTCTACCGGCATACGCCGGCACAGAGATTACGGCCACGTCGTCCTCGGTCATCGAGACAGCGCTGAAATCTAGCCCGCTAACGGTCAGATCGACGGTAACGGTATTCTTGTCCAGTGCCCCGGCCACAAGGCCAGACACCTTCTGCGTTCCACCCGTCGGACTAAACACAATTTCGAATACGCTCATCGAGGCACCCTCCCCTACGCCTGGCAACGCGTCAAGCCGCTTTCACATCCAGCCAGAGTATACGGCACGTGGGGTCCCCGTTTTGATGCACCAAGCACCCCAATGCACCCACCCTACGCTGTCTGCCTCTTCGTTTTGTATAAATTACGGTACAGATTGTATATATTTACGGGATACCGCCGTGTTCTCCTAAGGTACCCCATCCTGGCCCGTGCAAAAAACGGAGTATTCTGCAACGTGACCGCGCCAGCAATACCCCGAGCGGGCAAACCTTTAGGGCGCTGCGTCATTTTGGGTTCCGACATGGCGAGAATGACGCGCCCCTGCTCCGGAAAACGACGAAATCTGACTCAGAACGCTCGCTAGGGATATCCGAAAGCCACCGTTGGCGACGTCAAATCATATGCAGACAACTCGAACTGCAGAATACTCCAAAAAATGCACGGCGCACCCCATGGGACCCATTGCCGCATGGTAGGAAACAGGCCCACGGCATCCTCTAGATGCATTCCCGAGGAAATCACATTTGAACTAGCGATCAGATACGGCAAACAAAAAGGGCCCCGAGCGTAGTTGCTCGGGGCCCTTGGTTCACCTCGCTCTAGCGGGCGATGCGTGTGTTATTTGCGCTTGCCGCCGCCGTCACCGGGACGACGGGAGCTGCTACCACGCTTGCCGCCACGACTATTGCCATAGCTGCCACGATTATCGCGACCGCCGGCACGGCCGCCGCGGGAGCCGGCCTGGTTGCCGCCGCGACCACCACGGTAGCCGCCGCGACGCTCTTCGCGGGTATCGTCGTAGTTGCGCCAGTCATCGCGACGATCGCGGCTGGCACGCGGGTCACGACGGTCGCGCAACTCGTTAGAACGACCAGCGCCGCCGCGGCCGCCATTGCCGCGAGCACCCTCGCGACGCTCGCCGCCGCGGCTACCGCGCTCTTCAAAGCGCTTGCCGCCACGGGACTCACCGCCACGGGCAGCACGCTCACCACGACCCTCGCCGCCGCGACGCTCGTCACGGCCGCCGCGCTCGTCATCACGACCGGAACGACGGCGGTCGCCCGAACCGCGCTTGCCACCGCGCGAACCGCGGCCCTCGTCCTCGCGCTCGACACGACGACGGCCACCGCGATCCTCGTCCTCGCGGCGGCGGCGATGTGCCTCGCCCTGGAACTGCTTGGCACGACGCTCGGCACGGTTGCCACGCGAGGCCTGCTCGACAGCACCGCCGCGCTCCTCGGCAGCCACCTCGCGGGCCACGCTCTCAACAGCCTCGTCCACGCGAGCCTGAACGCCTTCGCGCACGCGGGTCTTGCCGCCGCGCTTGGGACGGCTCGGACGCTCGCCGTCGCCGCGGCGCTCGTCGCGACCGCGGTTGGAACGACCGGCCACATCGCCGTAGTCATCGCCGTTGCGTTTGCCGTCGCGACGCGCCTGCTCAAGCTTCTTCTTGCTCTTGGACTTGCCGCGCTTGGTCTTCTTCTTCACCTTAAAGGCCGCAGGATCGCGCTCGGGGTCAACCGCGGGCGGATTGGGGCCCACATGCAGGTCGCCGGCCTCGTAGATGTCGGCGGTCTTGTCCATGAGCTTCTCGATCTCGTAGAACTCGTCGACGTCCTGCTCGGTCACAAACGTGATGGCCCAGCCTAGCTCGCCGGCACGGCCCGTACGGCCAATACGGTGGATGTAGTCGGTCGGCTCGGCCGGCACGTCAAAGTTTACGACGTAGCGCACGTCGCTAATGTCGATGCCGCGGGCGAGCACGTCGGTTGCCACCAACACGTCAACGGTACCGTCGCGGAAGGCCGAAAGGGCACGCTCGCGCTGGGCCTGACTGCGGTTGCCGTGAATCGCGGCGGCCTTGATGCCCTTGCGCTCCAGACGACGGCAGCAGCTGTCGGCGCGGTGCTTGGTACGCATAAAGACGATGGTGCGCTCCGGGCCCTCCTTTTTGAGGAACTCGGGCAACAGGATATTCTTGGCCTCGATGGACACCGGGAACACAAACTGGTCGACGGTGTCGGCGGTCGAAGTGGCAGGTGCGATCTCCACGCGAGCCGGATCGCTCACCAGGTCGGTGATCTCGCCCACGGCCTCCTCGTCGAGGGTCGCCGAGAACAGCAGCGTCTGACGCTCGGCCGGCGTCTCGCGCACAATGCGCCGGACGGCGGGCAAAAAGCCCATGTCGAGCATACGGTCGGCCTCGTCGAGCACCAGGACCTTAACCTCGTCCAGGTGGCAGGCGCCCTGCTCGATCAGATCGACCAGACGGCCCGGCGTTGCGACCAGGATGTCGCAGCCGTACTTAAGTGCCGCGGTCTGCGGCTTGTAGCTCACGCCGCCCACGACGGTCACGGCGACATGGCCGGTGACGTCGGCGATTTTGCTTGCGACCTCGTCGATTTGCTGGGCAAGCTCGCGCGTAGGGGTGATGACGAGCATCGCGGGGCCGCGGCCGTTGCCCTCGGGCTTCTTGGCGCCGCGACGGCGGTTGCGGCCGCCACGCTTGCGCACGGGCTTGGGCGGAGCGATGTGCTCCAGATTGTTCATGGTCGGCAGCAAAAAGGCGGCCGTCTTGCCGGTGCCGGTCTGGGCGGCGGCAAGCAGGTCGCGGCCCTCGAGCACCACGGGGATGGAGCCGGCCTGAACGGGCGTGGGCGCCGTGTAGCCCAGGTTCTCGATAGCACGGAGCATCTCGTCGGAGAGGCCCAGCTCGTCAAAGGCGGGCAGGCTCTCGGTAGCGGACTCGACGGCCTGGGCAGCATTTGCCTCGTCGGCGGCATCGAAGGCGGCCTGGGTCATGGCCTCGCGGGTCTCGTCCAGAATCTCGGCGTCGGTGACGTCGGATACAGAATTACGCATATGTTGTTGTTCCTTATCTGCACGCGCTATGGGCACGGCATGCGGCCGCGCTGGCGTGCTTGGTAGTGCGCTAATACATACAAAAACGGGTGCGCACAGAGAGGACGTTGCTCAGCACGCTGGCGATCGCTTTGGCAACCCTATCACGCGCCGTCCAGACGCAGCAGCTCTAAGCGATGGAGCAGATTCGCCGCCGGTTAGTATACCCGCACTCCGTATGCCCCCACGTAAACCACAGATGACGAGGCGGACGGGGCGGGCCTGGCCGATTGTCTCAATCTGTAACAGATGCAGGGCAAAACCGGGTCCAAATGTTACAGAACAAGACAGAGGGGGATTTCCGTCCAGTCCAAACCAAATCTCTCAGGCTTCCTGCAATTTCGAACATGTGGCCTATAATGTTGCTTTGGTTACGCTATATATTGCGCAGCCATTTAATACGTCGCCCACCGGGGGCCATTAATTCCTATCGCCATATTGGCTAGGAAGCAATCAAAGGAGGTATCCGTGGCAGCAGAGACGCCTTGCTCGGTCCTCTATAACGATATTCGCTCGTTCGGCGGTCTTAAACATCTCGAGATCGCCCGAATGCTTATCAATGGAAACTCTTATCTCGGCAGTACCCTGCTCGAGAAATGCTCTTCCAACCGCTCGTATCTCACCCGTTACATCGTCCATCGCAAGCCTGACCAGTGCGCGCCCGCCATCTACAGCGACTTTACCGTCACCACGCTCAACCTTTCCGCGGCAATCTGCAGCAAGCTCGGCGGCGGCGAGTCCGCCTATCGGGCAATCGCCGAGCACTATCGCGGTCCGGCCGCCAACGAAATGATGTCGGCTCTCGCCAGCTACAAGCTGGACAGCCGCCTATATGCAAATGCCCTCAATCGCATCGACAACTTTGACGGCAATGCCGTGCGCGAGAAAAGCACGCTTTACCTTATGCTCTTTGTGGCAACGGGGGCGCTCGCCGATCCCGTTCAGGGCGTGGCCACCGTCGAGCGCTTTTGCGACAGCAAGACGGGCGAGCACTTTGGCACCACCGAAACTACCGTCGGACGTGGCTTTATGAGCAGCCTGGAGCAGCCGCGCACCGTCGCCCCCAACCTCGGTCTGCTCAGAACCCATGCCGACAACTGCGCCGGCATGCAAATCCATCCCCTCACACGCGATCCGCGCGGCACCGTGATTGGTTCTTTGCCCAAAACCTCGCCCAGCATCACCGATGTGGGCGCCGACGCATCGCGCGAGCATCTTCGCATTTGGCTTGAGGGTGAGCACTGGTACGCCCAGGGCCTTGGGTCGACCAACGGCACAGTGCTCGAATCGGGCGCGGGTGACGGCGATATTGTGATTGAGCCGCCGCGCGACCAACGCGAGCCTGGCAAGATCTATCCCCCAGTGGAAATCGAAAACAGCGACAGGCTCCATCTGGGTCTCTACACGACATTCCTTGTCATTGTGGACTAGCGCGGACGGCGATCGGAAGACGGTCGCCGTCCGTCTTTCGTCTTCTACCTTCTGCGTCGTAAACGACAATGCTCAGCGGTATACGTGGGCAGTGCGGCTATCATGGTACTTTACCGATATCCGCACTGCTCGCGTATACGTGCGGCAACCCATGCCAGACAAAGGAACGCCATGGATACTACCGATAGCGCCTATGGCGACAAACTCATCCGTCTCGATACGTTCGATACCGCCGTGGCGGTCGACCCCAGCGCCGAGGACGACGCCAAACGTCGGTTTATGACGCTTATTCTCCAGACGGCCCACCGCAACAACGGCAACATCGGGCACGTGCTGCGCGCGACCAACACGAGCGGCGAGGTCTTTGCCGTCAAGCTGCTCAAGGACAACGCTATCCTTTCCGGCCAAGCCCCCGACCGCTCCGCCGAGCAATCGGCAGCGCACCTGGCCAGCACCGCCGCGCTGTTCGAGGAGTACCGTCATCTGTGTACCGTCTCGCACCTGCGCGGATTTCTGCGCGTCTATGGCTACGGATCGTGCGAGGATGACCCTCTCATCCTCATGGAGTGGGTCGAGGGCACCTCGCTCAAGCAGGCGCTGCCCCTGCTTCCGCACGACGCCTCGGGCGGGCTGACCACCCAGATGGTCGCCGCCGTCGGAAACGCCGTGCTTCGTGCGCTCTTGATGACCCAAGGCCTCGTGAATCCGGTCATCCATCGCGACCTGTCGCCTGCCAATATCATGTTCCGCACCACCAGCCGAACGCTCGAGCAGCAGATTGCTGATTGTTCCTTTGACCCCTGCCTCATCGACATGGGCTCCGCGACCATGGCTCTCGGCGACGACACGATCACCCGACGCGCCGACATCTGGCGCTTTGCCACGCCCGCATACGCCGCGCCCGAGATGCTCACGCAGGATATCGAAGGCATCGCGGCCCTTCGCCGTTCGCCGGCAATCGACGTCTATGCGCTTTCGAGCATTCTGTACCAGCTCTACAGCGGTCGCAAACCGTTTGACTTTGAGTCGACGGACGCCGCTGCAACCGGCTCGTTCTATCTCGTAAAGACCAAGACCAAGCCGGCACCGCTCGAGCCGCGCTGCGAGGGCGATGAAGCGCTCGTCCAAATCATCATGAAGGGTCTCTCAGTCGAGCAGTGCGATCGTCCCACCGAGCAGCAGATGCTCGAGGTGCTCTCGGCATACCTCGCCGATGCCGAATCCGAGGGCCGCGAAGGCACAGGAGACGAGGCCGCGATTGACATCGACTCCGGTACGCACCTTAAGGTCGACGTCGCCGGCGAGCGCGCGAGAGAGATCCTGGAGCAGGCCCGGAACGATGCCATGACCCGCCGTCGCTTTATTATCGGCGGCGTCGCTGCAGTCGTTGCGGGGCTCGGCGTCATTGGCGCGGCAACCCATGGCTTTGGCATCCCCGACTACCTCGATGGCATCCGCGGTTCACTTGACGACTACACCTGGGATCAGCTGCAGGAGATTTCGCTCAAGATTAAGGCCGCCGAGACCCGTAGCGAGGCACGCGAGATTGCCAAGCGCTACCACCTGCTCGATGCCGATGGGCATATCCCCTATCCGTGTACCAAGCGCGTGAAACTCACCAACGGGCTGGAGGTCGGCGCGCAGCTTGTGGGCATCCGTCACGATGAGCTTCTGGACGGTACGGGCAAGGCAGGGCTAACGTTTATGTTCGACGCCGGTATTGCCGAGCGCAACGCTGCGGCTGAACCGCCGAGCTCCGGCTGGGCAGATTGCGAGCTGCGGGAATGGCTCGACGGCGACGGCCTTAAGCTGCTGCCCAACAAGTTGCGCGCGCTCATCAAATCTGTCAAAAAGGTCTCGAATAACGCTGGCGCCGCCAACAGTGCATCGTGTCTGAGCGAGTTGCCCGCAACCCTTTGGCTGCCCGCCATGGTCGAGCTGTGCGGTACGCAACCGCCCGATTCGTTTGCCAAGGACTATCACTACCTGGCAGAAATCTACAACGGCGAGGGCAAGGAGTATCAGCTCTTCCGCGAGCTCAAGGTGAGCCCGTATTCCACGAACGAGACGATGGTCCGCCAGTGGAAGGGCAAGGACACCTGCTGGTGGGAGCGCACGGTGAGCCCCGACTCATCGGAGACCGAAGGCACGCTCTACATAAACCGTGTGGGCCACGACGGCGACGTCTTTACGTACGCAACGCCTGCGGAAAAGCCTAACAAGCGAACCTGCGTGATCCCCGGATCCTGCATCTAGGCAGCGGGCGCCTTGCCGCGGCGGGGCCCCTCCCCGGCAATTGTCTCGATCTGTAACACCAGCTCGGCAGATACGGGTCTAGATGTTACAGATCGAGACAAACCCCCACCCCGCGAGACAACGTCTCAATCAGTAACAGTAAAGGGTCAAAAACCTCTCTAGATGTTACAGAACGAGACATTAGCTTGCCGAGAACTTCGCCTCGTAAATGTGATTCAAGTGTGTCGATATTTCCTTGCCAATGTTGCGCAACAGGAACCCTTTCGGCGGTCGTAACGTACGAATTGTCATAGGTACCCCTTCAACGATTGGGAGAAGAAATGGCAAAGTACGCACCTAAACACTTGAAAGTCTCAGGCGGCGCCGAGCCTCGCCCCACATTCTCGGGCCACAAGGCAACACGACTCGCCGTCACCGCGGCAACCACCATCGCTATGACTGGCTCGACGCTGCTCGCGCCGTTCTCGGCATTTGCCAACGATGCAAGTGATACCACGGCACAGGACGCGATCATGTCGCCGCTTGCTGTCCACGCCGGCGAGGCGGCAGGCTCCGCAGTAAAGGCAAACGCCCAGAAGATTGCCGACCTGCAGGCTGCGATCGATGCCGCAAAGGCTGCCGAGGCAGACGCCAAATCCGACTACGACACGGTGGCTGCCCCCTATACCGAAAAGCAGGCGGCCCGCGACAACGCACAAAGCACCTATGACGCCTCCGTCTCCGATAATTCGCAGGCAGAGGCCGCCGCGCGCGCCGAATATGCTCGCCAGCTCGATGAAAGCGTCAAGGCGGCCGACAGCGCCAGTGCCACGCTGAAGGATGCCCAAGGAAAGCTCGATGCAGCCAAGACCGACGCCGAGGACAAGTCGAAGGTCCTTGATGCCGCAAAGCAGGCGGCAGCTGATGCGCAGGCCAAGCTCGAGGCAGCCCAGAAGGCAGCCGCCAACGCAACGCCGGAGGAAATCAAGGTCGCCGAGCAGGCTGCCGCAGATGCGCAGGCCGCTCTGGACCAAGCAAAGGCTGCAAAGGCCGCTGCCGATTCCGCGCTCGCCGATGCCCAGCAGGCTCAGAGCGCCGCGCAGAGCGCTTACGACGAGGCGGCAGGCACGCTGGCTTCCGCTCAGCAGGAAAAGACCGCCGCGGATGGTAAGCTAGTTGCGGCACAGACAGCGTACGACAGCGCACAAGCCGATTTGGCGGCCGCAAAGGCAGGCGCCGAGGGCCCGGAGTATGACGCCGCCCAGGCAAAGGTCGATGCTGCCCAAAGCGCACTCGACCAGGCGAAGCAGCAGCAGGCGGCTGCCGAAGCAGGCCTTTCTCAGGCAAATAGCGACGTTGCATCCAAGCAGGACGCCCTCACCGGTGCCGAAAGCGAGCTCGAAGCCAAGAAGCAGACAGTCGCAGCAGCCGAAAATGATGTAACGGCAGCCCAGACGAAAGCCGATGCGGCGCAATCGGAGTTGACCTCGGCAAAGCAGGCACATGCTACCGAACTGGAGAAAGCAAAGGCCGCTCAGAAACAAGTCGATCAGGCAAAAGCCGAGAAGGAGCAGGCAGACAAGGCGCTCAAAACTGCCAAGGCAAACCAGGCGGCCGCCGATCAAGCCGTTATCGATGCACAGAAAGCATACGATACGTGCAAGGCGGCAACCGATAAGGCAACGACGGCGGAGGCGCAGAGCGTCATCGGCTTCTACCAGTTCATCGGTGCCAACGACGCTGCAAACATCATCTATAGGCAGAGCGATAAAAACCCGACGACCATTGGCGATAAAAAAGACGGCACGTCACTCGACAACGCCAAGCTTTCGTTTGGCAAGCTGCGCGAAATTAATGAATATCGCAAAAGCGTCGGCCTTAGCGAGCTTAAGGTAACGGCAGAGCAAATGGCAATCGCTCAGTCTGATTCCAATTACTCCGACGCAACGAAGGGGCACTCAGACTATGCCGGATTTGAAAATGCCGCTTGGAACTTCAGCACGAAAGAAAACATCGCGCACCAATGGGTTGATGGCGAAAAGAAAATATTTGACGATGCTGCAGCGAAAGCCGGCCTTGGCAACGTTGCCCCCAAAGATGCTTGGAAGACTTTCTGGAGTCACGGTACCGAATTCGGAGCCCAAGGCGTGGGTTTTGACACCGTCGGCCATTATTTGAATATCGTACAACCTAACGCCAAAACCATGGGATACGGCATCAACTCGCGCGGAACCCTTTGGCCGTATGTGTTCGTCTTGGAGATCGACAATAATTACGGTTCGTACGAGAAAGAATACTCGATCGATGAACTCGAGAATCTCTTTGATCAGTATCAGCTGAGCCTCTCCAAAGCCAGCGAAAAGCTCGCCGCCGCAAAGACGGACCTTGAACAAAAGCGCAGCACAGCAGCATCGAAAGCCAATGCCGTAAAGGTAGCTGAGACCCTCGTCGCTCAAAAGCAGGAAGGCGTTGATACCGCGAACAGCAACCTTGCCGCCAAGAACGACAGCGTAGCAAGTGCCGCCGCCGCTGTTGCCCTAGCAGAGCAGAATCTCGCCAAGGCAAACGGAAAAGTTACCGAAGCCGAAGACCAGGTCAAAGCCGCCCAAAGTAACGTGGCGACCGCAGAGCAGGTCGTCAACCAGAAGCGCGCCGAGCTTAAGGCATCGCAAGAGCAAGCCGCTCAGAGTCAGAAGAAGGTTGATGACGCCAAGGCAGAAACTCTCGTAAAGCAGCAGGCTCTGCAAGATGCAAAGAAGGAACTTGCCAAGTATTCTGCCGATGTTGCTGCGGCTCAGGAAAAGGCTGACAAGGCCCATCAAACGCTTGATGAAGCCACGGCAGCCCAGACGTCTGCCCAGAGTGCTCTCGAAAAGGCGGAGCGCGACGCGGCTGCCAAGAAGCAGGCCCTCGACACCGCGAAGGACAACGCCGAGGCCAAGGCGGCGACCGCGGAGCACGCTGCGAGCGATCTGACCACGGCGAAAAACGACTTTGCTTCAAAGAAGGCCCATGCCGACGCCCTGAGCAACGCGGCCAACAATCTTACCGCGGCCAAGGCGGCCAAGAAGGACGCCGACGCAGCAGTGACTGAGGCCGGAGTCGCCCTTGGTGCGGCAAATGATGCCATCGCGAACGCCGAACAGGCGATCGAGAATTCTCAGGCCGCATCGGATGCCGCTGTCGCTACCCTCGGAAAGCTAAAGTCCATCAACGTCGAAAACGGCATTGCTACTGGCTCTGATGCAAACGCGAATGATACGCTCAATGCCCTCTTTGCCAAGTGCGTCGCCGCCAAGCAGGCAGAACATAACGCAAAGGCCGCACTTGATGCCGCTCAGGCAGACCTTGATGCTGCGACGCCCGCCTACACCGCAGCGCTCAATGCCTACAACGAGGCGAAGGCAAAACGCGTAGCCGCCGAGCAAGCCCTGAAGGACGAGATCGCCCGCCAGGAGCAAGAGGCAGCGAAGGCCGAGCAGGCCAAGATCACGCAGGCTGCCGCTAAGCCGGCTGCTGGAAAGCCGTCTACCGGCAACGCCAAGACGGCCGCCAACTCGGCACTTCCCACCACAGGCGACAATGCTGCGCTCACCGGTGAGACGTTTGTCATCGGAGGTGTCGTGCTCGTAGCCGCTGGCGTCTTCCTGACCGACAAGAAGCGTCGTCAGGAGTAAGGATTTCAGGAGGACGGCTTCTCCTCCCTCCCACCGCTTCGCAAACCCTGCCCAGCATGCGCCGGGGCGCCCATCACGCGGGCGCCCCGGCGTTTTACGTTGTATGCCCGGGGTATCTGCTCCGAGATTGTCTCGATCTGTAACAAATACTCGGTAAAACGGGGTCTAGTTGTTACAGATCGAGACGTTAGTTTTCGGCTGAAATGTTTGTCTAAATCTGTAACAGCTATGGTTCAAAAACCGGTCCAGACGTTACAGATTGAGATATTTGGCAAAGACGACCGCCGATTGAGCAGCCACCCTCATCTGTAATGAAAAGTCATACATTCCAACTACTACTAGACACCCCCAGGGGGTATGGGTGTATAGTATCATCAGGTTAACAATTCCAACAGCGAACCACAGAAAGGAGAAGCCATGGCTCAAGATAAGTTCGATGTGGGCGGCATGACATGCGCCGCCTGCCAGGCGCACGTGGACCGTGCCGTGAGCAAGCTCGACGGCGTCCAAAGCGTCGCGGTCAATCTGCTCGCCGGCTCTATGCTGGTGGACTACGACCCTGCGCAGGTCTCCCCCGACGACATCTGCACCGCTGTCGACCGCGCGGGCTACTCGGCCTCGCCCATCAGCACGGGCACCGACGCTGTCCAAAGCGGAAGTGCGCAAGCCAGGTCCGACGCCGCCCATATGGAGTCGCCCACCAAAAAGCTGGAGGCCGCCGCCTCCGCCATGCGCACCCGCCTCATCATCTCGATTATCTTCCTCATCCCGCTGTTTTACATAGGCATGGGGCACATGCTCGGTTGGCCGCTGCCCGGCATCTTCACCGACCACACCCACAGCATGACGCTCGCGCTCACCGAGCTCGTCCTGCTCATCCCCATCGTCTACGTCAACGACGCCTACTTTATCAACGGGTTTAAATCGCTCGCGCACGGCGCGCCCACCATGGACGCTCTCATCGCCGTCGGCGCCACCGCGTCCATCGCCTGGTCGCTCTACGCCATGTTCATCATGGCCGACCAGCTAGCCGCGGGTCAGGTCCACGAGGCCATGATGACGAGCATGGACAACCTGTATTTTGAGAGCGCCGGCACGATCTTGTCGCTCGTCACCGTAGGCAAATATCTCGAGACACGCAGCAAATCCAAGACTGGCGGCGCCATCGAGGCGCTCATTGACCTGGCGCCCAAGACCGCGACCGTCGTGGCCGTCGACGGTACCGAGACCACCGTCGATGTCGATGCCATTCTGCCCGGCCAGGTGCTGCGTGTGCGCCCCGGCGAGTCCATCCCTGTCGACGGCGTGGTACTCGAGGGCGCTTCGGCCGTGGACGAAAGCGCACTGACCGGCGAGTCCATCCCCGTGGAGAAGACCGCCGGCGCCACCGTCAACGCCGCCACCGTCAACCGCACCGGATCGTTTACCTTCCGCGCTACGCGTGTGGGCGCTGACACGTCGCTCGCCAAGATTATCCAGCTCGTCGAGGACGCCAACGCCACCAAGGCACCCATTGCTCGACTGGCCGACAAGGTCGCCGGCGTGTTCGTGCCTGTGGTATTCGTGATCTCGGCCGTGACCTTTGTGGTGTGGATGGCACTGACCAGCGACGTGAATGAGGCGCTCACCTCCGCCGTCGCTGTGCTGGTGATCAGCTGCCCGTGCGCGCTGGGCCTGGCCACGCCCGTCGCCATTATGGTCGGCACCGGCAAGGGCGCCGAGATGGGCATTCTGTTTAAGAGCGCCGAGGCGCTGGAGAACCTGCGCAGCGTGG
The DNA here is from genome assembly GCA_048342875.1 of Collinsella sp. Taxonomy (GTDB): domain Bacteria; phylum Actinomycetota; class Coriobacteriia; order Coriobacteriales; family Coriobacteriaceae; genus Collinsella. The sequence goes on along the minus strand of DBGDEA010000026.1, from coordinate 18,226 downwards.
GCACCGTGGTGCTCGATAAGACGGGCACGGTCACCCGCGGCAAGCCTGCCGTGACCGATATCGTGGTAGCCACGCGCGCTGACGGCTCGCCCGCCATGAGCGAAAAGGCGCTGCTCAAGTTGGCCGCCGCGTTGGAGCGCTCGAGCGAGCACCCGCTGGCCGAGGCGATTATGGCCGAGTGTGAGACACGCGGGATCGTCGCGCGCATGGTCGAGGACTTTACTGCCGTGCCCGGGCGAGGCGTTACGGCGCGCGAGGGGCAAAACGCCATTGCAGCCGGCAACGTACGCCTGATGGACGAGCTGGGCGTTACCGTGCCCGCGGGTCTTGCCGAACAATTTGCCGCCGAGGGCAAGACGCCGCTGTTCTTTGCCAAGAACGGCGAGCTTGCCGGCACCATTGCCGTGGCTGACGAGGTCAAGGAGACGAGCGCCGGGGCCATCGCCGCACTGCGCTCGCTTGGCGTCGACGTGCGCATGCTCACCGGCGACAACCACGTGACGGCCGAGGCCATCGCCCGCCGCGTGGGACTGACCAGCAAGCAGGTCATCGCCGACGTGCTTCCCGCCGACAAGGAGCGCCACGTGCGCGAGCTGCAGGATGCGGGCAGTAAGGTCGCCATGGTGGGCGACGGCATCAACGACTCCCCCGCCCTGGCGCGCGCCGACGTGGGCCTTGCTATCGGCACCGGCGCCGACATCGCCAAGGAGGGCGCCGACGTGGTACTCATGCGCAGCGACCTCATGGACGTCGCCCGCGCCATCGAGCTTTCGCGCGCCACGATCCGCAACATCAAGCAGGACCTGTTCTGGGCGTTGTTCTACAACGGCATCGGCATTCCACTGGCGGCGGGCGTGTTCTTCCCGCTCACCGGGTGGCAGCTCTCGCCGATGTTTGGCGCCGCGGCCATGAGCCTGTCGAGCGTATGTGTCGTAAGCAACGCTCTGCGCCTAAAATCCTTTAAGCCCAAAGTGGCAAAATAGGATCACCATTAAGTCCATTTAGAACGGGTTTTCCAGGTGCCCGAGATTGACCTGAAAGAGGAGCGACGCGTACTTTGGTACGCGAGCGACGGCTTGAAGGTCAAGGTCGGGTGCCTGGGAAAGCCGACACAACAGAGAGGAATACCCATGCGTTTCACAATCAAGACTTCCGGCCTCATGTGCGGCCACTGCGACGCCACCGTCGAGACGGCGCTGCTCAACGTAGCCGGCGTGACCGACGCCGACGCCGATCACGAGACCCAGACCGTCCAGGTGGAGTGCGCCGACACCGTGACCGCCGAGCAGCTCGCCGCCGCTGTCGAGGCCGCGGGCGAGAAGTTCCACGCCCTGTCCGTGGCCGCCGCGTAGCAGCTACCAGAAGCATTCGACCCCATCGACCAGAAACGAGGACCCGCTATGATGGCAGACCATAAATCGGTGACCCGCATGCTCAAGACGGCACGCGGTCAGATCGACGGCATCCTGCGGATGGTCGATGAGGACCGCTACTGCGTCGATATTTCCACGCAGCTCATGGCCACACAGGCGCTCCTCGCGCGCATTAACGCCGACGTGCTCAAGGCGCATATCGAGGGCTGCGTGACTTCGGCAATCGAATCGGGCGACGAAGACCTCAAAGCCGCCAAGCTCGCCGAAATCGAACGCGTCGTCGACAAACTCTCCAAGTAATTGGGGCATTGGGGACAGACTTCTTTGCACCGTCTTGGTATTCCGGGGACAGGTACGTTTGCACCACATTGGTGCAGATTAACCTGTCCCCCTTGCTCTAAATCGGGTATAAAGGCGTGCGGCATATCGAATGAAAGGCAATTTGCATGAATGACTTTATGAAGGGCCGCAATGGCGCTGACGAACTCACCATCGTGATGGGCTTCACAGGCATTATCATCGCCATGATCGGTTCGATGGCTCGTATCCAGTGGCTCAGCTGGATTGCCATCGCCGTAATCGTGATTGGCGTGCTGCGCGGCCTGTCCAAAAATATCGATGCACGTCGCAAGGAGAACGAGGCCTTTGTCGCCGCGACTGCAAACGTACCCGGCTTGGGCAAGTTTGTAGCTAGCTTGGGCGGCGGAGCTGCAGCGGCCAACGCCTCGCGCGCAGCCGGTACTAGCAAGGAAGACTTTGAACGTGCCAAGCGCACAGCCAAGAAGATGTGGAAGGGCCGCAAGACCACGGCCTATCTCAAGTGCCCCAACTGCGGCCAGATGCTCTCCGTTCCCAAGGGCAAAGGCAAGATCCGCGTCACCTGCCCCAAGTGCCATGCCAAGATGGAGACGCGCTCATAGCCGCCATACCATGGGACAAATAAAAGCCGAGGCCTCGCACTGGGACCTCGGCTTTTTCTGATTATGACAAAAGGATTGTCCCTTTGTCGCATCGCCATATCGCGCGCTTACGCCACGCCATCGCGGGCAAGCTCCTCGGCCAACGCCTCGGCAGGCATGGCCATAATCGCGTCGAGCTCGGCGTCCACCTCGGGAATACGCTTCACCTTGAGTTTGCGCACCAGATCACCACGGCACATCACGTGCATCGGCTCACGCAGTGCGCACAGGTCATCGAGCGGATTCTTGCGCGTCACCAGGATATCGGCGGCCTTGCCGCACTCGATCGTGCCGGTCTCGCCGCCCAGCCCCAGTAGCTCAGCATTGACCTGCGTGGCCGTGTGCAGCGCGAAGGCGTTGCTCACGCCGACATACTTGGCAAAATAGGCCACCTCACGCCACATGTCGTACTGCGTCACGAACGGGCAGCTCGAGTCCGTGCCAAGGCCCACCTTAACGCCAGCTTCCAGTGCGGCACGGGCGCTCTCGATGATGCCCGAGCACACGATGTCGCCGTTCTTCTTTTGCGTGTCGGTCGAATGGGTCTTTTCCGGGTCGAGCAATACAAACGGCAGCGCCGGGCTGATAGTGCAGGTCACACTCGGCGCACGCCCCTCGAGCTGTGTGCCCGCGGCGCCACGATACAGCTCCAAGATTTCGGGTGTCAACGGAGCGCCGTGCTCAATCGTGTCAACGCCGGCCTCAAGCGCGGCCTTCACGCCCTCGGTACTCTCGACATGGGCCATAACCGGAAGGCCCATATCGTGCGCCGCCTTGCATGCCGCCGCGGCAACCTCCACCGGCATACGCAGCACGCCCGGCTCGCCCACCTCGGTCGCATCGAACACGCCGCCCGTCACGAACAGCTTAATGACGTCGGCACCGCGCGCATACAGGTCGCGCACCTGTTCGGCTGCCTCGGCGGAACTGTTGGCCACCTGGGCGAACAGGCCCGCACCATGGCCGCCCGGCACCGTGACGCCCGTTCCCGGCGCCACCAGGCGAGGACCTTGATACTTGCCGGCATCGATAGCATCGCGCACGGCCAGATCGGCAAACAGCGGGTCGCCCGCGCCGCGCACCGTGGTCACGCCGCTTGCCAGCTGCTGCTGAGCGCTGCCCTTGAGGATATGGCGCACGATGGCGCGCCCCACGGGATTATCGAGCTTCTTCATCAGCGCGCCCGCATCGCCCGCCGACACCGGCTTGCCCGAACCGCACAGATGCACATGCATATTGATGAGGCCTGGCATGAGATACGCCCCTGCCAGGTCGATGACCTCGGCACCTGCAGGCGCCTGCGCCACAGCACTCGGCCCCATCCACGTGATGACACCGCGCTCAACGGCCACGGCCATGTCGGGCTGCGGCTCCATATGTTCCGAACCATCCAGGACGGTCGCATTGATAAACAACGTGGAACGATCGGCAGACGCCATATCGAGCTCCTCCCCCTCAGAAAACTTCAACATTTGTCCATTATTACCTAGTCCCGCTGGATTGCTGCAGACGCATCGGTTAACGGAGGGAAGAGGGGATGTGGGGGACGGAATACGTTGAGCCCCACCCCGGCAACATCAGGGGAATGTCTCAATCTGTAACAGGTACAGGGTTATTGGGCCCCTTCCCGTTACAGATCGAGATCTTTCGGCAGCCGCCAACCTTCCGTCTCAATCTGTAACAGTTGGGTCGAATTTTGGCCGTTAGATGTTACAGATCGAGATCTTTTAGCGGCAGCCAACCTTCTGTCTCGATCTGTAACAGCTGCGAGGCCAAACGGCCCCTTGTTGTTACAGATCGAGACAAACTCGGCAGGAACAACCACATTCGCGTCAGTTGCACCCCTTAGCGCCCATACCACTGGCGTCTCCATTCCTCAGCCAGATCGGCCCGCTGTGGAATTCCCGCCAGTCTCATCTTTTCAGCCAGCTTCCCCGGGTTCTTGAGTTCATCAAACGTAAACCGAAGCACCTTGTGCCCGAGCATCGTCAGATGGGACTCTCGCTGACGTTCTGCCACGAATGGGTCGACCGACCCCCGATCCCCACCATCCTGCAGGGTATACTTTCCCTTCCCGTCGAGCTCGCCGATGACACATGTCCCATCCTCGAGCCTCCAGAAATAATCAACCCGAAACACCTGGCTTGGATCGAGCGGGTCGCGAAACTCCACCTGCAGCTCCGGAACCGGAAAGCCGTACGCAATAAAGAACGCTCGGAACCGAGACTCGCCGCCGTTTTCGGACAGCCCGTCCGCATACGACGCGATCACCTGTGCCCTGCGATACCCTCGCCTGCCCTCGCAATCGGCGCGGAGGCGCTCGCACAAATCCCCACGTGATACGCCTTTCGCCCGCAGTGCAGAATCGGCAATCGCCAACCCGTAGGAGAACGGCGCACGCAGCAAGCATTCCTCCACCGTGCGCCAAAACGACGTCACCCGCACGCCATCAACACGCTCGAGCGCGCCCGCCATCTGTGGACGCAACAACCTGCACCCGCTGCTCAACGTCACCGAACAACCCGTCTTAACAAGAAAACGCGGCCCAAGCAGATCATTCGGCACCTCCAGACCCCATATCAGTGCGGCGTCATATCCCCAAAACGCCCAATCGGGATGAAATTCCGCAAGCCCTCTGATAGTCCTCAGCGCTCGCTCCGCCGGCGTCAATGCATCCCAATCATGCTGAAAACAGAACAGGTACGGCTCGGGCTCCGCGATATCGTCGGTTCCAACATGGCGTCGCAGCCACATGAGCTCGGTATTGTCATGCGTTGCGAGCAGCGCACCTTGCTTGGCCGTCTCCGTGAGCCGCGCGAGCATCCTATTCCGCGCCAACGTGTTGCGAGTCGCATGTTTGTGTTTGAGAACGGTATTAGACACTTTCATCACCACCACGTCAGACAAATGGACCATCGTCACCGTTGCCTCCGCTGACAAATGTCTTGATCTGTAACAGGAAGACAGTCTTTGAGCCTCTAGTTGTTACAGAACAAGATCTTTCGGCAGCCGCCAACCTTCCGTCTCAATCTGTAACAGTTAGACGTTCTCCAGCCCCCAAACGTTACAGATTTAGACAAACCAGCGGCGCCCAAGCGTTCGTCTCGATCTGTAACAGGTAGACCGGTTTTTATCCCTAAACGTTACAGATTGAGACAAAGTCAGGGCTGTAGGGCGACACCAGTCACATCCCCTACTCCCACTCCTGCTCGTAGATGTTGAGGGACTTTACGTAGCGCCCCTGGGCGCCCATGATGTCGCGGACCAGGCGCAAAAAGAAGCTGATACGCGAGGTGTCGAAGCCATCTTCTAGGTCTTCCGGATGGACGGCGCCGGGCCCGTCGATCGCCGTATCGCTCAGGCGCGCTATGTCGTAGAGGTAGAGCTGCCCCGCCGTCAGCCAGACATCGTCGACGCAGGCGAGGCGCACCGCAATCGCACCGTCGCTCCAATGCTCCTTTTGCACGATATGCGGGTCGTAGACATCAAAGCGACGGTCGGTGCGCGTATCCTTCAGCGCAACCGTGCCGTTCGCAGGATCCTTGCCCAAAATGCCAAAGCGCGAGAAATACTGTGTGTCGCGCACCTGCTCGAGCCGCTTGAGCGAGGCAGGCGAAAGCGATGCCGGTGGCTCGTCAACATACAGCTCGAGCAGCGTCTTGCCATGGCGATAGGGGCGCTCGAAGAGCAGCCAATCGGTAAATGCCATGTTGTAGGCCATGATTTCGTTTTGCGAAGGCTCGGTGCAATAGCTGAGCCACGGGTCGACAATGATCTCGAACTGTTCGCGCGCCGGCTCCAAAAACTGGAACTTCCGCAGCATCCAAAAATGGGCCATGTCGGCAATATCGTTGCCGACGGCTTCGGCCAGCTGCACTCGATCTAAAGCGTGATCAGTCATGGCATCCTCCTCAAACTGATGGACCTCAATTTGAGCTTACGAGGAGGGTGGGCAGCCACGACCAGCGCGGGCAAAATAGGCCTCCGGCTGCAAACCAGATGCTGACCAAAGACTTGACGAAAAGCTTGACCGAAAATGCGCACCGCAACAAAACCGCAGGTAAACATAGACGGCCAACCCGCCCTTTTGAGCCAGATACCCGCAGCCACCACAGAAACAACAGGTGACCACAGCCCAAGAAGTCGACAAATGAACACCCGTACGTCGACAAACGAGCAAATCGCTCGCAAAGAGTGTCCCCAACGACTAGACAAAAATGACCAGTCATTGGGGACGTTCTTAAATGACTACTTTACAGCTCCAGCGCGTCGGCGACTTCGGCAGCGCAGGCCAGGGCGTCGGCCATAGCGTTCACCACGAGCGAGCTGCCGTTGCGCGCATCACCGGCAACATACACCGGTGTGGCGCCCGCGGCGACGCCGTCGACACGCGCCGCAAGATGCGAGCCCTCGGCGACCATCACAGGCAGCGGGCGGCCCGCCGTGGCAACAGGTACGCCGACAGCTTCGAACACGCTGCGCTCCGGACCCGTAAAGCCACAGGCGATGAGCACCAGCTGGGCCGGCACCTCGTGCTCGGAGCCCGCGATGCGTTCGGGCTTGCCGGCCGACCAATCCAGATCGACCACGCGCAGGCCCGCTGCCGCGCCCTTCTTGTCCAGCAGCACCTCGAGCGTATCCACGCCCCAGGCACGCATCTCGCCGCCCATGGCAGCGATAGCCTCCTGCTGACCGTAGTCGGTCTTCTTAACGTTGGGCCACTGCGGCCAAGGGTTGCTCGCCGCACGCTTATCGGGCGCGGCCGGCAAGAACTCAAACTGGCGCACACTGCGCGCACCCTGGCGCACCGCGGTGCCCACGCAGTCGTTGCCGGTATCGCCGCCGCCAATGACCACAACGTCCAGGCCACGCGCGTTCACCGCGGGCTCACCACCATCGAGCACCGAGACGGTCGAAGCCGTCAGGTAGTCCACGGCATACACCACGCCCGGGGCATCCACATTCGTAGCCGAAAGACCGCGGGGTGCACGAGCGCCGGCAGCCACCACAACGGCGTCAAAGCCATTGAGCTTGGCCGCTACCGCAGGGTTCGTAACGTCAGCGCCCAGCTCAAAGACAATACCCAGCTCGCGCATGAGCGCCACGCGGCGCTCGACCACAGACTTCTCGAGCTTCATGTTGGGAATGCCGTACATGAGCAGGCCGCCCGGACGGTCGTCACGCTCAAACACCGTCACGCGGGCGCCGCGACGCGCGAGCTCCCATGCTGCCACCAGACCAGCAGGACCGGAGCCCACCACGGCGACCGTGGGTGCGCCCTCCCCCGCCGGCTCAAAGCGACGCGGACCGCCATTTGCCCACTCATGGTCGCTGATCGCACGCTCGTTGTCATGAATCGTCGTGGGCTGGCCGTCGACCGAACCCAGGTTGCACGCGGCCTCGCACAGCGCCGGGCACACGCGGCTCGTAAACTCGGGCATGGGCGAGGTGAGCGACAGGCGCTCGGCAGCCTCGTCCCAGCGGCCGCGGTACACCAGCTCATTCCACTCGGGAATCAGGTTGTGCAGCGGGCAGCCACTCGGACGCGCCTTGCCAAAGCTCGCGCCCATCTGACAAAACGCCACGCCGCACATCATGCAGCGGCTCGCCTGGGCACGGCGCGCATCGTCATCGAGCTCCACGTACAGCGGATCAAAATCATGGCTGCGCTCCTCCACGGGGCGAAGCTCGTGGGTCACGCGATCGATATCAAGAAAAGCACCGGGCTTACCCATGGCACTTACGCCTCCTTCTTGGTCGAAGCAACAGAGCTGGCGGTGGTGGACGCAGCGCCCGCAGCGCCGCCCGCGGCATCGAAGCGAGCGACATCCGCGGCACTCGCGCGACCGGTCACAATGTCAAACGCCAGCTCCTCTGCCTGCGCATGCGTCTTGCCGACGGCCTCGGCGGCGGCGACAATCGCCAGCACGCGCTCGTACTCGGTCGGAATGACCTTCACAAAGTGCTTGCTCATCGTCTCAAAGCTGTAGAGCAGCTTAATGCCGCGCGGGCTCTGCGTCGCGTCCACGTGCTCCTGGATGAGCGCACGAATCTGCGCCAGCTCGCCGGCCGTCGGGGCCTTGAGCTCAACGCTCTCGTGGTTCACACGGGCATCGAGCGTGCCGTACTGGTCAAAGACGTAAGCCACGCCGCCCGTCATGCCGGCGGCGAAGTTCTGCCCGACCTCGCCCAGGATGAGCGCCAGACCGCCCGTCATGTACTCGCAGCCATGGTTGCCGCAGCCCTCGACCACCACCGTGGCACCGGAGTTGCGTACGCCAAAGCGCTGGCCGGCCAGGCCGTTAATGAAGCCGCGGCCACTCGTAGCGCCAAAGAACGCAACGTTGCCCACGATGATGTTCTCGTCGAACTTGTAGGTCGCATGCGGGTTGGGGCGCACCGACACCTCGCCGCCCGAAAGGCCCTTGCCAAAGTAGTCGTTGGCGTCGCCGCACACGTTGAGCGTAATGCCGCGCGGCAGGAAGGCGCCAAAGCTCTGACCGGCCGAACCATCGCAATCGATGGTGATGGAGCCGGCGGGCAGGCCCTCGGGATGCGCCTTGGTCACCGCGTTGCCCAAGATGGTGCCCACGCAGCGGTTGACGTTGGCGATATCGGCGCGGAAGCGAATCGGACGCAGGTGCGCACGGGCATCGGCCGTATAGGGCACAAACAACGTGGAGTCGAGCGTCTTGTCGAGCTCGCTGTCCGCAGCCATCTGGGGCAGGAAGTGACGGCCGTCGGCGCCCGGGATGTGGGCACCAAACTCACAGGTCGCGCTTGCCAGCACGGGCGACAGATCGAGCAGGTTGGCCTTGCGGTTGCCCGGGACCTCGATCTGGCGCAGGCACTCGGGATGGCCGACCATCTCGTCGACGGTGCGGAAGCCCAGGCTCGCCATGACCTCGCGCAGCTGCTCGGCAACAAAGAGCATAAAGTGCTCGACGTGCTCTGGCTTGCCGCGGAAGCCGCGACGCAGGCGGCAGTTTTGCGTAGCGATGCCGGCGGGGCAGGTATCCTGCTGGCAGTCGCGCTGCATGAGGCAGCCCATCGAGATGAGCGGCATGGTCGCAAAGCCAAACTCCTCGGCACCCAGCAGGCAGGCGACGGCAACATCGGTGCCGTCCATGAGCTTGCCGTCGGCCTCGAGCACCACGCGCGAGCGCAGGCCGTTTTGCAGCAGCGTCTGCTGGGCCTCGGCAAGACCGAGCTCCAGCGGCAGACCGGCGTGCCAAATGGAATCGCGAGCAGCGGCACCCGAGCCGCCGTTGTGGCCGCTGATCAAAATCTTGTCGGCGGCACCCTTGGCCACACCGGTGGCGATGGTGCCGACACCGGCCTCGCTGACCAGCTTGACCGACACGCGAGCGCCGGGGTTGGCGTTCTTAAGATCGAAGATAAGCTCCGCCAGGTCCTCGATGGAGTAGATGTCGTGGTGCGGCGGAGGTGAGATCAGGCCGATGCCGGGCGTGGACTGACGGACCTCGGCGATCCAGGGATAGACCTTCTTACCGGGCAGGTGGCCACCCTCGCCGGGCTTGGCGCCCTGGGCCATCTTGATCTGAATCTCGAAGGCACTGCACAGATAGCGGCTCGTCACGCCAAAGCGCGCGCTTGCCACTTGCTTGATGGCGGAGTTCTTGGAGTCACCGTTAGCCAGCGGGGTCTCGCGACGCGGGTCCTCGCCGCCCTCGCCGGAGTTGGAACGGCCATGCAGGCGGTTCATGGCGATGGCCATGCACTCATGTGCTTCCTTGCTGATGGAGCCGTACGACATGGCGCCGGTGTTAAAGCGGCGGACGATGTTGAGCGCGGGCTCGACCTCGTCGAGTGCCACCGGAGTGCGGCCGCTGGCATCAAAGTCCAGCAGGTCGCGCAGGCGCACGGCACGGCCGGTGCGGTGCAGGCGGGCGCTGTACTCCTTAAAGGTGTCGTAGCTGTCCTCACGGCAGGCGGTCTGCAGCAAGTAGATGGTCTGCGGATCGATGAGGTGATCCTCGCCGCCGAGCGGGCGCCACTTGGTCAGGCCCAACGTAGGCAGCTGATCGGGAGCCGGGCTCTTAAGGATAGCGAGCGCGGCGTCGTAGTGCTCGTTTTGCTCGCGCTCGACGTCCTCGACACCCATACCGCCCACACGGCTCACCGTGCCGGCGAAGTACGCGTTGACGAACTCCGGAGTGAAGCCCACGGCCTCGAAGATCTGCGCGGAGTGGTAGCTCTGCACCGTGGAGATGCCCATCTTGGACATGATGGAGACGATGCCGGCGGTCGCAGCCTTGTTGTAGTTGGCGATGCCCTGCTCGGCCGTCACGTCCAGGTCGCCGCGTGCCGCCAAGTCGCGAATGCACGCATGCGCGTTGTACGGATAGATACCGCTCGCGGAGTAGCCCACCAGCGCCGCAAAGTCGTGCGGGGACACGGCGTCGCCGCACTCCACCACGATGTCGGCAAAAGTACGCACGCCGGCGCGGATCAGGTGGTTGTGCACGCAGCCCACAGCGAGCAGTGACGGCACAGGGACCTCGCCCGCCGCAGCACGGTCGCTCAACACCACGATGTTCACGCCGTCGCGGACCGCAGCCTCAACGTCCTCGGCAAGCTGCTTAAGCGCAGCCTGCAGCGCGCCCTCGCCGGCGTCGCGGCGGTAGACGGCACGGAAGCGACGGGTCTTAAAGCCCACGCGGTCGATGGCGCAGATGCGGTCGAACTCCTCCTCGCTCAGCAACGGGCGCTCCAAGCGCACCAGCTGACAGGCCGTGCGGGAATCCTCGAGCAGGTTGCCGTGGTTGCCCAGATAGAGCGTGGTCGAAGTCACCATGTGCTCGCGCAGGGCATCGATCGGCGGATTCGTGACCTGGGCGAACAGCTGATAGAAATAGTCAAAGAACGAACGCGTCTTCTTGGACAGGCAGGCCAGCGGCGCATCGATGCCCATCGAGGCGAGCGGCGCCTTGCCCTGCCGGGCCATGGGACGCACGACCTCGTCAACGTCATCCCAGTGGTAGCCGAGCTTGGCCATACGCACGGCAGCGGGCACCTCGGCGTCCTCGGCGGGCATTGTCGCAACGGGCTCATCGAGCGCGTCAACGGTCAGCGTCTCCTCGGCAATCCAATCACGGTAGGGCTTTTCCTTGGCATAGCGGGCGCGCAGTTCGTCGTTGTAGATCACGCGACCGCGGGCAAAATCGACCTCGAGCATCTGGCCCGGTCCCAGACAGCCGCTCGTCAGAATGTTCTCGGGGCGCACCTCGATGGTACCCACCTCGCTTGCCAGCATAAAGCGACCGTCGCGCGTCACATAGTAGCGGGCGGGACGCAGGCCGTTGCGGTCGAGAGCAGCACCCAGGGTACGGCCGTCGGTAAAGGCGATGGCGGCAGGGCCGTCCCACGGCTCCATGAGCATGGACTGGTAAGCGTCGTAGGCGCGGCGCTCCTCACTCAGGCTGTCGTTATGGTCCCACGGCTCGGGCAGCAACATGGACGCGGCACGCGTAAGCGGGCGACCGTTCATAACCAAAAACTCGAGCACGTTGTCCAGAATCGCGGAGTCGGAACCCTCGCGGTTGATGATGGGCATCACGCGCTCAAGATCATGCTGCAGCACGGGGCTGTACAGGTTGGGCTCGCGGGCGCGGATCCAGTTGACGTTGCCCTTGAGGGTATTGATCTCGCCGTTGTGGATGATAAAGCGGTTGGGGTGCGCGCGCTCCCAGCTGGGCGTGGTGTTGGTGGAGTAGCGCGAGTGGACGAGCGCCACGGCCGTCTTGACGGCGGCGTCGTTGAGGTCGATGAAGAAGCGGCGCATCTGCGTGGCGACCAGCATGCCCTTGTACACGATGGTGCGCGAGCTCATGGAGCACACGTAGAAGATCTTGTCGCGCAGGGCAAACTCGGCGTCGGCCTTCTTTTCGATGGTGCGGCGGCACACGTACAGGCGGCGCTCGAAGGCATCGCCGGCGGGCGTGTCGTCCGGACGGCCCAGGAAGGCCTGCAGGATAGTGGGCATGCAGGCGCGGGCCGTCTCGCCCAGGTCGTGCGGGTCGACCGGCACCTCGCGCCAAAAGAGCAGCGGCACGCCGGCCTCGGCGCAGCCCTCCTCAAACACGCGGCGGGCATCCTCTACGCCCTTGTCGTCCTGCGGAAAGAACAGCATGGCCACGCCATAGTCGCCCTCTGCCGGCAGAATCTGGCCGCACTTTTGAGCCTCTTTACGGAAAAAGTGATGCGGAACCTGGAACAGGATGCCAGCGCCGTCGCCGGTGTTCTTCTCGAGTCCCGTGCCGCCGCGGTGCTCCAAGTTGACCAGAATGGACAGCGCATCGTCCAGAATCTGGTGATGGCGTTCACCGTTGATATCGGCAAGCGCTCCGATGCCACATGCGTCGTGGTCGAATTCGGGGCGATAAAGGCCCTGCTGCTGAGCGGAATCTGCCTGCATCGCGATCCTCCCCTAGATATTAGACAGTCAGTTGAATAGGCATACTAGGAGCATCGCCGGCCCGTTGTGTTTCCCGCCCGTTTCGAAACAATCGCGTAACGCACGCCCTACGAGTGGACACCGCCGACCTCAAGGACGACGACAAGGGCCCCAAGTTCGGCCCGTATGCTCACCGCTTCAAACATCTCAATCTGTAACAGTAAGATCCAATTTCCATCCCTAGTTGTTACAGATCAAGACATTTCAGCAATCCCCTTCCACCATCCTATTCAAATACAACAATTTTGTTAGTCTTGGTTAACTTCTTAGCCTAAAACGGGTATCCTTTGCGGCGTCAAGCAAACGGCACGCAGGAGCTCACCATGCTCAACCATCTCAAACAACACTTTGGCTCGCACCGCACCGGAGGCCACGGAGGTCTGGATATCGCCCGGCACATCGGCCCCGGGCTGCTCGTGACCGTCGGCTTTATCGACCCGGGCAACTGGGCCTCCAATATGGCCGCGGGCTCGCAGTTTGGCTACGCGCTGCTGTGGATCGTCACGCTGTCCACAATTATGCTCATTGTGCTGCAGCACAACGCGGCGCACCTGGGCATCGCCACGGGCACCTGTCTTGCCGAGGCCACGACACACTACCTCCCCCGCATCGTGGGACACATGGTGCTCGCCAGCGCCTATCTCGCGACCATCGCCACCGCCATGGCCGAAGTCCTGGGTGGCGCGATTGCCCTTCAAATGCTCTTTGGGCTGCCCGTGCGCGCGGGCTGCGTCATCGTGGCGGCAGTATCGATGGCGATGCTCATGACGAGCTCCTACAAGCGCGCCGAGCGATGGATCATCGCCTTCGTAGGCGTGGTAGGACTCTCGTTTTTGGCTGAGCTTACGCCGGTCAAGGTCGACTGGCCGCAGGCCGCCGCAAGCTGGATCACACCCAGTATGCCCACCGGCTCGGCCGCGATTATCGTAAGTGTCCTAGGCGCGGTTGTTATGCCTCACAACCTCTTCCTGCACTCCGAGGTCATCCAATCCATGCACTTCGAAGGCCAAGGCGAGCAGGTTATCGAGGAACGTCTGCGCTACGAGCTCTTCGACACGCTCTTTTCGATGGGCGTGGGCTGGGCGATCAACTCGGCCATGGTCATCCTGGCCGCAACGACCTTCTTTGCGCACGGCATTGTCGTAGACGACCTCGCCGTCGCAGCGGCCACGCTCTCCCCCATCTTGGGCCCGGCGAGCTCGACCATCTTTGCGGTAGCGCTGCTGTTCGCGGGACTATCGAGCAGCGTGACAGCGGGCATGGCGGCGGGAACCATCACCGCGGGCATGTTCGACGAGGAATACGACATCCACGACCGACATTCCTCGATCGGGGTGGCGGTCTGTTTCGTCGGCGCAGTGGCGGCGTGCCTGATCGTCCCGAATCCTTTTGAGGGTCTCATCTGGAGTCAGGCGCTGCTGTCGCTTCAGTTGCCGATTACGGTCTTTGTGCTCATACGACTCACCAGTTCGCCCCGCGTTATGGGCAAATACGCCAACTCGCGCCCGCTCAACGCGCTGCTCGTAGGGATCGGCGTCATCGTGACGATTCTCGACATCGTGCTGCTAACGGGAATGTAATTGAGATGGCGTGACTGTCCAGATATAACGTCTTAATCTGTAACACGTGAGACCGTTTTAAACCGTCAGATAAATCAAAAGGGTCCCGGCCGAGAATTCGACCGGGGCCCTTGGACAGAGCTATATGTTGTTGCAAGTCGTGTGTCTACGAGCTACTCCTCGACAAGCTCAAACTCATCGGGGCCGACGCCGCACACCGGGCACACGTAATCTTCGGGCAGCTCGGGCGTATCGACCTCAACCTCGTAACCGCAAACGGTGCACACGAACTTATACGTCTTCTTCTCCTCAGCCATGATGTTCTCCTTTCGAACGCGACTGGTGATGTACTTCATTTATCAGTATAGATTCTCAATAATATAATGCAAGTATTTTTAAAACATTTCTAGCCTTGATACGAGGACGCCTTCGGAGGCGTCTTGCCCTTCAGGACCTTATGGTAGTAATCGTAGGTGAGCGGCGTCTCGTCACTCAAGCGCTCGGCATCCTCGACCTCGCCGATAAACAGCAGATGCGTGCCAACATCCACAGTGTCGATCAAATGGCAGCTAAACAGGGCCGCCGCGTGCTCGGGCACATAGGGCATGCCCAGAGCCGTCTCGCGGGTCTCGTATTTGGCAAACTTGTCATAATCGCTGCTGGTGCGGAACCCAAAGTTACCGATGTAGAGCATATCGGCGGTCTGATCGATCACGGTCAGCGCGAACGCTTTGGCCGAAGCGATGACGCCCGAGGTGACGTTGTCCTTGTTCACTGCAACCGAAATGCGCGGCGGCATGGACGTCACCTGCACCGCTGTGTTGATGACGCAGCCGGCACGCAGCCCGTCTGCCGCGGAGCTCACCACGTACAGGCCGCTCGGCATGGTAAAGAACGCAGTTTTGTCCATAACGATCACTCCCCTAACCCGGGTTGAAACCTCATGGATGTATGTACCCACAAAAAGGCAGCGCCCATAACGGACGCCACCTTTGAAACATATGTGTCAGAACAGTAAGAAAGATGAGACACCCGCAGTTGCGGTGAAATGGGGACTGAATAGTCCCTCAAACAGGCAAACCAGTCCGCATTCCACCGCAACTTATACAGAGCGCCTAGCGGTTGCGTTCCTTGAGGGCGCGGTCGATCTCGCGTTGGACATCACGCTTGGCCATGTCCTCGCGCTTGTCGTAGAGCTTCTTGCCGCGACCCAGGCCCAGCAGCAGTTTTACGCGACCGTCGGTATTAAAGTAGAGCTCCAACGGAACCAGCGCATAACCACGGTTGCGAAGTTTGCCGTCAAGAAAGTCGATCTCCTTGCGGTGCAGCAGCAGACGGCGCCGACGGTCGGGATCGCGATTCCACACGCCACCATGGCTATAAGGGTGGATATGCAGGCCGACGAGCCAGCACTCACCGCCACGAATCAGTGCGAAGGTATCGGTAATCTGGCACGCGCGCTCGCGAATCGACTTGACCTCGGTACCGCTCAGCTCAATACCGCACTCAAACGTCTCATCGATAAAGTACTCGTGATGTGCCGAGCGATTCTTGGAAATGAGCTTGCGCTCGCGCTTACTGGGCATCGCCGGCCTCCTTGGCGCCATCGGCGTTTGAGCCCGCAGCCTCGCGCTTTGCCCTGCGCTCGGCATTAAGCTCGGCATCGCTCTCGCGCACCAGCTTGATAATCGCCGCGCATGCCTCCTCGCCCACCAGGTCGCGGGCACGGACCGTCAGACGCGTAGCCTCCTGCTTGTCGCCGTCGCTTGCAGCATCGGTCGCGCACATGATCAGGCAGATGGCGATCTCGGCCGAAGGCGAGGTCGGCACGCCCTGCAGGGCGAGCTCACCCATCACATGGTCGTCACTCTCGTCCGCGGCATCCGGATAGGTGGTATGGATCTTGTTGAGCAGGCGCGTCGTATGCGCATCATTGGGCGCCAGGCGCAGCGCCAGACGCGCGCAGCCCACGGCAGCCGAAATGTTCTCGGTCTCGGGCTCCAAGAAGTACTGACCCAAATTGGTGTAGGCGCGTGCGGCGCACTTACCGTCGCTCGCGCGCTCCAGCACCGAGAACGAGAGCGATGCCCACTCCTGCTTGTCCTCGAGCGCGCGGAACAGCTCGGCCAAGTCCAAGCGATAGTTGCAGTTCATGGGATCCCAACGCACGGCCTGCATCAGGGCATTCCGAGCACTCACATAATCCTGCTGGCGAATGTAGGCAAACGCCATGTCGGAGTACAGGCGGTCAAAGGGAACCTCGACCTGCACCAGCTCGCGCGGATCCTTCTCCACGCGGCGATAGGCCAGGCGCTCAAACTTGCTGTCGAAGCTAAAGTACTGGCGCTTCTCCTCCGTCTTGCACTCAGCATCAATATACTCCTCGGCGAGCTCCACCAGACGCTCAAGCAGCGGCGTCGCCGTAGCCAGGTCGCCCTGCGCCAGATAGTTCTCGGCATACGTGATGTCTTCCAAGCTGATAGGCAGGTCCATGACAACTCCTCGGTCCGGGCGGCAGACTCAACGCGCGCCTTAAATATCGGTCAATACACAAAACCCGGGTCTCTTACGAGGCCCGGGCGTTCAATTTTGGTAGCCCGTACCAGATTCGAACTGGTGATCTCCGCCTTGAGAGGGCGGCGTCCTAAACCGCTAGACGAACGGGCCATATGTAGCAAATGCAATGGCTGGGATGGAGGGAGTCGAACCCCCATTGACGGAACCAGAATCCGCTGTCCTGCCATTAGACGACATCCCAATGACTGCATCGCTGCGCTCGGCTGTGCCTTTGCGCAAGAAAGAAATATACGGGAAGTCCCGCCGTGACGCAAGCCCTAATTTTGACTTTTTTGAAATTCAGTCAAATACGGCCGACACGTGAAGGACCTGTGAAGCACCAGCGACACGTACGGCGCCAAAGCCCGTAAAACATCCCACATCTACCGCTGGTAGATTACAACAATGCAGCACTCACGGCTGATGGCACAATCAAACCGTCATCATTACACGGATATCGAGGCGCCATGGACGAAGAGCTTGATTACCTATGGGAGACCCTGGGCCTCGAGATCACTGCTGACCTTTGGCCCGAACGGGACAAAATCCATCCCACCCTGCGCCCCGCCATCACGGTGATGCAGGCAAAATACCGCCGTGCATCCTTTTTGATCATGCGGATGTCATGGCACGCGGGACTCCCCGACCTTAAGCGAATCCAGGCAAGCCTCGTCGAGCTGTCCGGTATGCCGACTGTCATATCCGAGGCGCACCTGGAGCAGCGCCAACGCGAGCGACTGCAACAGCAGCGGATTCCCTTTATCTGCCCCGGTGTTCAGGCATATCTGCCCTTTATGGACGAGGAGTACTGGAGCGGCAAGCCCAACAAGCACGTAAAGGTCTACGGTCCGCACGAATGGGCACAGCTCAAGGATTGAGCCGAGCGAGCCCTCCGATGGAAAACACGTCCCACCCCGAGCGCTCAAAACGGGTCGCACTTTCCGCAGCCGCTACAGCAGCGCCTCGGTCCAAGCTGCTTCCCTAAAGCCGGGAATCGCAAAGTCGTCGCCCACCAACAGCGGACGCTTGACCAGCATGCCGTCGGTCGCCAGCAGCTCGTAGCACTCCCGATCCGTCATGCCCGCATCTAGACGCGCCTTCAGGCCCAGCTCTCGATATTTCATGCCCGACGAATTAAAGAAGCGCCGCACCGGCAGTCCCGAACGAGCAATCCAGGTCGCAAGCTCATCAGCCGTGGGATTGTCCAAAACGATATCGCGGTCGATATACTCTACCCCGTGTTCGTCCAGCCATGCCTTGGCCTTCTTACAGGTCGAGCGCTTGGGATATTCAACAAACAAT
>DBGDEA010000025.1:0-87051 GCA_048342875.1 Collinsella sp. | reverse complement strand
GTAAGCCCCGGCGTTGGTGGAAATGGTGAAAATGCGTTGGCGCGATTGGGGAAATTGCGTTGGCGGAATCGGCTAAAGTGCGATGGCGAAATTGGTTGTTTTTACAGTAGCGCTAACACTCGGCCGCCGAGGGCTTCGCCGAGCCCGCGGACAGGCCGGCCCCGACAGAGGGGAGGCGCCGCGCGCTCGGGCGGCGCGCCAGGGAGATAGTGGACGAGATAGTCGAGAAGCGCGGCCTCAAGAAGGAGTAACATCGGGACTTGCAGCGACGGACCTCAGGACACTCTTACACCACGTCTGCGCGCGCCACCGTCAGTGAGGTCTCAGGGAAGGCGTTTCGAGGCTCGAAGGACACAAAACGGGGGCGCAGGTTGTCCTGCGCCCCCGTTTTCTGGGCATTGCGGTTGTTTGCCGCCGGTTGTTACGCCGCCTCGTCGAACTGCGAGTTGTACAGGTCGGCGTAGAAGCCGCCTTGGGCGAGCAGCTCGTCGTGCGTGCCCTTCTCGACGATGTCGCCGTCGCGGATCACCAAGATCACGTCGGCGTTGCGGATCGTGGACAGGCGGTGCGCGATGACAAAGCTGGTACGGCCCTGCATCAGCGCATCCATGGCACGCTGAATAAGCTCCTCGGTACGGGTATCGACGTTGGAGGTCGCCTCGTCCAGAATCAGCGCCGGGCGGTCGGCCAAAATGGCACGGGCGATGGTCACGAGCTGGCGCTGACCCTGCGAGAGGTTGGTGCCTTCCTCGTTGATCATAAAGTCGTAGCCGCCGGCGAGCGTATGGATAAAGTGATCGCAGCGTGCGGCGCGTGCAGCGGCCTCGACCTCGGCATCGCTCGCATCAGGACGTCCATAGCGGATGTTCTCGCGGATGGTGCCGTTGAACAGCCAGGTATCCTGCAGCACCATGGCAAACTCGCCGCGAAGCGCCGCACGATCCCAGTCGCGCACATCGACGCCCTCGACGCGCAGCGAGCCGTCGTCCACATCGTAGAAGCGCTGCAGCAGCTTAATGAGCGTGGTCTTGCCGGCGCCGGTGGGGCCGACGATGGCAATGGTCTGGCCGGGTTGCGCCTCGCAGCTAAAGTCGTGGATGATGGTCTTGTCGGGCGTGTAGCCAAACTTGACATGGTCAAACTCCACGTGGCCGGGGCGCTTCTCGGGAATCTGCGCGTCGGCCTTCTGCTCCTCCTCGGGCGCGGCCAGGAACTCAAAGACGCGCTCGGTGGCGGCAGCCATCGACTGCATCGTGTTGCTCACGTTGCCCAGCTGCTGCACGGGTTGCGTAAAATTGCGCACGTACTGGATAAAGCTCTGGATGTCGCCGGGCGTGGCATTGCCGGTCAGCGCGAGCTGCGCGCCCACCACGACGACGCCCACGTAGCCCATGTTGCCCACCAAGCTCATAAGCGGCATCATCAGGCCCGACAGGAACTGCGAGCGCCAGCCACTAATAAAGAGGCGGTCGTTTTGACGGTCGAACTCTTCAATCGAGGCCTCGGCGCGGTCGAACACCTGAATGACGTTCTGGCCGGCAAAGTCCTCCTCGATAATGCCGTTGACGGCGCCCAGAACCTGCTGTTGCTCGCGGAAGTACGGCTGCGAGAAGTGAATCATCACGGTCAAGATAATCGCGGCGGCCGGCAGCGTGAGCACGGTGACGCCGGTAAGCGGCAGGCTGATCGAAAGCATCATGACGAGCACGCCGATAATCTGCGTCACCGACGTGATGAGCTGCGTCACGCTCTGGTTGAGCGACTGACCCAGCGTATCGACGTCGTTGGTGATGCGGCTGAGTACGTCTCCCTTGCTGTGGCCGTTGAAGTAACTCATCGGCACGACAGCGATCTTGGCGGCGATCTCCTTGCGCATGCGGTAGCAAATCTTTTGCGTGACGCCGGTCATGAGCCAGCCCTGGATGAGGCTGCAGACAGAGCTCGCCAGATACAGACAGAGCAAAAAGCCGAGCGTCTTGGCGATCCAGTCAAAGTCAACGTCGCCGGTGCCGTTGACCTTGGCGACCAGGCCTTCGAACAGCTTGGTCGTAACCTGGCCGAGCACCTTGGGTCCCACAATGTTAAAGATGACCGAGCACACGGCAAAGGCGACGGCGGCAAACACGGCAATCTTGTGCTGGCCGATATAGCCGAGCAGCTGCCTCATGGTGCCCTTAAAGTCCTTGGCCTTTTCGCCGCGACGCATGCCGCCCATGCGGCCCATGGGACCACGCTGGCGGGTGGGCTTGGGAATCTGAGTCTTGGTCTCGTCTGCCATTAGCGCTCGCCTCCTTCCATGACGGCTGCAATTTCTTCTTGGGTAAGCCCCAGCTCCTCGGCGGAAAGCTGTGACTGTGCGATCTCCAGGTACGCCGGGCAGCTGCGCAGCAGCTCCTCGTGCGTGCCGGTGCCCACTACGTGGCCGTCGTCGAGCACGATGATCTGGTCGGCGTGCATGATGGTCGCGATGCGCTGGGCCACGACCACGAGCGCGGCGTCGGTGACGTTTTTGGCCAGCTCTTCGCGCAGGCGCGCGTCGGTCTTGTAGTCGAGGGCGCTAAACGAATCATCGAACACCACGACCTCGGGCTTCTTGGCCAAGGCGCGGGCGATGGCCAGGCGCTGACGCTGACCGCCCGAGACATTGGAGCCGCCCTGGCTAATGGGGGAGTCGTACCCGTCCTCGCGCTCGGCGATAAAGTCCTCGGCCTGTGCGATGCGCGCGGCCTGGCGCATGTCATCATCGCTCACCATGTCGCCGGCAAACTTGAGGTTGCTCTCGACGGTGCCCGAGAACAGACGCCCCTGCTGCGGGATGTAACCAATGCGGCGGCGCAGCTCGGAAAGGGTCATATCGCGCACGTCGATGCCGTCGAGCGAAATGCTGCCGCCCGTGACGTCGTACAAGCGCGGAATCAGCTGTACGAGCGTGGACTTGCCCGAGCCCGTGGAGCCAATGATGCCGAGCATCTGACCGGCATGCGTGGTGAAGTTCACGCCGCTGATGACATCGGCGCGGGCATCGGGGTACTGGAAGCTCACGTCGCGGAAGGTGAGCTCACCGCGCGGCGAGCTGGCCGCGGGCAGTTTGGGCGAGGCAGGGTCGTTGATGCTCGTGGGACAAGTGATGACCTCTTCCACGCGCTCGGCTGCGACCTCGGCACGGGGCAGGATGACCGAAACCATGGTGAGGATCATAAACGCCATGACGATCTGCATGGTATAGGAGATAAACGCCATCATGTTGCCGACCTGCATCACGCCGTCGGACACGCCCTGCGCGCCAAACCAGACGATAAGCACGGTGATGCAGTTCATGACGAGCATCATGAGCGGCATCATAAAGCTCATAGCGCGGTTGGTGTAGAGCTGCGTGGTCATCAGGTCGAGCGAAGCCTTGTCAAAACGCTCGAGCTCATGCTCCTCGCGGTTGAACGAGCGGATGGGCATAAGGCCGTCGAGCAGCTCGCGGGCGGTAAGGTTCACGCGGTCAACAAAGCTTTGCATCTTTTTGAACTTGGGCATGGTGAGGCCCATAAGCACGCCGACGACGGCCGAGACCGCGATGATGGCAACGGCGATGGTCCACTCCAGGCCGGTATGGTTGGCCAGGACGCGCATGACGGCGACGATGCCCATGACGGGGGCCATCAGACACATGCGGATAAACAGAGTTGCGGCCATCTGGATTTGCTGAATGTCGTTGGTGCAGCGGGTGATGAGCGAGGCCTGGCTAAACTTGCCCACCTCGGCCGGCGAGAAGTGCATAACCTTGTTGAAGGTCTCGCGGCGCAGGTCGCGGGCGATGGAGCAGGCGGTGCGCGAAGCCACGGCACCGGTCAGGATGGTGGCGACGAGCGACACGAGGCACAGTCCAAACATCGTGGTCGCCATGCGGCTCAGGTAGGCGTTCTGCACGTCGGCGGGGTCGATGCCCTGCGCCTTGTACTCGTCCTGTACATAGCTCACGGCGCGCTGGGTGACGATGGAGCCCGACATGGAGCCCATTTTGTCCGCCATTTGGTTGGCGCCCTCGACGAGCTTGCTTTGGTCTACCAGACCGCCCTCGACACCCAGGCGCAGGCTCTTCATAGTGATCTTACCGCCGTCGGCATCAATCTGCTTTTGCATGTTCTGCGCCGCCGCGGCCTTCTGCTGCATCTCGGCGAGCTGCTCGGGCGTCATCGCTGCCATTTGCTCGGGGGTGGGCATGGCCTGGGCAGCGTTGTCGTCTTTCTCGCTGGACGAGCCCATCATGTCGCCCATGGAGTTGGCGTCGATGCCCTGGTTGAGCGAAAGGACAACAGTCTCGGGCAGGCTCATAATGTCGGCAATCTTGCCTCCATCGGCACGCTCTTCCTCGGTGCCCTCGTACGTTCGAATGTCGTTTTTGTCAGCCTTGCTAAACACGGCCTCCACAGCCTTGGCGTCCTTGGCGCTCATAAAGAGTTCGAGGTCGTCGAGCGATTCGGCGCGGATGGTGTCGGGTACGGGCGACGCGATGCCGCCTTGCTGCACACCCACGTCGACGATGTCGCTCATATAGGTAGGCAGCGCCAGATCGGCGTTGCAGCTGATTACGATAAGTACGATAGCTGCGAACAGTGCCAGGATATGTTTTTTAAAGAGCTTGAGAATCCTCACTCGGCATCTCTCCTTTCTTGATTGCGGTCGATAATTTCGTTGGCACGTCTAAGAAGGCGCACCATCTCTTGGGTATCTGTTTCGCCAAGCTGCTCGAGGAAGGCCGCGGTGCGGTCCTCGAATTCCCGACGTTTGATTTCTAGATCCTGGAATCCTTTGTCGGTCACCGTGACGTGTACGCGACGACGGTCGGTCTTTGAGTGCTCGCGCTCGACCCAGCCCTTGGCTTCGAGAGCGCGTAGGATATTGGCGATGCGGGCACTCGAGACCCAGGCGCGATCAGCGAGTTCGCTCGGCGTGAGCGAACCGCCGGCGAGTATGAGGGCGCGCATGACGGCCATCTCGCCGCCGAGGGCTTTGTCCGCAAAGCGCGAAATGCGCTGATGCATGCTGCCGAACTCGGTAAGGAGCTGACGCCCAAGTTCTCGGAAATCGGTATCTTCCACCGAAAACCCCTAACACTAGAAACTATTTTCGCTGGAAGATGATACCCCCATACGCGGGCCTCATACAGTGGGCAATATTAAGAGCTCATTAAGACTTAAAATCATTCAATTGCTAAAGCGTTTCAAAGAACTATTATGCCCGCGGTTAGGCGAGGGGTTGTCACCACCATGACGACTGGGACTCATATAATCGCCACGTGCGATGCTCCAACTTCCCGCGAGGAGACACCTTATATAAAGGGGGATGGAGCCATGGCATTTGACTTCACGGGCAAGACCGCGATTGTCACTGGCGGCACTCAGGGCATTGGCCTCGAGATCGCCAAGGGCATCGTCGCGGGCGGCGGACATGTCGCGCTCATCGCAAGGAACGCTGCTAAGGGCGAGGCCGCTGTGGCCGAGCTTGGCGAGGGCAACAAGTTCTATCAGCTCGATGTCGCCGATGCGCCCAAGGCGCGCGAGACCGTCGAGCAGATTTTTACGGACCTGCCGCAAACCAATATCTTGATTAACTGCGCTGGCGTCATCAGCACCAAGAAGTTTGACGAGATCGACGACACCGAGTGGCGTCGCACCATCGACATCAACCTCAACGGCACCTTTACCATGATGAACGCCGTGTACCCGCACTTTAAGGCGGCCCATGCTGGCACTATCGTCAACGTAAGCTCTGTTGCTGGCAAGATCGGTGGCGGCCTGCTCGGCACCGCGGCCTACGCGAGCTCTAAGGCCGGTGTCAACGGCCTGACCAAGGCAGTCGCCAAGGAAGGCGGCAAGTTTGGCGTCCGCTGCAACGCCGTGTGCCCGTCGCTCACGTTGACCGATATGACCTCGATTCTCTCTGACGAGAACTCTCAGCGCATCATCAACGGTATTCCTCTGGGCCGCGCCGCCCAGGCCAGCGAGCCTGCGCAGATGGTGCTGTTCTTCGCTTCCGACCTCGCCAGCTTCGTGAACGGCGAGATCGGTGACTGCGACGGTGGCATCGTTCTGGACGGGTAATACTCCGCGACGATTATTCGGCGACGGCCCCTGCGGCTCGGGACCGTCGCCTTCTTTCTGACATAGGCGCGTGCGGCTACGATTCGCATGCATCCAAAGGAGATATATATGAGTGAATCGACTGTGGTGGAGGCGCCGGCGGCAAAGGAGCCGTTCTTTAAGATGTCCTCCATCCCGGGTGCCAATATTTTGGTGCCGCTTTTGTTGGGCTGCCTGCTCAACACGCTGTTCCCTGACCTGTTCAAAACGCTCGGCAGCTTTACGCTTGGCATGACCCAGCAGGGTGCAGGCCCGCTCGTGGGCGCATTTTTGCTCATCGTCGGTACGACGATTTCGTTTAAGAGTGCTCCTGCCGCCGCTGCCCGCGGCGCCATCATCATCGCCGTCAAGCAGATCGTGGTCGTTGCCGTGTCGCTGCTCATCCTTTATGTGTTCAACGACAACCTGTTTGGCATCTCGGCCATGGTGATGCTGGCCGCTTGCACGGGTGCCAACAACGCTATGTACGCTGGCCTGATGGGCACCATGGGCAACGAGGCCGAGCGTGGCGCCGTCGCAATCACCACGCTCGTTGTCGGCCCTCCGGTCACGATGATTGTGCTCGGCGCTGCCGGCCAGGCTCCGATCGGCTGGTCGCTCGTGGGTGCCATCCTGCCGATCGTCGTCGGCATTATTCTGGGCAACCTCTTCCCCAGCTTTAAGAAGATGATGGCACCGGCACTTTCCGCCGTCATCGTGCTCGTCTTCTTTGCCATGGGCACGACCATGACCTTTGGCCAGCTCATTAATGGCGGTCTTCCCGGTATTCTGCTCGGCGTGATCTGCTCGGTGGTCTTTGCAATTCCCGTTATCGCGGTCGATAAGCTCACGGGCGGTACGGGTGTCGCAGGTG
The DNA here is from genome assembly GCA_048342875.1 of Collinsella sp. Classification (GTDB taxonomy): domain Bacteria; phylum Actinomycetota; class Coriobacteriia; order Coriobacteriales; family Coriobacteriaceae; genus Collinsella. The sequence goes on along the minus strand of DBGDEA010000025.1, from coordinate 80,067 downwards.
CGGCCATTTCGAGCTGCGCCGGAGCCAATGTGGCCACGCCTGCTGCCATGGCAAGCGTCAACGAGGCCTTGTACGGCGGTGCGGTGCTCGCGACGGCTACGGCACAGGTTGCTGCCTGCGCAATCGTGACGGCTATTTTGACCCCGCTGGTCACCAGTTGGTGCTACAAGCATTTTGAGGGCCAGGGCAACGGCGATAGCAAGGCAACGACCGACAAGGCCGCCGCAGCCGCCTAATGCCAAGCGGCAATCAAAGCTAAAAACTAGCTACGCCACAGGGCGGCCACGGGGGATCCCGTGGCCGCCCTGCAGTTTCTGTAGGGTGTCTGGGGCACTTTATCCTGCTAAAGCTGGCATAACAGCTAGAGTGAACGTCGTACAAAGGCAAGGAAAAATACCAAACAAATCGGTGAACGGTAGTTGTTCGCGCTCGCATTTCCTGCGGATTTGTTAAAAACGTTCTAATGGTAGAAAAAAAGGAACATATAACAGCACTGATGAAGGGGGTGGCTATGTTATCCTTCTCAAACGGGTGAAATCTTGGGTTTTGGGTTGCAGTTCCAAGGTGGACAAACGTTTTTCCCTGTACCAACGTGTGGTGAAGAACGGAAGAAGCCGGTAGTGCAAGCCGATATTCAAGAATTCAATAAGCAGCGGTGTGAGAGAGCGCCGCATTACACGTAACTAGGAGCGTGGTTACACAATGCAGGAGGCATGGGAAGGCTTCAAGGAAGGCATTTGGACGGGAGAGGTTGACGTCCGAGACTTCATCCAGAAGAACTACACCCCCTACGAGGGCGACGAGTCGTTCCTCGCCGGCCCGACCGAGCGTACCAAGGAGCTGTGGGGCGAGGTTCTCGACCTGCTGCTTAAGGAGCGCGAGCAGGGCGGTGTCCTCGATATGGACACCAAGACCGTTACGGGTATCGTGAGCCACCCCGCTGGCTACATCGATAACGCCCATCGCGAGAAGGAGACCATCGTCGGTCTCCAGACTGACAAGCCGCTCAAGCGCGCGCTGCACGTCAACGGCGGTATCCGCATCGCTTGCCAGGCCGCTAGCCAGCACGGCTACAAGGTCGACGAGAACGTTGTCGAGCGCTACACCTTCGAGCGCAAGACTCACAACGCTGGCGTCTTCGATGTCTACACCCCCGAGATGCGTGCTTGCCGCTCGGCTCACATCATCACCGGTCTGCCCGATGGCTATGGCCGCGGCCGCATCATCGGCGACTACCGTCGTGTTGCCCTGTACGGCGTCGACTACCTGATCAAGGACAAGGAGGCCCAGAAGGCTTCCACCCCGACGGTCATGACCGCCGACAACATCCGCGATCGTGAGGAGCTGCAGGAGCAGATCCGCGCCCTCGGCGAGCTCAAGATGATGGCCGAGACCTATGGTTTCGATATTTCCAACCCTGCTACCAACACGCAGGAGGCCATCCAGTGGATGTACTTCGCCTACCTCGCTGCCGTCAAGGAGCAGAACGGCGCTGCTATGTCCATCGGCCGTACCTCTACGTTCATCGACATCTACGCCGAGCGCGACCTTGCCAACGGTACCTTCACCGAGGAGCAGATCCAGGAGTTCGTGGATCACTTCATCATGAAGCTTCGCATGGTCAAGTTTGCCCGTACCCCCGAGTATCAGGCCCTGTTTACCGGCGATCCGCAGTGGGTCACCGAGTCCATCGGCGGCATGGGTGTTGACGGCCGCACGCTCGTTACCAAGATGAGCTACCGCTACCTGCACACGCTCGAGAACATGGGCACCAGCCCCGAGCCCAACATGACCGTTCTGTGGTCGACCCGTCTGCCCGAGAACTTCAAGAAGTTCTGCGCCAAGACTTCCGTCGCCAGCTCCTCGATCCAGTACGAGAACGACGACCTCATGCGCGTCTATCACGGCGACGACTACGGCATTGCCTGCTGCGTGTCCTCCATGCGCATCGGCAAGGAGATGCAGTTCTTCGGCGCTCGCGCCAACCTGGCCAAGTGCCTGCTGTACGCACTCAACGGCGGTGTTGACGAGGTCTCCAAGAAGCAGGTCGGCCCCAAGTATCGCGCCGTCGAGGGCGATACGCTCGATTACGACGACGTTGTGGCCAAGTACAACGACATGATGAAGTGGCTCGCTGGCGTGTACGTCAACTCGCTGAACATCATTCACTACATGCACGACAAGTATTGCTACGAGCGTATCCAGATGGCTCTGCACGACAAGCACGTGCACCGCTGGTTCGCTACGGGCATCGCTGGCCTTTCCGTCGTGGCTGACTCCCTGTCCGCCATCAAGTACGCCAAGGTCCACCCCGTCCGTGACGAGAACGGCATCATCGTCGACTTCGAGACCGAGGGCGAGTTCCCCAAGTACGGTAACGACGACGACCGCGTCGACCAGATCGCTCACGACGTTGTGCACCAGTTCATGGAGTACATCCGCATGAACGACACCTACCGCAACTCCGTGCCCACGACCTCGGTTCTGACCATTACCTCCAATGTCGTGTACGGTAAGAAGACCGGTTCCACGCCTGACGGCCGCAAGGCTGGTCAGCCGTTCGCCCCGGGTGCTAACCCCATGCACAAGCGCGATAGCCACGGCGCCATCGCTTCGCTGTCTTCGGTTTCCAAGCTCCCGTTCCGCGATGCTCAGGACGGCATCTCTAACACCTTCTCCATTATCCCGAGTGCGCTCGGCAAGGAGGACCAGGTGTTCTTTGGCGATATCGACCTTGATCAGCTGGGCGAGTAACTATTGTTAGTGCTATACTAACAATAACGATTACTGATTAGCGCGCCGGTTTCGGCCGGCGCCTATTAATCGAAGGAGACACATTATGAAGGTTTCTGAAGTTTCCGAGACCCAGGCCGATAACCTGGTCCACATGCTCGACGCTTACGCCGAGAAGGGTGGCCACCACCTGAACATCAACGTCTTCAACCGTGAGACGCTGCTCGACGCTCAGGCTCACCCCGAGAAGTATCCGCAGCTGACCATCCGCGTTTCCGGCTACGCCGTGAACTTCCACACGCTCACCAAGGAGCAGCAGGACGAGGTCATTGCGCGTACCTTCCACGACAAGTTCTAAAGGGACTCAACTCCCGCAGGATCGCCGGGGCTGTTTGGGCTATCTCCCAAAACGTCCTCGGACATGCAAAGAGGCTCGCTGCGCACTTCGTGCGGCGAGCCTCTTTGCGTCCTGCGGAATGTTTTGGGAGGTAGCCCAAACAGCCCCGGCGGGGGTCCTGTGTAGTCACCCTTTAGGCGGAACTCTCCTTTTTATTTGTGCGCGTGGGGTTCGTGGTTGGGTCGTGCCCTTTTCTGCGGGTGTGTTGTTTCGTTCTGCTTTGGCTATTGTTGGGGTATGCTTTGTTCGTATGTAAACGTATGACATGTTGATGGGGGAGGGTGCTATGGCTCGCGAGAGTGCTCGTTCTAAGGATACGGCTAAGCCTGGCATCAAGGAAGTTGCAGCGGTGGCGGGGGTTTCGCCCACTACGGTATCTCGCGTGCTTAATAATCGCGGCTATATTAGTCAAGAGACCCGCGATAAGGTCCATGCCGCGATGAAGCGCATCAACTATGCACCCAACGATATCGCCCGTGCCATGCTCAACGGTCGCCTGAATCTAATAGGTATGATAGTCCCCTATGTCAGCAGCCCGTTTCATGCCCAAGCGGTCCAAGCCGTTGAGCGTACCCTGGCCGAAAACGGTTTTAAGATGTTGCTGTGCAATAGCGCCAATCGACCTGATCTTGAGCGTTCTTATATCGATATGCTTCGGCGCAATATGGTTGATGGCGTCATCGTCAACTCGCTTAATATCGGTGCCGAGGCGTATGCCGAGATGGGCTTGAGTCTGGTTGGTATCGACTGCGACCTTGGCGAGACCTCTGTTCAGATTGCGAGCGACAGCTATGGCATCGGCGAACTTGCCACGCGTCGCCTGATCGATGACGGGTGTTCGCGCATCTTGTGCCTGCGCAACAATAGCCGCATGCGTATGCCTGCCAATAAGCGTACCGATGCCTACCACGATGTTGTGGAGCAGGCCGGTTTGCCCGCGCTTGTCCGTGAGGTCGAGTTCGTTAAGTCCGACGACGAAAAGAGTGCGGTCGTTGCGAAGATCCTCGATGAGAACCCCGATATTGACGGCATCTTTGCGGGAGACGACACGATGGCGGCCATCTGCCTCAACGTGATGAAGCGGCGCGGCTTGAGCGCTCCGGACGATATTAAGGTCGTGGGCGCGGATGGCGCCCGCCGCACTATGACGTTTATGCCTGACTTAACAACCGTTCGTCAAGATATCGATCGCATCGGAGAGCTCGCGGCGCAATCCATCATCGCTCTTGTTAACGGTGAAAAGCCCGAATCGAATACCAAGCTCCCCGTTGAACTCATTGAGGGCAAAACCGCGTAGTTCATCCCGTGCCAAAAGAATTCCTCAAACGCCTCTGATGACCGTTCGCCGCCATATGTCAACCGTTTGCCGACGACTGGAACTGCGAAAAGACGTATTAGTGTGAAAACGTTTGACATATGAAAACGATTGACATATCTTGCAGTTGTACCGAGTTAGTATCTTGTGGGAAAGGAAGTCTCGGATGCACAAGGTGTATTACCAGCCTGAGGGAATTTGGGTAGGCGACATCATGCCGTACGGCGAGGACGGCACGTTCTATCTCTATCACCAGCGTGACACGCGAAACCCCGGTCCTTTCGGAGAGCCGTTTGGTTGGGCACTCGCGACGACCAAGGATTTCGTCAACTACAAGGACTTTGGCGAGAGCCTTGAGCGTGGCGGCGACGAGGAAGTCGACCAGTATGTTTATGCCGGCACGGTGTTTAAGGTGGGTGACAAGTACCATGCGCTCTACACTGGTTGCAATCGCGATAAGGTCCGCGCACGCTTGATGAAGCAGGTTCTTCTTCACGCAACGAGTGACGACGCCGTCAAGTGGGAGAAGAACATCGCCGAGACGCTGCTTCCGCCCCAGGAAGGTTACGATGACCGCAACTGGCGCGATCCCTTTGTGCTTTGGGATGAGGAGAACGAAGAGTACATGCTCATCCTCGGCACGCGCGTGGGCGAGGACAAGCGTCTGATGACCGGGCGTCTGGTCAAGTTCACCTCCAAGGACCTGGATACCTGGAAGTTCCAGGGCGACTGGTGGAATCCGGGCCTTTACACCATGTTCGAGATGCCTGATCTCTTTAAGATGGGCGACTGGTGGTATCTGGTGTTCTCCGAGTACAGTGATGGCAACAAGACCCGTTACCGCATGTCTCGCTCCATCAACGGTCCTTGGATCACTCCTGCTGACGATTCATTCGATGGCCGCGCGTACTATGCCGCGCGTACCGCATTTGATGGCGAGCGCCGCGTTCTCTTTGGTTGGGTTCCTACGCGTGACGAGGGTGGCGATCCCAGCTCTTACCTGTGGGGTGGCACCTTTATGCCTCTCGAGATCGTTCAGCGTGCCGACGGAACGCTCGGCACCAAGCTCCCTGACAGCATGCTTGGCGCCTTTGGCGAGGCTAAGGCAGTCGAGGCCTTTGAGCTTTCCTGCGAGTCGGGCAAGGTCGAGCAGGTGCTCGCCGCGGATGCCGGTTCCACCTATATGCTCGATGCCGACATCGAGCTCGCCGGTGACGCTGCCGGCTTCTCGGTGAAGCTTGCCGAGGACGCCGAGTCCGGTCTTGCCTATGAGTTCCGCGCCAACCTGCGTGAGGGCAAGCTCGAGTTTACGGCGGCCCCCCAGTATCCGTGGTTCCAGGTCAACAACATGGGCCTCGAGCGTCCGTTGTTCTTTAAGGGCGAGGGCACTCATCATGTGCGCCTGGTCGTTGACGACGATATCGCGACCATCTTTGTCGATGATGTTGCGCTTAACGCTCGCTTCTGCAATAAGCAGGGCCAGGGTGTGGCGCTGACGGTCACCGACGGTACGCTCAAGTGCGCAAACGCAACGATCGCGTCTCTGTAGCGGCAACGAACCGTTTTATGATTTAGAAAAGGAATGGAGAGGAACATGGACTACAAGGCAGTGTCCCAGCAAGTCGTCGACAACGTCGGCGGACTGGAGAACATCGAGGGCGCCACGCATTGCGTGACCCGTCTGCGTCTGGTGCTCAAGGATACGAGCAAATACAACAAGGCCGAGCTCGAGAACATCGATGGCGTCAAGGGCGTGCTGTACAACAGCGGCCAGCTCATGATTATCTTCGGTACCGGTACCGTCAACAAGGTTTACGATGAGTTTATGGCTCTGACGGGCGTTAAGGAGATCAGCGCTTCCGAGGTCAAGGGCACCGAGGCGGACAAGAAGGGCAAGTTCTTCTCGGTCCTCAAGGTATTCTCGGACATCTTTATCCCCATCATTCCCGCCTTCGTCGGCGCTGCAATCATCATCGGCCTTAAGTCGCTGATCGTTGCCAACGGCCTCTTCGGCATGGAGGGCAGCCTCGCCGATCACAGCGAGTTCCTCAAGAACCTCGCAAGCTTCTTTGCCATTATCGCCACCACCTTTGACTACCTGCCTGTCCTGGTTATGTACAGCGCGGTCAAGCGTTTTGGCGGCAACCCGATCCTGGGCATCCTCGTCGGTATCGTCATGGTTCACCCGAGCCTTATGAACCGCAACACGTTCGTTATGGACCCGACGGGTGCTGAGTACTGGAACTTCGGTCCGCTATCCATTCCCATGGTTGCTTTCCAGGGCGGTGTGTTCCCCGCAATCCTGACTGCCTGGTTTATGGCCAAGGTCGAGAAGATTGCCCAGAAGTACATCCCCGAGGTCGTTTCGTTCGTCTTTGTCCCGACCGTTACCCTGATTCTTGCTAACGTTGCCCTGTTCACCGTGTTCGGCCCGCTCGGCAACCTGATCGGTGACGTCCTCGCCGGCGTAATCGATATCCTGTACAACAGGATGGGCGTCTTTGGTGCCTTTGTCTTCGCCGCGTTCCTGCAGCCGCTCGTCGTTACCGGTACGCATCAGTTCATCCAGGGTATCGAGGCCAACCTCGTTGCCACGACCGGCTTCAACTACATCCAGGCCATCTGGTCGGTTTCCATCATCGCCCAGGGCGGCGGCGCCATCGGCATGTACCTCATTCACAAGAAGCATTCCAAAGAGCGCAACATTTGCATGTCGTCCTTTATCCCGACGCTGGTCGGTATCTCCGAGCCTGCTATCTTTGCTGCAAACATGCGCTACTCGATTATTCCGTTCATCTGCGCATGCATCGGTGCAGGCTGCGGCGGTGCCTTCGTGAAACTCTTTGAGGTGCGCGCTATCGGTCAGGGTCTGACCGGCGTTCTCGGCCTGCTCATCGTCACGCCCGAGACCCTCGTGTGGTATGTGGCTGGTAATCTTATCGCCTTTATCGTGCCGATCGTCTTGATCTTTGCCTACAACAAGGCAAAGGGCGTTCCGACCACCGATGAAGAGGGCGCTGGTGCTGGCTTCGATGTCAGCTTCTAGTTGAGCCGTTCAGCGTAATGTGCGGATAAGTCCATTTGAGGAAGGGCGCTCGGCTCGTGCGAGTCGAGCGTCCTTCCCTATAGACGAGAAAGTCAATGGCGATGTTTAATCAAAAAAATAAGGTGACACGCGCGGACTATGAGCAGTGGCGTGCCGGACAGGATGAGACGGCTGGTCGCATCGCGTCCGACCCCGATAGGCTCCTGTTCCATGTGGAGCCTGAGCTTGGCTGGCTCAACGACCCCAACGGTTTGGTTCAGATTGGTGATACGTATCACATCTATCATCAATACGATCCGTTCGATGCTGCGCATGGCGGTCCAGTGCTTTGGAACCATCTGACGACAAAGGATTTTGTGACGTACGAGAATCACGGCCCTGTGCTGTTCCCCGATTCCGATTTGGATTCGAACGGAGCGTATTCTGGTTCTGCCTTTGTACGCGATGGCAAGATTCACTACTTCTATACCGGCAACGTCAAGCGTTTTGACCGCGATGATTACGACTACGTGTTGACGGGCCGTGAGCAAAACCAGATTCATATGGTTGCCGAGAATCCCGACGAATTGGGCGAGAAGTGCATAGCTGTTGGACCGGTCAATTACCCCGACGATATCGGTACGCACGTGCGCGACCCCAAGATCCTTGAGCACGATGGTATCTACTACATGGTTCTGGGCGCTCGTACGAAAGACGACCGTGGCTGCGTGCTTGTCTATACCTCGCGCAATCTTGAGGACTGGAGCTATGCGACGCGCATTGAGTTGGGCGAGAAGTTTGGCTTTATGTGGGAGTGCCCCGATCTGTTTGAGCTCGATGGCGAGCTTATTCTCGTTTGCTGTCCGCAGGGTGTGCCTGCCGATGGTTGGCGTTACCGCAATCCGCATCAGTGCGTGTGGTTCCCCATCGAGGCCGATTGGGAGGCGCCGAGCTTTAAAATCGTCGGGCAGGGCATACCCCCGATGGTCGATGCCGGTTTTGATTTCTATGCTCCGCAGTCCTTTGAGGATGCTGCAGGCCGGCGTTTGATGATCGGATGGTCGGGTTGCCCCGATGCGACGGCAGAAAACCCGACGGTGGCGCGCGGGTGGCAGTGCGCGTTGACGGTGCCGCGAGAGCTGAGCATGCGCGATGGTAAGCTCTGCCAGCAGCCGGCGCACGAGATTGAGAGGATGCGCGGCGACTGCGTTCGCGCGACAGGCGGTGAAACCGTTGAGGAGCCGGGACGCCTGTTTGATCTTGTGGTTTCCTGTGAGGGCGCCAAGATGGTCGAGCTCGAAATCCGCAAGGGTGTCTTTGTACGTTATGCGGACGGGATGCTTACCCTCGACATGGGTGACGAAGGCTATGGGCGCGACCAAAGGTCGATCGAGCTCAGCGAGCTTCGCGACCTGCGCGTGCTTTCGGACACTACGATGGTCGAGATTTTTGCCAACAGCGGCGAGGCGGCACTTACGAGCCGTACCTATTCGCCGGCGGTTTCGGCGATGGGGTTGCATGCCGAGGGTGCGGCGTCGATGGATTTCTACCGCCTCGCGCATTAACCGTGCGTGGAGCACGATTGGACTTGCCGGGTGGAATGTGTCGCAGTTGCCGCAGCGAACTACCGTTTATCGTGTATAGCTACCGTTTGCGGAGTAAGTAACACTCATTTATAAACCGTGTAAAATCTCAGTTAAGCACGGAGTTTTCCAGGGAGACGCTGTCCTTTGTTGTGTGCAAGGGGCGGCGTCTCTTTGGCGCTTGGACGCCGTTGTGCAACAGTGCGGCGGTGCGTGCCATGTGTTGAAAAGCCAATGTTGAGATGGGTCGTGATGATAATGGGCAAGTACGTAATCGTGGTTGAGTCTGGTTCGGATGTGACGCCGGAGCTCTGCGAACGCTACGGTATCGTGCGCGTGCCTATGCATGTCACGATTGGTGACGAGACCGTCGAGGACGGCTCGATCGATCCGCTCGAGATTTATTCGCGCTGCAACGAGTTTGGCGTTATGCCCAAGACCAGTGGCTGCGCGCCTGCGGATTTTGCTCACGTGTACGACCGTATCCATGCCGAGCAGCCCGACGCGACCATTTTGCATCTTGCATATTCCGAGGCCACGACCTGTTCGCATCAGTCCTCGAAGATTGCGGCCCAGGGGCGCGACTACGTGTTCTCCATGGACACGCGCTTTGTCTCGGTAGGCCAGTCACTCGTTGTCGTCGAGACCGCCAAATACATCGAGGCTCACCCCGATGCCACCGTCGACGAGATCTTTGCTTTTACGAATTCCGTCATGGACCGTGTGCTGCTGGGCTTTGTTCCTACCGACCTAGCCTTCCTTAAAGCAGGCGGTCGTCTGTCCAACGTGGCATTCCTGGGCGCCCACCTGCTCAAGATTAAGCCCTGCATTGAGGTGACGGGCGGCAAGTTCGTGGCAACCAAGAAGTTCCGCGGCTCTATGCTCAAGTGCGCCCGCGCCTTTATTGACCACATGGTTGAGAAGGGCGAGATTGACTACTCGCACATTGGCCTGGCGTATTCGGTAGGCCTTTCCCAGGAGCTGCGCGACGACATGGAAGTCTATGCGCACGACCTGGGCTTTAAGGACGTTACCTGGACTCAGGTCGGTGGCGTCATCTCGAGCCATTGCGGCCCGACCGCCTTCGGTGCGGTGCTCACGCTTAAAGCGTAAGGCCTGGCATCTATCGATTTCTATTGCCTCGGCGGCGGGCGGGTTGCGATAGCCTTCCCGCCGCTCTTGCGTAGGGCCAAATAGGACAACCCAATTGACCGCTAAACCGTTTCGCCATCATGCGTATGGGCTAGAATGATTCTGGCATTTATGTAGCTAAAACCAATGAGAGGCAAGGTAGCGGGAATGGCTGAGATGACGCTCGAGGGTGTGGACGCTCGTCCCGAGGACTCTGCGTTTGCCCTGGGCCGCGTACATTCGATTGAGACGATGGGAACGGTCGATGGACCCGGCATCCGCTTTGTGGTGTTTGTTCAGGGCTGCCCCATGCGCTGTGCGTATTGCCACAACCCCGATACCTGGTCGGTTAACGGCGGCACGATGGTGACCGTCGAGCACCTGATGGACGAGTTCCAGAGCAACCATGAGTTCTATCGCAGCGGCGGCATTACGGTTTCGGGTGGCGAGCCACTCCTACAGCCTGAGTTTTTGGCCGACCTGTTCCGTGCAATGCACAACAACCTCGATGGCCGCGTGCATACCTGCCTGGATAGCTGTGGCTACGCCTTTGACCCTCAGCATCCCGAGAAGTTCGATGCCGTGCTCAACGAGACCGACATGGTACTGCTCGATATTAAGCATGCCGACCCGGTCGAGCATAAAAAGCTGACCGGTTGTGATCCCGCACGCATCCTGGCGTTTGGCGATGAGCTTGCACGTCGCAAGATTAAGGTCGTTATCCGCCACGTGGTGGTGCCGGGCATTACCGACACGGTGGAGGAGTGCGAGAAGCTCGGCCGCCTCATCGCTCCATGGCACAACGTGGTGGGCCTGGAAATGCTGCCGTATCACACGATGGGTGTCGTCAAGTACGAGCAACTGGGCATTCCCTATAAGCTCGAGGGCGTGCCCCAGATGGATACCGCGCGCATGCCCGAGTTGCGCAATGCCGTTATGACCGGCATGAAAAAGCGCCGTGCGGAGCTCAAAAACGCTATCGGATAGCATGCCATTTTCGTTCCCCAAGGGCACTCATTGGGGACAGACTTAAATGAGTGCCCCTGGGCACCTAGTTGATTGCTAAAGAGCCCCGTCCTAAAAAGACTGCTCTCTGGGTTGCGGTGAGATGCGCAACAGAATCGTGCCATTTGGATAAATACGCTTGTGGTTTCTTTAAAGACACCTTAAACGCCGCTGAATATCTTTGGAAAGAAATGCCTGCTCGGTATCATGCTGCTCGTATATAAACGGTGGCAGTCAGGAGACCACGTGCGAAACATCGCATCGCGGGACGAGTATGTGCCGCAGCATGGCAGCAGATATAAGACGAAGGGCGCGTCTTCGCGTGGCCTTGCCGGCGCTCGCATCCGCGTGAGGAAGATTGCCGCCATTGGGATGCTAACGTCGGCGGTTATTATCCTCGGAATTACCGTTAAAACCTACGCCTCGGAGCGAACGGGGCGCCCAGATGCGTCAACGGTACAGCTGCAAAACGAGAAGGTTTCAAAGTCCAAAGCGTCGGCAGATCAAGCTCTGTCGACGGCAGATCTCAAGACGAGACTTTCGAAGGCGGACTTCAACGATATCCCTTCGGGTGATACCGTTCGGACCTTCTCGTTGGTGGATAACAAGACTCCTGCCTTGGAGGATGAGAGCCTTGCCTCGCTTCAGGATGCCCTGTGTCGGGCGCAGGAGCTGGGCGATGTGGGTGTAGTGTTCTACGACCTATCGAGCGGTAGGGGCGTGACGTATAACGCCGATGTCGAGGTGTATGGAGCGAGCAGCTACAAAGCGCTGTATGCGCTCTATATTTGCGAGACGTTGGTCGAATCGGGGCAGGTGTCGCTCGATGGGCCTTTAGCCACGTATGGTGGTTACAGCATGGGCTGGCAGACAGTGCGTGACCTTATCGAGGCCGCGGTCGTCAACTCGGACAACGATTCGTTTATCGCGTTACGCGCGGCGTTTGACCATGATGGCTATGAGGATTGGATTGCCAATCTGGGTGTTGATGACGAAACGGCACTGAATCCGATGAGTGATTTTCCGACCTACTGCCCGCGCACTTCTGCGAGGTTATGGCGTGAGATGAGCGAGTATCTGAGCATGGATACCGAGACTTCACAGTGGTTGTCGGGCCTTCTGGCATCAACATCGCGCTCGTTTATTCGCGATGGCATTGCGGACGAGCAGGTTTTGGTGCGCAACAAGGCAGGCTGGATTAGCGAGGATGGTTACTACTCGACATGCGATGCGGGCCTTATCGACATCGATGGCTGTACCTATGTCATGGGTATCATGACATCGATGCCGTGGAGCGACCGCTCGAGCGAGGTTACGGCCGCGATTGCAAAGGCTCTGTTTGATACGCGAGCTGCACTGGCTTAGCGTGTTCGTTTGACGAGGTCAAACAAAATGCTGGTACCATACCGTGGTTGAGAATTTCGAATAGGTTTGGGGAATGGCATGGCTACCATTGCGATTATCGGTGCGCTCGAAAAAGAGATCATGCAGATTAAGGAAGAGCTGAGCGACGTTTGCGAGGCACGGGAGGCAGGCTTGACCGTTGTGAGCGGTGAGCTCGACGGCCTGACAGTTGTCGCCACAACGGCGGGCATGGGCACGGTGAACGCCGCCGCTGCAACACAGCACCTCATTAGCAAGTATGCTCCGCAGGCTGTTGTGTTTTCGGGCATTGCGGGCGGTTTGAACCCCAAGCTCCATATCGACGACGTGGTCATTGGCAAACGCCTACGCTATCTGGATACCGATACCGCGCTTATCGCCGAGTCCGCACCGGGGCTCGAGGAGTTTGGCTCGACGCCCGCGCTGGTCGATATTGCCGCCGAAGTGCTTGCTGAGCGTGGGTTTGTTGACGCTTCGACAAATGCAGTCGCTTCGAATGAGGGCACCAAGCAGTTCCTGGTCGGCACGATTGCCACGGGTAACCGCTTTGTGACGGGCGCCACCATGCGCAACGACGCTATCGAGGCGACGCATGCCGATTGTGTCGGCATGGAGGGCGCGGCAATTGCCCATGTCGCAACCAAAAATGGTGTCGATTGCCTGGTGTTGCGCGCTATCAGCGATAATTGTGACGAGGCGTACGATGCAATTTGCGAGCGAGAGTTCGATCTGTTCGAGTACGCGCGTGTCGCAAGTGACATCACGCTCGATATCGTCCGCCGCATTGCCGCTGCGCAATAGCGCGTCTATTTGTAAGAACCTACGACCAAGGAGTGTCCATGGCCGATTCCATTAACTATCAGCTTGCCAAGTTCGTCGCCAGCTACGGCAAGGTTTCGCAGATCCCCGAGTCCACCTGCCCCGAGGTGAGCTTTGTCGGCCGCTCCAACGTGGGCAAGTCGTCCATCATGAACAAGCTCTTTGGCCGCAAGAACCTGGTGAAGGTTTCGAGTACGCCGGGCAAGACGAGCAACATCAACTTCTTCGAGGCCGACGACGTGCACTTTGTGGACCTGCCAGGCTACGGTTTCGCCCGCCGTTCCAAGGCCGAGCGCGACCGTTGGGCCGAGCTCATTGGCGACTTCTTCGACTCCGAGCGCAGCTTTAACCTGGTTGTGTCGCTGGTGGACATTCGCCACGACCCCAGTAAACTCGACCATGACATGATCGACTACCTGCAGGGCAACGAGTTCAACTTTATCGTTTGCCTCACCAAAGCCGACAAGCTCAGCCGCACCCAGCAGGCCCGCCAGGCAGCAGCCATCAAAAAGCAGCTCAACGTTCCGGCCGAGAACGTAATCATCACAAGCTCCCAGACCGGCACCGGCATCGACGAACTCAAAAAGCGCATCGCCGAGGCTTGCCTCTAGTAAGGGTTCTTGGCAGGCAATAGTTTGCATCTATCTATATCACCCCAGTGATAGTTATTGGTACACTATCACTGGGGTGATATTTTTGTTTGGAGGTCGATATGGAGCTTTGGCACGGGTCGGAGGTTGTTGTCGAGCATCCGTCGTTGGATAAATGCAGACAATTCAATGACTATGGGTGTGGGTTTTATTGCACGCCACATGAGGAAATGGCAATGGAGTGGGCATGTCGGACTGAGTCTGATGGCATTGCAAATCGATATGAGCTCGATATGGATGGTCTCGCAGTCTTGGATTTGGAGTCCGGGGAGTTTTCAATTCTCAATTGGCTTGCGATTTTGGCTAACAATAGGGAGTTCAATGTTTCGACACCGCTGGCGCGCGAAGGACTTCGCTATCTGCTGGATAACTGCCTGATTGATATTTCTCCCTATGACGTAATTCGAGGTTATCGCGCCGACGACTCCTATTTTTCGTTTGCAAGACAGTTTGTCAGCGGCATGATCTCGCTCAGGCAGCTGCAACGTATCATGCGCTTGGGTGATTTGGGTATCCAATATGCTCTTATGAGCGAGTGCGCATTTTCGGCGATTAGATTCTGCGATTGGAAGCAGGCTTTGGGGTCTGAGTTTTATCCCAAGCGTTTTGAGCGAGAGCAGAATGCTCGACGCAAATACTTGGATACGGTTAACGGGTTCGATTCCGAAGGTATCGACATTAGGGATTTAATGGCAGGGAGGGTTGATTTAAATGATCCAAGAGTTAACGGATTGTGGGCCGAGCAGGACATACCCCGTCTACTACCTCGAGGATGCAATGAACAACCTCGGCGACTGCTTTGACTATGCCGTTAACGATTATGGAGCAGAAGGATCGGAAGTTGCTGAACTCTTTTGCCTGAGCGGCGTAGCTCGCGAGTTCGAACGCGGCAACGCATGGGTCGTATCGGGAAAATCGGGCGTTGAGCTGTTCGCGCTTATCGCTGAAAGGTCCGGCTATCAGAGCGGGTCTATACCGGATCGCACCTATCGTTTTGAGAAGACGCCAGAGTATTGGACAGGCTGGATACTGGCATATCTGCAGTGGCGTTTAGGGGAGTCTTTCGAAGACCTGCTGCATGTCGTTCCGTTTGACGCACTGCGCAGTCTGTACTATCCCTGGCATGAAGCCTCGGAGGAACGCGTGGCTCGCCTCGTCTGCGATATGGCGAAAAAAGCGTCCAGGCAAACCAAACTTGCGTTAGCAAGAAAGAAGCTTAAGAAAACCCAACAAGACCTGGCATACGAATCGGGCGTGTCCCTCCGCTCAATCCAAATGTACGAACAACGCCAGAGAAACATCAACGAAGCCTCGGTAACAACCGTAAGGGATATAGCAAAAGCCCTACACTGCAACATCGAAGACCTCCTAGAGCCAGTCTTCGAATACAAAGAAACCAGCGCCGCCTAAACCAGGCACGCAGCCGATGCCCGCCTCTAGGAAGTGCTCCAGCCTAGCAAGAGCCCCTACCAATAAAAAGCCAAACTATCAGCCCGGCGACTTTCCAGAGCGTAGGTCCCTGTAGCCGCCGCCGGCGAAGTTAACATAGGGGAGGCCAGGGGGCTTTGCCCCCAAATCTTTCCGCAGGACGGCAGGACCCCCGCCGCACGAAGTGCGCAGCGGGGGTCCTGCCATGTCCGAGGACGATTTGGGGGCAAAGCCCCCTGGCCTCCCCGGCGAGTATACGGGACGGCGACTACAGGTATTCGATCTGGGCGCCCTCGGTGTCGCACGTGAGGATATGCGTATCGCACTTGGGGAACTGCTCACGCAGCTTGACCTGCAGGAACTTTGCCACGATGGTGTCGTCAGTCACGGCCATGAGGGTCGAGCCGGAGCCACTGATCCAGATGGTCTTGGCGCCTCCGTTAAGGCAGGTGTCGCGCACGGCGTTGTAGTCGGGGATGAGGCGACGGCGATAGGGCTCCTGGATGCGGTCGTCGTTGGCGGCGGCAATCAGGTCAAGGTCGCCGGTCTCCAGGCCGCGCGTCATGCCGGCGATGCGGCCCATTTGCCATACGGCGGTGGAGAGTGGAATCTCCTGTGGCACAACCTTGCGCGCCTCGCTCGTATGCACCTCGTAGGGCGGAATCACGGTAATAAAACGCAAGCGATCGCTTACCTCGTAGCGCAGGCACTGGGGCAGCGAGTCGGTCGGCGTAAAGGAGCAGACGGCGCCGCCCAGGATGGCGGGGGCGACGTTATCGGGATGGCCCTCGACCTCGGTGGCAATGCGGACGAGCTCGGCGCGGTCGACGGTGTGGCCTGTCAGCGCGGCGGCCGCCATGATGCCGGCGACGACGCAGGTGGAGCTGGAACCCAGGCCGCGGGCGACGGGCACGTCGGTCTGAATGTCGATAGCGACGGGGAAGGCCGGCTCGCCCCATGCGGCCAGTGCATCGACAAAGCTCACATAGACCAGGTTATTCTCGTTTTGGAATTCCTCGGGGCAGCCCGTGATGGTGAGCTTGTCGGCGCGCTCGAAGGTGAAGTGCGAGTAGAGGCTGACGGCCATGCCGAGGGTGTCGTAGCCGATGCCCAAGTTGGCGCTTGTTGCTGGGACGGTGATCTTGATCATGTGAGTCCTCCTGGCGTGCCTGGCTGTTTAGTTCGCTGCTCGGGCAGTCCTGCGCAAGACGGAAAGCACATTAAGTGCTTTCCTTTGCGTGCGGAACTCGCGACGAACTAAACAGCCAGGCACGCTGTGCGCGTTCGTCATCATCCCGGGGATTATCTGATGAAAGAAGGTGCGCCGGCTTTCGCCGGCGCCTTATAAGGGGCTTTAGTTGGTTGCCATCTTTTTTGCTGCAGACTCGACGTAGCTTGCCATCTCATCGACGTCGCAGACGTCTTCGAAGCGGACGGGCTTGGATTCGAGTTCGGCGAGCTGGGTCGGGGCGACCGTGTTGGTGGCCTGCTCGAGCACACGCATAGCCTCAAAATCATCTTCGGGAACGTCGAGGCCCAGGGCGTCGCAGCAGGCGCGCGGGAACTTGTAGGGGCTGGCGGTCGAAAGCAGCACGCGGGCCTTGGCACCCTCGGCGGGAACGACCTGCTCAAAGACGTGATAGCCGCAGGCGGTGTGCGGGTCGATCACGTAGCCGTTCGCATCCCAGCAACTCTTGATGGCAGCGCGGACCTCGTCCTCGCTGGCCCAACCGCAGCCAAAGACGCTCTGAATCTTTGCCAGCAGGTCGGCGGGAACCTCGTAGCGACCAGTCTGTGCCAGCTGCTCCATAAGGCCGGCAACGAGTTCGCAGTCGCCATCGGACAGGAAGTAGAGCATGCGCTCGAGGTTGGAGCTAATAAGGATGTCCATCGACGGCGAGATGGTCGTGAAGAACGGGCGGTTACGGTCGTAAACGCCGGTGGTCAGGAAGTCGGCAAGCACGTTGTTCTTGTCGCTCGCCACGACGAGCTTGGCGACGGGCAGACCCATGCGCTTGGCGTAGTAGCCGGCCAAGATATCGCCAAAGTTGCCGGTCGGTACGCAGAACTCCACGGCGTCGCCGGCCTCGATGGCGCCGGCGCGCAACAGCTGCGCATAGGCGGCAAAGTAGTAGACGACCTGCGGTACCAGGCGACCGACATTGATGGAGTTGGCGCTCGAAAGCACCGTGCCGGCGGCCTCCAGACGCTCGGCAAGCTCCTTATCGGCAAAGATGCGCTTGACGGCGCTCTGAGCGTCGTCAAAGTTGCCGCGGATGCCGCAGACGGCGACGTTGTCGCCCTCCTGCGTGGACATCTGCAGGTTCTGGACGCGGCTGACCTTGCCCTCGGGATAAAAGACGGTGATGCCCGTGCCCGGAGCGTCGGCAAAACCGGCGAGCGCGGCCTTGCCCGTGTCGCCCGACGTGGCGGTGACGATCATGATGCGCTCAGCGCCGCCGTCCCTGGCGGAAGTGCGGGCCATCAGACGGGGGAGCATCTGCAGGGCGACGTCCTTAAAGGCGCTCGTGGGGCCGCCAAAGAGCTCCATCACATAGGTCTGAGGGGCGTCGGCGCCCGGCGCAGCGTCGAGTTTGACGAGTGGCGTAACCTCTTCACTCGCGAACGTGCCGCGGTATGCCTCGTCGACACACGCCGAAATTTCTTCGGCCGTGTAATCATTCAGTAACATTCCCAACACATCTTGAGCGATTTCAAAGTACGATTTATCTGCAAGCGAGCTGATATCGACCTGCTGGGTGCCGAGCTCGTCCGAGACAAACAAACCCCCGTCGGGAGCGATGCCGGTGCGGATTGCCACCTTACTTGAGCACGATAAAGTGCGTCCTCGTGTACTATGATAAGTTTCCATATAACACTGCTCCTCGGATGCCTTGGTCCCAATCGGTGAAACCATGGTATCAGAGCGCGCAAAACAGGTTTGCAGAGGCTTTTAGAAAGGTAACCTCAAGCCCATGATTAAGATTGCCAAGTTTGGCGGCTCGTCGGTCGCCGACGCCGAACACTTCAAGAAGATCAAGGCCATCGTCGATGCCGACCCTGCCCGCCGTTTTGTGGTGGTTTCCGCCTGCGGCCGCCGCTTTAAGGGCGACACCAAGGTGACCGACCTGCTCTACCTGGTTAACGCGCACGTTAAGTATCACGTGTCGTGTGAGGAGCTGCTCGAGGACATTGGCCAGCGCTATTTTGATATCGCTGACGAGCTGGAGCTCACCTATCCCATCCGCGAGGAGTTCGCGGCCTTTGCCGAGCGCGCCCGCTCGGGCGGCTACTCTACCGAGGAGCTCGTGAGCCGTGGCGAGTACTTCACCGCTCGCCTGATGGCGGAGTACCTGGGCCTGCCGTTCCTGGACGCCGCGACGGTTGTGGCGTTCCATCATGACGGTACGCTCAGCATGAATCGCACCTCCGAGCTGGTGCAGGAGTACGGCCAGCAGGGCGGCTTTGTTATGCCCGGTTTCTACGGCGCGACGCGTGAGGGCCAGATCAAGCTGCTCGACCGTGGCGGCGGCGATATTTCCGGCTCGATCCTGGCCAAGTGCCTGGGCGCCGACTTGTACGAGAACTGGACCGACGTCTCGGGCTTCTATTCTGCCGATCCTCGTATTGTTCCCGAGGCTCAGCCCATTGCGCGCGTTACCTACGAGGAGCTGCGCGAACTTTCGTACATGGGTGCAAGCGTCCTGCACGAGGAGGCCGTGTTCCCCGTGCGCGAGGCGGGTATTCCGCTGGTCATCAAGAACACCAATGCGCCGCAGGACCCCGGCACCATCATTAGCGAGACGGCTGATGAGGGTGAGGCAGAGCCCATCATTACCGGCGTGACCGGCAAGCGCGGCTTTGTCGCCATCAACGTTGCCCGCGACCGCACCAAGCCCCGTGTTGGCTTTATGCGCCGCGCGCTTTCGGTCTTCGAGCGCTATGACGTTTCCGTCGAGCACATGCCCACCGGTGTCGACCGCTTTGGCGCCGTGGTGCAGGAGCAGGACGTGCACGACTCGCTGTACTCGCTCGTGGGCGACATTCAGCAGGAGGTCGAGCCGCTCGAGATCGAGGTTGTCGAGGGCCTGGCGCTCATCGCGACCGTCGGCCGTAACCTGCGTGGCCGCGCAGGTATCTCGGGCCATCTGTTTGGCATGCTTGGCCAGGCCGGCGTGAGCGTGCGCATGATTTCGCAGAGCTGCGACGAGATCAACATCATTATCGGTGTCGAGGAGAAGGACTTCGACCTGGCGATTCAGACCATCTACCGTGCCTTCTCCGACGAAAACGGCATTGTGAAGGTCTCCGACCTGGAGGCTCCCGCGCCGGTTGATCCCGCCCTGGCCGCGCTCCGCAAGTAGCTGCCGTCCCGGTGCATTTTTGGGACAAGTGCCAAAAATCTACGGCGGGGCGTTTCGTTTCGGTTTCGTTTCGACGGGGCGGGTTTCGTGCCCGCCCCGTTCTTGTATACACTGGCAACAATAATCAGCCTGCTCGGCGTGCGGGCAAAAGCCAAAACCTTTAAAGGGGGAAGCATGAAACAGTACACGGTTGCGATTTTGGGCGCGACGGGAGCCGTGGGCACCCAGATGCTCGAGTGCCTCAACGAGCAGGAGTTTCCGGTTGGCAAGCTCAAGCTGTTGGCAAGTGCACGCTCCGCGGGCAAGACCGTTGAGTTCCGCGGCGAGCGGATTGTGATTGAGGAAGCTTGCCCCGAGGCCTTTGAGGACTGTGACATTGTGCTTGGAGCCGCCGGCGACGACATCGCGAAGGAGCTACTGCCCGAGGCCGTCAAGCGCGGCGCCGTCGTGGTCGACAACAGCCATGCCTTCCGCATGGATCCCGAGGTGCCGCTGGTTGTGCCCGAGATCAATGCCGACGACATCAAGTGGCATCACGGCCTTATCGCCAACCCCAACTGCGCGACCATTATCGGCCTGGTTCCCACGTGGCCGCTGCATCAGCTCGCTGGTGTGAAGCGCATGATCGTCTCGACGTACCAGGCGGCTTCGGGTGCTGGCGCCCCCGGTATGGCCGAGCTCGAGGCTCAGCTGGCCGCCCTGGGCCGTGGCGAGGAGATTCCTGAGCCGCGCGCGTTTGCCGCCCAGCTGGCGAGCAACCTGATTCCGCAGATCGGCGGCGTCAAGGAAGAGGGCTTTACCTCCGAGGAGATGAAGCTGCAAAACGAGGGCCGCAAGATCATGCACCTGCCCGAGCTGCGCGTGAACTGCACCTGCGTGCGCGTGCCCGTGCTGCGTTCGCATTCCGAGAGCATTACGCTCGAGTTTGAGCGCGATATAACGGTTGAGGAGGCTCGTGCTGCGCTGGCTGCTGCTCCCGGCGTCAAGCTGGTTGACGATATGGCTGCCGAGGATGCACACGACCGCTTCCCCATGCCGATGGACACCTCCGACCAGGACCTGATTTGGGTCGGCCGCGTGCGCCGCGACATCTCGAACCCCGAGGCTGCGCGCGGCATCACCTTCTGGTGCTGCGGCGACCAAATCCGTAAGGGCGCGGCAACCAACGCCGTCCAGATCGCTAAGCTGCTCTGCGAGTAGTGTGACCTGTCCGGCGGGGGCCGGGCTTAGTTTTCAGAACGTCCTCGACCATGTGTGGCGCCTTGTCCTGCTCCTTCGGAGCCGCGGACAAGGCGCCACACTGGTCTGCGGAGTGTTCTGAAAACTAAGCCCGGCCCCTGCCTGCGGTGACGCTGCTGTGAGCGGTCTGCGATGGGGCCGTTGTTGGTCGGGGCCGCTGGGCTGATGTGGGGGCGCGTGGTTGTTGCGGGCCCTGGTCCCGGCGGCGGCCTCGGCGCTTCGCGCCTGCCGCCTTGGGGGACTGTGGGGCGCGGCCGGCAGCTGCGGCGCGTTGCGCCTGCTGCCTGGGGTGGCTGCGGGGCCGTGACGGCAGCCGCGGCGCTGTCGCGCCTGCTGCCTGGGGCGACTTTGGGGTTGGGGTGAATCGGGGTCTAATACTTTGCCGAGAAGTGAACGACCTTATTTGGACCCCCGCAGCATTGGCATTTTTTGACCGCTATTTCCTGCGGTTTTGCTGCGCGAATCCTGCGGTTTTATGGTTTAAAGGTGTGGATGCTCCGGGGCTTCGTTTTTACTCGTTCACTTCTCGGGAAAGTATTAGAGCTCAGCTGATAGAGGTACCGCTCTGGCGTCGAAGCCCTGCGTCTTCTTCGTTTGATTGGGGAAAGCGGCCTCGCTTAAATAATCACGAGCCTGCCCAGGTGTATCTGACAGGTTGTCTGCACAATTCGCGGTATTATGGTGCGGAGTTTTGAAAGGAGCCGCTGGTGGTCACGACGACGTTTGCTTCGCCTTTGGGCGAAATCTTGCTTGCCGCTGATGGCCGCGGTTTGACGGGGCTTTGGTTTGAGGGTCAGGAGCACTTTGGCTCTACGCTGCTCAAAGAGGATGCGGAGTATGTCGTAGGTGCCGATGCGGTTTCTGGTACCGGTGGGATGTCGTCGGTGAGTCCGGCAAATGGCGCGGCTTCTTCGGTGCTTGAGCGTTCTTGGGCTTGGCTGAATGCTTATTTTGCAGGGCAGGAACCTCGGTTTACGCCTCCGTTGCATATGATTGGTACGGCGTTTCAGCGCGAGGTTTGGTTTGAGCTGCTTTCTATCCCGCATGGCGAGGTCGCTACGTATGGTAAGATCGCCCAGCGTGTTGCGGCTCGACATCGTGTGCCGGGAAACGAAGCACCTGTTGTGTCTCCCCGTGCCGTGGGGGCCGCGGTCGCGCGGAATCCTATTTCGATCATTGTGCCGTGCCATCGCGTGGTTGCCGCCGACGGCTCGCTTAACGGATATGCCGGCGGGCTTGACCGCAAGGAGTGGCTGCTTCGGCTCGAGGGCGCGTACGAGGAATAACGTTCGAGCACTTTGCATAGCCAAGACGCCGTGAAAGAACGGGATGCGCTTTCCGAATGGCGTCCCAAACGGAAACCGTGTCCCGGAATACAGCCTTAGAGTGGGATGCCGTTTCCGGTTGAGACCACTTGCTTGGACATCTTTCTACGCCCGCTTCTGCAGGGCATAGATCGACTTATCCATGTTGAACAGGTAAGCCGCGACGCAGACGATGAAGAATGCCGGCAGATTACCGAAACCGAAGACTTCGCAGCCAATCAGGATGGGTGCGAGCAGCGTATTGGTGGCGCTGCCAAAGACGGCTGCGTAGCCCAGCGCGGCGCAAAGCGCGATGGACATGCCGAGTTGAGCCTCGTTATGGCGACATCTGGGTAACAGAAAGGCCCGCGTTCCTCAGAGGCAAGATAGGCAATTCTGCTTCTGAGGTAGATCTCAATTCTGCCGACCGCATCAAACATTAACTGCCGGAGGGCTCGGTCAAATTCATACGTGTAGATGATGGTTTCGAATGTTGTGCCTTCGCGAAAGATGGTAATCCCGGACTTGCATTTGGTTTTGTAGGGAAACCAGTAGGCCGACAGTCTGTAGTGGCCGACTTCGACCAAAGCTCGCTCGAGTTCGCTTTGATCAGAGCACTTAAGACCCCCGTATTCTGTCAATAGTGCTATTTGTTCGTTGATGGATATCCGCGACTTCCGGTATTTCATTTAAGCCTCTTGATAGAAAAAGAGCTGGAGTTGCGCATCGTTGAGAGGCTTTCCAGCTTTAGCAAAACAAACTTATAAGATGCGACGGGCCGCGTCAAGATAATTACCGGACGGCCTAGGAGGCGGCTGGTTGGCTGGCTTAAAACCTAGCGCGTGAGATGACGCTCCACGCTATTCAGCGCGCTTGATAGGATGACGAACCACAGTCTTAAGTTTCTCCGGTGCACATTTGCGTGGATCGGAGAGATAGATTTCGTGATGGAAACGGGTGTCTGAGAAGTCGGGGACATAGCCCTGCTCGGTCGTGTATTCATTCATAGCGCCTACGGTCGCCGGTTCGTTGTCGTAGGGCCCGGTGTGCATGCATTGAACGCAGAGGCCCTCGTCAACTTTAAGCAGCTCGACGGCAGAAAAGTTAAGTTTCTTTTTGGTCGTGGCTTCCGCGACTGCCCAGTCAAAGTCATCTCGGGTGACGAAATCGGGCAGGCGAATGCACGAGATAAAGTTGAAATCGTCCTTGCGTACATAATCGATGTCGCCGCTCGGGGAGTCTTGCCACCAGAAACCCTCGAGCGGCGGTACCACAAAGTCGAAATAGCCCTTGATACTCCTTGAGCCTTTCTTCGACATCTTGACGGTATAGGCGATGCCGTAAAGCAGCGGCAGGGCGTTTTGATACTCGCCACCTTCGGTATTTGGGTCGCCCTTTCCGCGAACGGCAACGTAGCTCATAGGCGGGACAGTTACGATGCTCGGCTTGCTTGCAGGTTTGTAGAGCTCCTTGCATTCCTTCTTAAAGTCGAACGCCATGTTGGCCGCCTTTCTGCGTATTGGCCTGCTTAGATAACGGAATCATATCATAGAAACGAACAGTTGTTCGAATGATTTTGCTGACAGATAGAGATGCGTGCGTTGTGTTTGGCGGTCGGCCTGACCCCGTCGATGATTTCTCTGCCTTCCCGGCGCTTGCCTGCGCTCCCCGTTTCCCCATATAAAACCTACCAAAATAAACCTGCCCCTTTTTGGTCGGTGCGAAATGGGTAATACTAAGGAGTTATCCGACCAGATGGGAATTAATCGATGGCTTATATCGAATTCAAAGACGTCATCAAGGCGTACGGCGAGGGCGATGCCCGCATTCACGCGCTCGACGGCGCGAGCTTTACCGTTGAACGCGGTGAGCTCGCCATTATCCTGGGCGCCTCGGGTGCCGGCAAGACCACGGCGCTCAACATCCTGGGCGGCATGGATACGGTAACCTCCGGCACCGTGACGGTGGACGGGCGCGACGTGAGCTCCGCCAACGAGGCGCAGCTCGTGGAATACCGCCGTGCCGACGTCGGCTTTGTCTTCCAGTTCTACAATCTGGTCCCCAACCTGACGGCGCTGGAAAATGTCGAGCTTGCGGCGCAGATTTGCCCCGATTCGCTCGATGCCGAGCAAACGCTTTGCCAGGTTGGCCTGGGTGAGCGCCTCGCCAACTTTCCGGCGCAGCTTTCGGGCGGCGAGCAGCAGCGCGTGTCCATTGCCCGCGCACTGGCCAAGAACCCCAAGCTGCTTTTGTGCGACGAGCCCACGGGTGCACTCGACTATCAAACCGGTAAGCAGATTTTGCAGTTGCTGCAGGACACCTGCCGCAAGCAAGGCATCACGGTCATTATCATCACCCACAACTCCGCGCTGGCGCCCATGGCAGATCGCCTGATCCGCTTTAAGAGTGGTCGCGTGGAGAGCGAGACGGTCCAGCAAAATCCCGTGCCTATCGAGACGATTGAGTGGTAGCGCCCATGGACCAGGACCGCCAAAACAGCCAAAACCACGATACGGAGCGCGCGGGTCGCGACCGGGAGTTTGCGACCTACCGCACCGCTCAGAGCTCAAACGATATGGTGCCGACGGTTTTTCGCCGTGGCATCTACCGTACAATCCGCGGCAGTCTTAAGCGCTTCTTGTCTATCGTGGTCATCACCGCGCTTGGCGTGAGCGTGATGTGCGGTCTTAAGGCAGGCTGCGAAGATTTGCGCGATTCGGTCGACGCCTATTTTGACCAGCAGAATGTCTATGACATTAACGTGCAGTCGACCTATGGCCTTACGCGCGACGATCTTGCGGCTATCCAAGAGGTCGACGGCGTCGAGACGGCCGAGGGTATCTACACCGAGACCGCCTACACCGCCGTGGGCACAACACGCGAGCGCGTGATCGTGCAAAGTCTTTCCAAGGAGAATATCGATCAACCGGTGCTGGTGAGCGGTGATTTGCCCGAGAGCGCCGATGAGGTCGCGGTGACTTCGAAGTTCCTGAAGGCTTCGGGCAAAAAGCTCGGCGATACGGTGAGTTTTGCCGCCAATGACGCGAGCTCGTCGAACCAAAGTGCCAAGGACCAGTTTGCCGCGGGCGATTACACCATTACGGCCGAGGTCCTCGATCCCACCGACGTGAGCTCCGACTCGACAGTCAACGCCTTTCGCGCTGCTTCGGCTGCGGACTATAAGTTCTATGTGAACGAGGACGCCGCGACATCTTCTTCCTACTCCTCGGTCCACGTGATCGTCGAGGGAGCCAAGAGCCTCAGCTCCTATTCGGACGCCTACACGACAAAGATCAACGAGGTCAAGGGCAATATCGAGAAGATCCGCGAGGAGCGTGAGAAGGCACGTGCTCAGGAGTTGACGGTTGACACGCCGGCAAGCTTAGATGCGGCCGAACGCCAGGCGAATATGCTCTTTGGGATTGAACAGGGCAACATCGACCGTATGGCCGAGGGCAGCGAGGAGCGCGTCCAAGCTCAGGCCGAGTTGGACCAGCGCCGCGCCGCCGCCAACCAACAATTCGCCGATGCCCGCGCCGAGCTTTCCGATCTAGGCGAATGTACGTGGTACATCCAGGACCGCGGCAATATCGCAAGCTACTCGAGCGTGGAAAGCGATAGCTCGTCAATTGAGGCCATCGCCACGGTGTTCCCGTTTATCTTCTTTATCGTCGCCGTGCTCATCAGCCTTACCACCGCTACGCGCATGGTCGAGGAGGAGCGCACGCTTATTGGCCTGTACAAGGCGCTCGGCTATTCACGTGGGCGTATTCTGTCCAAATACGTGGACTACTCGCTGTGGGCGTGTCTGATCGGCGGCGTGCTCGGCAACATCATCGGATTTGTGGGCCTGCCGCTGTTCCTGTTTACGGTGTTCGACGACATGTACTCGCTGCCCCAGATGCTGCTTTCGTACGACATCGTGTCGTCGCTCGTGTCGGTGGCGCTGTTTGCCGTGGGCGTGGTGGGCGCTACGATTATCGCCTGCCGCCACGAGATGTCCGAGACCCCAGCCTCGCTTATGCGTCCCAAGGCCCCGCGTGCCGGCTCGCGCATCTTGCTTGAGCGCATCGGCTTTATCTGGCGTCGCATGGGCTTTTTGAACAAGGTGGCGGCGCGTAACCTGTTCCGCTACAAAAAGCGCGCCTTTATGACCATCTTTGGCATCGCGGGCTGCACGGCGCTTGTAATTTGCGGCATGGGCATTCGTGATACGTCGGTCGCGCTGTCGCCCAAGCAGTACGGCCACGTCACGCGCTACGATCTGCTGGCGGTCGCCAATCCCGACGATTTTTCACAGACGTGCGCGGCATTGGATGGGCGTAGCGCGTCCAATGATTCCAACGTGACCGTGACTTCGACGCTGCCGATTATGACCGACAACGTCACCTTTACATTTGGCGGCAAGAGCGAGACTGTGCAGCTGATCGTGGTGCCCGATGACCGCACGAGTGACTTGGGCGATTACGTGCGTCTGGAGGATGAGTCCAAAGAACCGCTGCCTTTGCGTGACGGAGACGTGTATCTGAGCAAAAGTTCACAGCTGGTGCTGGGGATTCAGCCGGGCGATACGGCTCACGTCCAGGATTCGTCGCTCAATGTTGCCAAGGTCAAAGTCAGCGACATTTCGCTTAACTATCTGGGCAACACGCTTTACATGACGCAGGGCACCTATGAGCGCACGTTCGGCCGAAGCGCGCGTCTTAACGGCATCTTTGCACTGCTCAAGGGTTCGTCGGCCGACCAGATTGCGTTTAGCAAGAATCTTAAGAGTGACGGTTGGCTTACGATTTCGAGTACGGCCGAGCATTGGGAAAACTATGAGGCGAACTTTACGATTATCAATTCGGTCGTGGTGCTCGTGACCTTTATGGCGGCGTGCCTGTCGTTTGTGGTGGTGTTTACGCTGTCCAACACGAATATCTCCGAGCGCGAGCGCGAGCTGGCGACCATCAAGGTGCTTGGTTTCCGCCGTGGCGAGGTGCACCATTACGTCAACAAGGAGACGTTGATCCTCACGGCGATTGGCGCCGCACTGGGCGTACCGCTAGGCGGCTTGCTGGCCGAGAGTTTTACGTACATCCTGCAGATGCCGTCGCTGTATTTTGATGTTGAGGTCGAGCCGCTGAGCTACGTGCTATCCGTGTTGCTGGCCTTTGCCTTTACGTTTATCGTCAACCTTGCCACCAATCGAACGCTCAACAAGATCGACATGGTCGGCGCCCTCAAGAGCGCCGAGTAACCTGCCAAAAAGGGACAGGTATATTTTGGCAGGTTTTATCTGGGCAAACGCCGGACAACCATTGGGTGGCCCAGCGTTTGCCCCGTTTTGCTGGGGATGTCTGTCGTTCAGTGCTCTTACTGGCCAATCCAGTGTTGCGCATAGCTCTTAATGTCTTCGGTAAAACCGTCAAGGTCGTCAAGGGTGATCACGCTGTCGATAAGCAAATTGGCTATCTCGCGGTGCATTGTGCTGCGGCGAATGTCGTTTGCAATTACGCCTGAGGACAGCTTGTCTCTATTGAGGCGCTCTTCTAGTGCCCAAAATCTACTGGACGCTTCGCTGTCGCCATTCAGCATCTCAACGTACTGGCCGATGAGCTTTTCCATATAACGTTCTTGCCATTGAGGAAGCATTTTCTTAAACAGCTTCCAGTCGCTTTCGGTTACGTCGCGCATATGTTCTCCGCTCGTCAAACGGGCTTTCCATTTGCCTTTCATTTTATTTGGTTTTCGCTCGCAGGTGCGGATGAGAGGCTCTCTTTAGCCTTCGAGATTGGGCTTGAATGGGTCGTATGCCACAAAACGGGCCTATCTACTACGTTTAATTGGATACCCTCAACCATGCCGGGAAAACGAAAAATAAAACCGCAGGTAGAAGGCCTGTCGATTTTCGAAAAAGGCGGTCATGGTTGGCCCCATCGAGTTAAACGTAGTAGATAGGCCCTTTTCGTGGCGGACCATCAAACGAACGCCGACGCTTGTGCTGTAGCCGCTCCGATCATTCGTAAGTTGCGGTGGAATAGTTCCTAAATTCGACTACTCAAGGCTAAAACCGGAACTATATCACCGCAACTTAGGAGGGAGGGGCGGGGGGGGTACTAGTTGGGTGCTGCCGTCGGGCTGGGATGGTTTAGGCTCGTTCGCGATGCTTCCATCGTTTACGGCACCAACGCATGAGTGCTTTTACGACCGGGATGGTGATGAGAATTACCCAGGCGGGATGGGGTTGCCCCAGACAGAGCCACATGTAGAGGAACCATGCCTCGGCACTGACCGAATAGACGACATCGATCAGCTTAGATAAGTGGCGTTGGTCGATAAAGTCGCCAAGCGCGTAATAGACGGGAATCAAAAAAACGAGGAAGAGTCCCGTAGCCCATGTGCCGTAGGCAATGCCGAGCACCAGGTAGGCGAGGGTGACGAGCGCGGGGAAGGGGAATTTGTTCCATGTACGTCCGACCTTGGTGTGGAAATGCTTGCCATGATGGTCGAGCTTGTCGTGTGCTTCCTTCCAGCTGGAAAACGTCTCGCCGTCGATGGTGACGGTGCCGTCGTCATTGGTATGCACGCTATGTCCATCGTCCTCAAGCGTATCGATATGCAATCCGCCTGGCCCCACATGGACCTCTTCGCCCTTGCGCTCGTTAGCCACATGGATGCCATTCCAGCCAACATGGACCTCTTCGCCTTTGTTGTGATCAATAACGTGGATGCCGCGCGTGAGGGAAATATCGACAAGTGGCTTATCGCTGTAACCAGAGTGCTCAGTAGAAGCCTCAGCCTCTTCAGCCTCATCTGAAGCTTTGGTGCCGGCGTCGCTGTCCTGTGCCTCATCATCAGCTTGCGAGTCGTCAGTGCTATCCACCGTCTCCCCATACAACAGCTCATCCAGCGACACGCCATACAGCGCGGCGAGCGCAATAAGGTTATCGGTATCGGGCGAGGACTCGCTGCGCTCCCATTTACTGACAGCCTGACGACTCACGCCCAGCTGGGCGGCAAGCGCCTCCTGAGAAAGCCCGGCAGCCTTGCGGCGATCAACGAGCCGCTGTGCCATCGCAAGATCCATGGTGGTTCCTTTCGTTTGATGGTCGAATCGAATGAGCCGAGTATGCTGAGAACAACCGGTAGCGACCACCATTTCTAGTTAGAATCTGCTCCAACCCTACCGCAACTACCGGTAGCAACCCCTAACGACCAGCCATTTCAGGACAAATGTCAGTGCAAGTAGCAGCCAAGAGCCCCCCATTCAGTAAGTTGCGGTGGAATAGTTCCTAGATTCAGCCATTTGCGGGCTAAGCGGGAACTATTTCACCGCAACTTAATTTCAGACCAGGCACCCGCAGCAAGAAGGCGAATAGCCTCGGCCTCCCTAGTTACCGCAGGAGGCCCCAGGGCTTACCTCCCAAATCTTTCCGCAGGACGGAAGGACCCCGCCGCGCGAAGCGCACGGCGGGGTCCTGACATGTCCGAGGACGATTTGGGAGGAAAGCCCCGGGGCCTCCGATGAGAGCAGTTCCAGCCGAGGCTATTCGTCGCCGAAGCTGATGCCCAACGCCTTGGCCTCGCGCACCAGATCGCTCTGGGGGTCGACAAACTTGAGCTTGCCGGCGACCTCCTCGAGCGGCATGTGGCACATCTTGCCGTCGCGCAGGGCGATCATGTAGCCAAACTCGCCGCGCAGGCAGCCAAGCGCGGCTTCGACGCCGCACTGGGTCGCAAAGATGCGGTCCTGAGCATCGGGTTGGCCGCCGCGCTGCGTGTGGCCGGGGATGGCGACGCGGGTCTCGCGACCGGTCTTGGCCTCGATCTCCTTGGCGATGTCGTACACGATTGACGGGCTCGTGCGCTCGGCGAGCTTCTTCTTGTACTCCTTCTTGGACAGCGCCGCGTCCTCCTTGGAGATAGCGCCCTCGGCGACGGCCACGATGGTAAAGCGGCTGCCGGTCTCCATGCGATGCTCGATGGTCTTGATGACGTTATCCATGTCGTAGGGGATCTCGGGAATCAAGATGACATCCGCGCCGCCCGCGACGCCGGCGTACAGCGGGATCCAGCCAACCTTGTGGCCCATGATCTCGATAACGAATACGCGCCCATGGCTCGAAGCGGTGGTGTGAATGTCGTCGATGCATTTGGTGGCGACGTCGATGGCGCTCGTAAAGCCAAACGTCATCTCGGTGCCCCAGGTGTCGTTATCGATGGTCTTGGGCAGAGCGATAACGTTGAGGCCCTCTTCGCGCAGGCGGTTGGCGGTCTTGGTGGAGCCGTTGCCGCCCAGCATAAACAGGCAGTCGAGCTGTAACTTGTGATAGGTGTGGACCATCGCGGGCACCTTCTCGACGCCGTCGGCCTCGGGAATGTTCAGGCGCTTGAACGGCGTGCGGCTCGTGCCCAAAATGGTGCCGCCGCGGGTGAGGATGCCGCTAAAATCGGCGGGCGTCATGACGCGGAACCTGCTGTAGATAAGGCCCTGGTAGCCGTCCTCAAAACCATAGATCTCGATAGGCTCTTCGCTATTGGTCATAAGCGTTTTGACGATGCCGCGCATGGTGGCGTTGAGCGCCTGGCAGTCGCCGCCACTAGTAAGAAGACCGATCCTAAGCATGGTGAATCCTTCCGGGCAAGTTATAACATGCGCATAAGTTTACCCCCGCACACTGTTGATGCGGGGGTAAAACGTGTTAGCTCAAGCGTATGGAAATGTAAGCAACGTCAGGCGAGCGTAAGGACGACGGTGCCAGCGCCTTACAGCGCGAAGGCATCGACGTCGCCCCAGTGGCGGCGCAGCGTGATGGCGGCAGCGGGCTCGGTGTTGTCAAAGACGACCGACCACTGCGTATTGCTGGTGATGTCTTCCGGATTGGGCTCTTGCGCTGCGGCGCGTAGGGCCTTCCAAGCGACTGCCTCGTCCTGGGCACCGACATGGGCGTCAAGGACATCGGCGATTGCGACGGCGCGCTCTTTACCATGGCCCAGCTCGCCATTCTTTTGATTGGGCAGCACTTCGTCGCCATAGCAGGCATAGAAGTTCGTAACCTGGCGTACAGGAGTCGCTTTAAAAGCGCGGTCGGGATCGCGCGGATCCCACTCTACTACGCGCGCGTCACCGGAGGCGTCGTTGATAAAGAAGTGGTAATCGCGTCCGGCCATGGCGTGCATGTCGTAGGCAGAAAGCAGGTCGACAGCTTCTTGCGTGGTGGCGGCACGGTCGAGCACCAGACGGATGGCGAGCGAGGTATTGATGACGGGGCGTTGCGTGTCCTGGTCACAGGGCTTGGAATCCAGGGTGAGTACGGCAATGGATACGCCGCATTCGTTAACGCCGTCGAGCTGAGCAAACGGGCCCATGAGTGCGGCGGCACGTCCGGCGACGGAGTCAAGCGGAGTGTTATCGCCCAGGTTGTTAAGGGCGGCAAACCCGATGGAGGCATAACCGCCGCGTGGGTGATTGCGCACCAGCAACGCCGAGGTGTCGTCCTTAAAGTCGTAATTGCGGCCGGTGCGCACGCGGCCTTCGGCATCTACGGCGACAAAAGCGCTGCAGGCAAACTGGGGCGCCTGGACATGTGCCGGCACACCGGGCAGCACCTGCGCCACCACGGCATCGATGTAGGCCTGGTCGTCGCGCACGCCAGCTGCGATGATGCGGTCAAGGTCGTAGTCGTAGGCGATGTCGATTGCGTACAGGTCATAGCCGTCTGCGTAGCCAGTCAAGCGTTTGAGCGACGCGGCGGACTTGATTTGCTTGCGGTAAACGATGCCAGCGGCAGCGGCAAGGCCGACGGTGACTCCCGCGACACCGCAGGCGATGGCAATGTTACGTGGCTTCATGACGGCTCCTCTCGTCCTGTTAGCGCAATTGTCGCAAAAGGAGCGCGGGCATGATGGCTCAACTTGGTGAGCGGCGCGGAATTAAGCACGGAATGAAGAGTGCGGTGCTGGCGTGGCGGGGTATGCTGGAGGGGACCATCAACCCAGCGAAAGGGGAGAGCATGACGGATCAGGAAACGCCCGAGCGCGTGCACGTGACGGCTGACGATATCGAGGCCGCCAACGACCTTATCGACTTTATCGAGGCATGCCCCAGCATGTTCCATACGGCGGCGACCATTATGGCCGAGCTCGACGAGGCGGGCTTTACCTACCTGCCCGAGAACGCGGCGTGGGATATCGAGCCGGGCGGGCGTTATTACACGCAGCGCAACACCTCGAGCGTTGTTGCCTTTAAGGTGGGCGAGGACCTGGCTGCTACGTGGGGCGAGGACGGCGTTGCCGGTGACTATCATTTTCAACTGACGGCGTCGCACAGCGATTCGCCGACGTTTAAGGTCAAGGCTGTGCCCGAGCTTGACGGTGCGGGCGAGACGCTGCGCCTGAACACCGAGGCCTACGGCGGCATGATTGACTACACCTGGTTCGATCGCCCGCTGGCGCTCGCGGGCCGCGTGCTGGTGCGCGAGGGCGACCGTATTGAGAGCCGTCTGCTTGCCACCGAGCGCGAGGTCGCTATTATCCCGAGCCTTGCCATCCACATGAACCGCGGCGTTAATGAGGGCTTTGCTCCCAACCGAGCCGTTGACCTGTGCCCGCTCATTAGCGCCGGCGAGCTTAAGCAGGGCGATTTTGATGCTCTGATTGCCGAAGAGCTGGACGTTGAGCCCGAGCAGATTCTGGGCCGCGATCTGTTCCTAGTCAATCGTCAGGATGCGCGCATTTGGGGCTGGGCAGACGAGTTTATCTCGACGCCCAAGCTCGACGACCTGGCCTGCGCCTATACCTCGCTACAGGCATTTTTGGGCGCCGAGAACGCGCACGACGTCTCGGTCTTCTGCTGCTTCGATAACGAGGAGGTTGGCTCCGAGACCAAGCAGGGCGCCATGTCGACCTTCTTGGCCGACGCGCTGCGCCGCATCAACGGATCTCTGGGCTTTGACGACGAGTCGTACCATCGCGCCCTTGCCGCCTCGATGCTTGTAAGCTGCGACAATGCACATGCCGTGCACCCCAACCACGCCGAGAAGTGCGATGCCCGCAATCAGGTTGTACTCAACGGCGGCATCGTTATCAAGGAAGCCGCCAACCAGCACTACTGCACCGATGCCTTTAGCCGCGCGGTGTTCCAGGCCATCTGCGATGACGCCGACGTGCCCACGCAGGCCTTCGCCAACAAGAGCGATATGGCGGGTGGCTCCACGCTCGGTAACCTGTCGAACATGCAGGCGAGCATGCACGCCGTGGACGTGGGCCTGCCGCAGCTGGCCATGCACTCAAGCTACGAGACCGGCGGCGTACGCGACGTGATGTACGCCATCCGTGCCCTCACCGCCTTCTACGAGCGAAACCTAACCATCAACGGCGCCGAAAGCGTGGAGCTCTAAATGCGAGCCGAAGAAATGAAGGCCGAGCGTGGGGCTCAGCTTATTGATCGGGGTTTACAGCTGTTCGTCGCCGCTTGCCATGAGTCAGGGGTCGACGTGTCCAAGGCGCGACCAACAAGTGCTGAAGAACTCAAGCGTAACGCCTATTCGGACCGCTATGACGAGGAGACGGACTGGCTCTAATAAGCGAAGTGTCGAAAACGCTAGATGTATGTTTGATATCACTTTGGCGAGAGTGTTGCAGACAGAACTACCGGTATAGCGCAAGCCAACCTGACTCCATTGCGCCAAACCTACCAAAAAGGGACAGGTTCATTTTGGCAGGTTTTATCTGGACAAATGCCGCAATGCCAACAGCTGGACAGAATTGTTAACACACCGCGGGTTGAGCAAACGTCAGCGAGCGACGTCCAGAGCGAACAAGTTGGCATGAAAAAGGCAAGGCATAGACCTTCTGGTCATGCCTTGCCTTTTGAATGACAATTTGTCGCTCTGGGCGGCTCGCAGCGTCGACCGGTCCGCCGTTCGTTAGAACGGCGGAACCCTAATGCTCGATCCAGCAGCGAAGCGTCTCGCCAGCTTGCAAGTGGCGCAGGTTTTCCGCGGCGATGTCGACCACGTTATTGAGCGTAGCCTCCAGGTGGAACCATCCGGAGACGTGCGGTGTGATGAGCATGTTGGGCGCATCCCACAGGGGGCTTGTCTCGGGCAGCGGCTCGGGGTCGGTGACGTCGACCGCGGCGCCGGCAAGGTGTCCGGACTCAAGAGCGGCAACCAGATCGTCGGCAACAACAAGGTCGCCGCGACCGCCGTTGGCAAAGAAAGCGTCCGGCTTCATCGCGGCAAAGAACTCGGCATTCGCCAGACCGCGGGTCTCGGGCGTGCTGGGCATAAAGGACGCGACAACGTCTGCCTCGGCCAGGCGCTCGGGCAGGGCATCCATGCCGTCCATGTCCTCAAACACAATGGGGTAGACGAGCGGATGGCGCTTGATGCCGCGGACGTGTGCACCCATGCTGCGGCAGAGCGTGGCAAAGTGGCCGCCGATATCGCCCGCGCCCAGCACCAGCACGTTGGCGTTTTTGAGCGAGGTGACCGGGCCCAAGTCCTCCCAGCGATGCTCGCGCTGCAGGTCCTGGTAGCCGGGCAGGCGCTTCATCATAGACAGCACCATGGCAAACATGTGCTCGCTTACGGCCTGGCCGTAGGCGCCCACGGAGCAGGAAAGCTTGGCGTCGGCTGGTACGGTGCCGGCGGCAAGGTAGTCGTCATAGCCGGCGGTCTGCAATTGCAACAGCTGGAGGTGCTTGCACGCGGTAAGCAGGGCAGGGTCAATGTTGCCCAAGATCACGTCGGCATCGGCGACCTGTTCACGTGTGGCGGCGTCGGCGCTCGTGTAGATAAAGCCCTCGCCCGGAGCGCTCGACTCAAGAATTGCGCGATGGCGGTCATTGACGGGCAGCAAAACCAGGATGTTCACAAGCAGTCCTCTCCGCTCGACCTGCCAAAAAGGGACAGGTTTATTTCGGCAGGTTTTATCAGGCAAAACGCTCAATTAAAACGCCGGGCGCTCATGGACGGTTGTAAGTCCATGTGCGCCCGGCGTCCGCACAGCTACCAGCTGAGCAGTTCGTAACCGTCCTCGGTCACCACGAGCTGTACCTCGCACTGGGCCGAGTCGCTGCCGTCCTTGGTGCGCACGCACCAACCGTCACCCTTGCTAATCTTGATGTCGGGCGCTCCGGCGTTGACCATGGGCTCGATGGTAAAGACCATGCCCGGAGCCATGATGGTGTCCACATCGGGCGCCTCGGTGGTAAAGCCCACAAATGGGTCCTCGTGGAACTCTTTGCCAATGCCGTGCCCGCCGTACTCGCGCACCACGCTAAAGCCGGCGTCCTCGACCGTCTTTTGTACGGCCTCGGCCATAACGGACAGCGGCAGCCATGGCTTGACGGCCGCCAGGCCCGCCTCCACGCTGGCACGGGTGACCTCGACAAGACGCTGGCGCTCGGCAGAGACCTCACCGATGCAGAACATGCGGCTCGAGTCGCTAAAGTAGCCGTCAAGAATCGTGGAGCAGTCCACGTTGATGATATCGCCCTCGTGCAGCACGTCCGTATCGCAGGGGATACCGTGACAGACCACGTCGTTGATCGAGGTGCACACGCTCTTGGGGTAGCCCTCGTAGTTGAGGTCGGCCGGCGTGCCACCGTGCTCGACGGTGTAGTCGTAGATCATCTGGTCGATCTGGTTGGTGGTCATGCCCGCGGCGATGTGCTCGCCTACGTAGTCGAGCACGCCCACGTTGATGGCGGCGGAGCGCTTGATGCCCTCGATGTCGGCGGGCGTCTTGTAGAGCGTGCGGGGCAGAACCTCCCAGCCCTCCTCCCACAGGCGCTCGAGGCGCTCGTCGAAGGCGCTGTGACATTTCTTATATTTTTTGCCGCTGCCGCACCAGCAAGCGTCGTTGCGGCCGGGCACAGGTCCGTTGTCAAACATGGCTAACTTCCTTTCATCCGCAGTTAGTATAGCCCACTCATGCATCCATAAAAGTTGCGGTGATATAGTTCCGATTTAAGCGGTTTAACAGCACAAATAGGAACTATATCACCGCAACTGATGGGGCGGGATGGCGGGCACTAGCTGCTGCGTGGTTTTGCTAGTAGCTCACCTGGCAGGGGATGCCGAGGGCTTGGACGCGCGCGGCAATGGCGTCGAGCACCTCAGGCGCCGCTTTGGCAAGGCCAGCGATCGGTGTCTCGCGCGCCACCGTGTAAATGGTTGCTTCTTGTGGACGAATGCGCTCAAGCGCCGCGAGCCAGGGGGCAACGTACTCCTCGCCGGTGTTGTCGATGGGCTTGCCCTGATACTCGCCGGTCAAAAACATCGTCTGGATAATGACATGACCGCCAAAGCTCGCGAACGTCTCGATCTGGTGCTCTACATCGTAGGGGCCAACGGGTTGATCGAGCAGCTGGATAAATGCCGGGTCGACCGTATCGAGCTTGAGGATGTTGTCGTCGACCATCATGAGCGCGTCGTGCACTTCGGGGCGGTCGGCGCGCGTGCCGTTGGAGAGCACAGCGATCTTGGAGTTTGGGGCAAGCTCGTCGCGCAGCGCGACGGCACCGGCGATGGCCCGCGGAAACTCCGGCGCGGCGGTGGGTTCGCCGTTGCCGGCAAACGTGATTACATCGGGCAGCTCACCTTCGACTGCCATCTCGCGCAATTTGGCCTCGAGTGCATCGAGCACCACGGCAGCCGTGTTATACGATTCATGGCAGGGGCGCTCGGCGTTGAGGCCGTTTTCGCAGTAGATGCAGTCGAACGTGCAGATCTTGCCGCTCGCCGGCATCATGTTGACACCGAGCGAAAGGCCCAGGCGACGGCTGCGAACGGTCCCAAAGATGGGGCTGGCATTTAGAAACGTAGACATAGATAAAAGCTCCTCAAGACAATTAACCTTAAGCATAGCATCGGCTCCAACGTATGGTCCGGGCTTGTGCTTTGCGGGTTTCGTTTTTTAACTCTGCCTTCGATGCCGCGTCATGAAAGGTATCGGGTCGGGTACAGTTAATCTGTTAACAAAACACAAGACGATGGGGCACAACATGGATTTTACGGTCGAGAATGCGGGCACCACGATCGCCTGCCGCGAGTATGCCGGCCCGGTTGTATCGTCCGATGTACCCGCCTTGGTGTGCGTGCACGGTGCGTGCGTCGACGGCGTCTTTTTTGACGGTATCGCCCGCGAGCTCGCCTGTGACTGCCGCGTCATTGCCTACGACCGCCGCGGTTGCGGCGAGAGTGGCGACGCTGCAGACGGACGCTACGACCTTGCCGCCCAGGCCGACGACCTGCAGACTGTTATCGAGCATATTGGCGCTCCGGCAAACGTGCTCGCGCACAGTGCCGGTACGTTGGTGGCCCTGGAGCTTCTCCGTGCAAACCCCGCCATAATCTCGCGTGCGATTCTGCATGAACCCGCCGTGACGGATGAGGGTGCCGGCCTGGGCGCGGCCCCGGTTTTGCTCGAGATGATCGCCGCGGGAAAGGTCTCCAGGGCATTACGGGCCTTCCTGGGCGCCATCGGCGATTCGGACCCTGAGGCTCCCAAGTTAACCGAGGCAGAAGCCAAGCATGCCCTGCGCAACGGCCGCAGTTTCATGGCGAACGAATACGGGATTACTATGACCTGCGTTCCCGATTGGGATAGCGTTCGCGCGTCGAAAACGGTGGCCGCCGTGCTTTTGGGCGAGCTCTCGATTGGTACGCCCCGCGAGGCGGGAACGAGGATAGCGGCTGAGCTTTTGGACTGTCCACTCGTAATGGTTCCCGGCGCGCACAACGGCCTGCGCGATCGCCCGGCAGCGGCTGCTCAGACTGTCCGTGGTATCCTGGGGCTCTAACACCCGCAATAGCCAAAACAGCCTTCACCCGCAAACGTTTCGGCAGTGTTAACAAATGTGCTCAAAACCTCACGTCTGCGGCTTCAATCGCACCGTCTGCCAACTCATAAAAATGTAACAGCATTCACGTGCTTACCTGCATCGGCAAGGTGTTACCCTTGTAACATTTGGAACCCACCGCTACCATGCGAAACTATCGAAAGGGCCCCATATGCTCAATAATCACGAGGCCAATCTAACCGACGAGGAGGCTGCCGCCGAGGTCGCCCGCGTCGCGCAGACCTACCCCGTGGTGCGTTTGCTGTCGGCCGATCAGATTAAGAGCGAGCCTAACTGCCTACTCGCCGGCGATCGCTGCCCTTGTCTGCGTCAGTCGAGCCTTGAGGCCTTGGCAGACTCCGATGAGGTGTCGGAGCAACTGCTCAGTGATGGTACTGAGTACCGCGCTCGCCTGCGCCCTCTGAAGGTCGAGGGCGAGCCTCACGTCTTGCTGATGGTGCGGCCGATCAATGAGCAAGAGGCTGCAGAAGAGGACCTTGTCTACACCGACGTGCTGACGAGTGTGCGCAATCGCCGATATTACGAGGAAAAGCTCCGTAGCGCCCGCATGAATGCCGGCGTTGCGGTGATCGACCTTGATGATTTTAGGGTCTTCAACGATACGTGTGGTCGTCATGCCGGCGACCTTGCACTCGGTGCTGTGGCGACGGCCATACGCAGCGGAATTCGTTCGACTGACGAGCTTGTGCGCTATGGCTGCGACAAGTTTGTGGTCGTCATGCCCAATGTTCCCTCCGATGACTTCGCCCGTCGCCTGCATCAGGTATCCGAAGCCGTTCATTCCGCGATTATTCCGGGCCATGAGTACGTGAGCTTGACGGCATGTGTTGGTGGCGTTCGCATTCATGGCGAGACGGTCGATGAGGGCGTTGGCCGCGCTGTCCAGTTATTGAGCCGCGCTAAGGCAAAAGCCGGTACGGTCGTGACCGATGCCGATTCCATCGAGGCCTTCCAAAGCGAAAAGCCTTTGGTGCTTATTGTCGATGACTCCGAGATGAACCGAGCCATTCTCAGCGAGATGCTCAAGGACGAGTACTGCATCCTCGAGGCCGACCACGGTCGTGCGGCGCTCGACATGGTCGACCGCTATGGCGATGAGTTGTCGCTCGTGCTGCTGGATATTGTCATGCCGGGCGTAAGCGGTTTTGAGGTGCTGGCCGATCTGTCGCGCCGATCGGTTAGTGACAATCTGCCCGTCATCATGATTTCGAGCGAAGATTCCGATGATATGGTTCTGCGCGCGTACGAGCTGGGCGCCTCGGACTATATCAACTGCCCGTTTGACTCCCGTGTCGTGCGCCGCCGTGTGAGCAACACCATCCGCCTATACGCCAAACAGCGCCGCCTGACGAACCTGCTGTCCCAGCAGTACAACGAGCGCGTCAAGAACAGTCGCATGCTCATCGACATCATGGCCGGCGTCATGGAGCTTCGCAACGGCGAGAGCGGCAGGCACGTTACGAACATCGAGAAGCTGACCGAGCTGCTGCTTGGCTGTCTGGTCCAGCGTAGCGGCACCATCTCCCTCGACAATGAGGAACGCTCCACGATCGCCCTGGCTTCGGCGCTACACGATATCGGCAAGATGTCGATTGACGATACGATTCTCAACAAGCCCGGACGCCTTACGCCCGAGGAGTTCGAGATTATGAAGACGCATACCACGATCGGCGCCGACATGCTGCGTGAGCTGGGTAGCCATCACGCCGGCAATGCGCTTATGGAATATGCGTACCAGATTGCGCGTTGGCACCACGAGCGCTGGGACGGCAAGGGTTATCCCGATGGCCTTAAGGGCGACGATATCCCCATCGCCGCGCAGGTGGTTTCGGTGGCTGACGTGTACGATGCCCTGACGAGCGTGCGCGTGTACAAGGACGCTATCCCGCACGAGGAGGCGATCAAGATGATCCTGGACGGTAAGTGCGGCACCTTTAACCCGCTGTTGCTCGACTGCCTGCTCGAGGTGCAAGACCGTATTGCCGAGACGTTGGCACGCCCCGCCGACGTTGTCGCGTTTCCCACGATTTAGTTTGACCAAAGGAGTTTTAATCCATGATTTCCATGCGTGAGGCGTATGAGAAGATTGGCGCCAATTATGATGACGCGTGCGCTCGGCTGATGGGCGAGGAAATGCTTAGCCGCTTTGCCCTCAAGTTTTTGGATGACGAGAGCATGGACAAGCTGGAGGCCGCCATGGCGGCAGGAGACGCCGAAGGTGCGTTTATGGCAGCGCACACGCTCAAGGGCGTGAGCCAGAACCTGGGATTCGATAATCTGTACGAGCCGGCGGTCGTGGTGACCGAGGCGCTGCGCGGCGCCGATGCCGTTGACGGCGCTCGCGAGGGAATGCATGCGTTGCAGCAGCAATATGCGGCAACGATGTCGGCCCTGCGCGAGGCGGCCGAATAAGAGCTTGCGGGCCTTGGGCTGCGTGCCGGCCACATATAGGTAAAAGGGCGCCCTGTCGGACCATGTGGCCGGCGGGGCGCCCCTTTTGTGTTGTGCTGTCCGTGAACTAACGGGCCTGCTTGACCTTTGCCGCCGCCTCGACAAACGACTTCCACAGGTTAAAGTCGGTCTCGAGCGTCTTCCACGTGTACTCAGGATGCCATTGCACGCCCAGGCAGAATGGCTGGCCTTCGACCTCGATGCACTCGGGAACGCCGTCGGTTGCCTTGGCGACCAAGCGCGTGCTTTTACCCAGACGGTCGACGCAGCAGTGATGTGCCGAGTTGGTCTGGATCAGCCTGTGCCCGCCAACCGCGCGCTCCAGCAGCGAGCCCGGCACGACCTCGACGGGGTGCACGGGATCGTTGAGCACGTGGGTATGGCGCCACTGCGTGCGGCCCTCGCGCGCACCCAGGCTCGGCACGTCCATGCACAGGGTGCCGCCGGTGGCGACATTGAGCAGCTGTGTGCCTCGGCAGGTGGTAAAGAGCGGCTTCTTGGCGCGAAGCACCTCGTTAACCAGCTTAAACTCAAAACGGTCGCGAATCTTGCAGCACAGCGTGGGGTCGTAAGGACGCTCGTCGCCCCAGCGTTTGGGGTTGACGTCCGGGCCGCCGGGAATAGCGATACCGTCAGCGATTTCCACGTAATGACGGATAACATCGACGTCTTCGGTAATAGACATCTGCAGCGGCAGGCCACCGGCGGCAAGGATGGCATCGACAAAGACACTTGCGATTTCCTCGTTGGGGGAGAGCGTCTCGCTCAAAAACGGTTTTGCCTCTTCCCAACGCGGCGCGACGAGGATGAGCGGACGGTCGGCGGGGGCAACGTCGACGTGCGGGGTGTATGACGATGAAGTACGAGTTCCGATCATAGGTGTTGCTTTCGATCTG
Organism: Collinsella sp.; assembly: GCA_048342875.1. Classification (GTDB taxonomy): domain Bacteria; phylum Actinomycetota; class Coriobacteriia; order Coriobacteriales; family Coriobacteriaceae; genus Collinsella. The sequence goes on along the minus strand of DBGDEA010000025.1, from coordinate 38,488 downwards.
AAGGTGACAGGGCGCATGGGAGATGTGGGACAACACTTCCGATGAATTTGTCCCACGGGGTGGCTGGTTAGTGGCCCTTGATGGAGTTGAGGAAGTCCTGGGCGCGCTTGGTCTGGGGATGGTCGAAGAACTCGTCGGGCGTGCCGGTTTCCACGATCTGGCCGTCGGCCATAAAGACGACGCGGTCGGCTACGCGGCGGGCAAAGTTCATCTCGTGCGTGATGACGATCATCGTCATGCCCTGCTGTGCCAGACGGACCATGACCTCGAGCACCTCGTTGATCATCTCGGGGTCAAGAGCGCTCGTGGGCTCGTCAAAAAGCATGGCCTTGGGCTGCATGGCAAGCGAGCGGGCAATGGCTACGCGTTGCTGCTGGCCGCCCGAGAGCTGTGCGGGCACCTTATCGGCCTGCTCAGCCACGCCCACGCGGCTCAGCAGGTCCATGGCGCGCTCGCGAGCCTCCTCCTTGGAGACGCCCAGCACATCGACCGGCCCCAGCATGACGTTCTGCAGTACGGTCATATGTGCGAACAGGTTGAACTGCTGAAACACCATGCCCAGTTCGGCGCGCATGCGGGCAAGATCCTTGCCTTCCTGCGGCAGGGGCTCACCCTCGATGAGGATCTCGCCCGAGTCGATGGTTTCCAGGCGGTTGATGGTGCGGCACATGGTCGACTTGCCCGAGCCCGAGGGACCGATTACAACGACGACCTCGCCGCGGTCGACCGAGAGATTGATGTCGTTGAGGACGTGCAGGTCGCCATAGTGCTTATCGACGTGTCTGAGCTCGATCAGCGGCTGATTGCCGGTGGTAGAGGTGCTCTGTGCCATGGTGCTCGGCTCCTTATGACTCGAAATGGTAAAGCGTTAGCGGATGATGGTCGCGCCGGTTTTGTGCGAAACATAGACAGCAGCCTTGTTGATCGCGACGTTGATGAGAATGTAGATGACCGCGATCACCAAGTAGACCGATACGAGTGCATCATAGTTGGTAATGAGCACGCGGGCGTTTTGCATGAGGTCGGGGTAGCTCACCACATAGGCGACGGTGGTGTCCTTGACCACGACCACAAGCTGCGAAATCAACGACGGAATGATAAATCGAATAGCCTGCGGCAATACGATTTTAAAGGTGATTTTAGCCTTGGAGAGACCGAGCGCCTGGGCCGCCTCGACCTGCCCGCGCGGTACGGCGTTGACGCCGGCGCGGAAGATTTCGGCGAGTACGCCGGCGGCAGCGAGCGCGACGGGAAGCGTGAGCATCCAAAACGATGGCAGCGCGATCTTGTACTGGGGCAGCACCAAAAAGAAGAAGTAGATGAACAGCAGGCTCGGCACGCCGCGGAAGAAATCGGTGAGCACGCGGCAGACCAGCTGCAGCGGCTTAATGTCGCTGGTACGGCCGAGCATAAGGGCTAGGCCCAGCACCAGCGCGATGGCGCCAGCGGTGAGTGCGACTTTAACGGTGCCTTCAAAACCCGCAAGTAAGAACTTCCAGGTGGTGAGGTGCGTAAAGAAATACCAATAGTGGACCGAAAGCTGACCGGTCACATAAAAGCGCTGCAGTACCAGGACGACGAGCGCGGTGACGGCGACGAGTGAGATGGCGGTGCCGATGCGAATCTTGGCGCGCATCTTGGGGCCGGGAGCCTCGTAGAGCGCATCGCGCATGGTAAGCGCAGGGGAGGAATGCTTGCTCATCGGAGGATCCTCACCTTCTTATCGATGTAGTTGCCAATGTGGCTCACCACAAAGGCCGTGCCCAGGTAGCCGAGCGCCGAGATAAAGAACGCGGCGACGCCGCCAAGTGAGCGCGTGTTGATATAGCTCACCACGCCGGTGAGCTCCTGCGGTTTAAGCGGCACCTGGCTGCCGAGCGCGGTGGTGAGCATGACGGCGATAAAGAGGTTGGTCATGGGCAGCACGCTCGAGCGCAGTGCCTGCGGAATCACGATCTTGGCGAGGATGCGGTTGAAGCTCATGCCCAGCGAGCGGGCGGCTTCTACCTGGCCGACGCCAACGGTGTTGATGCCGCTCATGAAGTTCTCGGAGCCAAAGGCCGAGCCCAAAAGGACCGTGGCGACGATAACGCAGGTGCGGTAGGGCAGGACGACCTTGAGCGGCGGCAGCGCGTAGACGACGATGATGAGCAGCGCGATGCCGGGGATGTTACGAAAGACCTGGACATACAGGTCGCCAAAGACGCGCAGCGGCTTGAGCGGCGACACGCGCATCACAGTGACGGCGACGGCCAGCACCATGGCGATGGCAAACGACTCAAGCGTCATGCCCCAGGTTGCTAGCAGCGCGTCGATATAGTTCTGGCCATAGAGCGACCAGAGCTCGGAGAGACTCATGCGGACCTCCTGCCGGTAAGGAAAGGGGCTCCCGTGTGTACGGAAGCCCCGACAACTCAGTGAGGAAACAGTTTACCGCAATAAAGCGCATCATGCGTTTCCGTATGGTTTCGTTGCGGCTGTTACCAGGCTCGCTGCCTAGGCGCCGATCTCGGGCAGCTCGGGAACATTGGTGTCGCCCGTACGGTCGCCGATGCAGATCTGCCACAGCTCGGTCCAGGTACCATCGTCTTCGATCTTCTTGAGGAAGTCGTTGACAAAGGCGACGCCGTCGGAATCGAGCGGCAGACCGATGCCATAGGGCTCCTTGCTGCCGAAGGGCTTGCCGGCGATCTTGTACTTGCCGGGCTCGCGGACCAGGGCGCTCTGCTGCATGTTGTTATCGATGACGTAGGCGTCAACACGGCCCTGCTGGAGTGCCTGGCGGGCCTCCTCGTCGGTCTTGAACTCCTGCTGGCTGGCCTTGGGGACAAACTCCTCCAGGATGGCGGGGCCGTTGGAGCCGGACTGGACGGCGACGTTCTTATCGGCCAGGTCGTCGACGCTCTTGATGTCGTCGTTATCGGCGAGCACCAGGATGGCCTGCTGCGTGTAGTAGTAGGGGCCGGCGAAGGAGACGAGCTTCTTGCGCTCGTCAGTGATGGTGTAGGTGGCAAAGACGGCGTCGACCTGGCCGTTCTGCAGGACGGACTCGCGTGTGTCCGAGGTCACCTGGGTGATCTCGACCTTGTTCTCGCCCAGAATGTAGTTGGACAGGAGCTGTGCGATACCGGCGTCGAAGCCGCGGGTCTGACCGTCTTTCTCGTTGAGGAGGGAGAAGAGCGTGGAGGTCTGAACGCCACCGATCTTAAAGACGCCGGCGTCCTTGACGGCCGTGGCCCAGGTGCTGGCGGCGATGGCGTCGTCATCGGCCTTGGGGCCGTTGTCGACGAGCTTGTCGAATGCCTTGGCATCGAGCGTGGCGGAAACCTCGGTATCCTCGGAGCCCTTGGAGGAGCCGGCGGCGGAACCCTTGTCGGCCTCGGCGCTGGTGTCAGAGCAGCCGGCAAGACCAAGGCCGGCGACGGTTGCGAAGGTGGCGGCGACAAAGCCGCGGCGGTCGAGAACGACCTGCTGGGAGAGGTTCTTGCTCATGGTAGAACACCTTTCTCAATAAAATCCCTAGCGGTTGAGTAGAGTTATACCCTATCGCGCTCAAATGGGTCAACACGAAATAACTCAGAAACATACTTGCCTTATGGGTTATTCTACCTACCAAAAAGGGACAGGCACCTTTGTGGTGGTTCTTGCAGATGTGGCGGCATGCCTTGCTGTTTTGTCTCGATCTGTAACAGGTAGACGAGGAAATGGGTTCTAACTGTTACAGATTGAGATTTTCTCTTCAGGGGAATTCGAATGTCTCAATCTGTAACAGTTAGACGGGAATTCGGGCTCTAGATGTTACAGATTGAGATAATCGCGTCGCGAAAATTAAAACCTCCGCAGGGATGCTTCCCTTGCGGAGGTTTTCTTACTCGTTGAGTAGCCTTACGGCTTCGGCGGCCATGTTCTCGACCGTCATGCCGTTCTGAGCGAGCAGCTCGTTGGGGTCGTAGCGGTCGGGGAAGCCCTTGGCGATGCCGAAGGTGCGCGTGCGCACGGGCGTGCAGGCCAGGTAGCACGCCACGCGCTCGCCCCAGCCGCCGTCCAAGATGCCGTCCTCGAGGGTGACGACGACGCGATGCTCGGCGGCAAGGCTGTCGAGGAACTCGCGGTCGAGCTCGGTTGCGAAGCGCGGGTTGACGAGCGTGGCTTCGATACCGTACTCGGCGGCCAAGCGGTTTGCCACACGCTCGCCTAGCTCAAAGAAATCGCCGAGCGCGAGCACGGCAACGTCGCGGCCCTGGCGCACCACGTTGTAGCGAACGGCGCTGTAGTCGGTGTCCTCGGCGGGCGCCAAATCGGGGCGGCTAACCAGGCCAATGCCCGGTACGCGGATCGCCACGGGATGCTCGCGGTGATCGAGCGACCAGCTCAGCATGGACAGGTATTCCTCCATGCAGGCCGGCGCCAAGTAGCGCATGTTGGGAAGAGCGCCCAGCATGGAAATATCAAAGAACGAGAGGTGCGTCTCGGATGTGGTGCCAAAGATCGACGCGCCAAACACCAAGATGGTTGCGGGGGCATCGTTGAGGCACAGGTCGTGCCACAGCTCGTCGTAGGCGCGCTGCAAAAACGTGCCGTACACACCAAAGACTGGCTTGGCGCCCGAGCGCGCAAGCGCGGTGGCAAAAGTTACGGCGTGCTCCTCGGCAATGCCCACGTCGACAAACTGCTTACCTGTCGCAGCGCGAAGCTCGGGTGTAAAGCCCATGATGTAGGGCGTGGCGGCCGTGATGCCCACGACCTGCGAATCGCGCTCGATGGCGGTGCTGAGCGCCTCGCCCGTAATATCGGCATAGGTGCGCGGTGCGGGCTCGCTCGGATGGCCCGGGCAGAGCTTGCGCCCAGTCGCCATGTCAAACGGACCCACGTGGTGCCAGCGTTCCGGGTCGTTCTGGGCTGGCTCAAAGCCCTTGCCCTTGGCGGTGGAGACGTGCAGCACGATGGGGTGATCGATATTGCGCAGTTCCTGCAACGCGTCGACGAGGGCCAACACATCGTTACCGGCGTCCAGATAGCGGTAGTCGAGCCCCATCGCGCGGAAGACGTTGCGCTCACAGGCACCGTTGCTGGCGCGCAGCTCGGCCAGATTGCGATACAGGCCGCCATGGTTCTCGGCAATGGACTGGTCGTTATCGTTGACGATGATGATCAGGTTGCTATCGAGTTCGGCGGCATTGTTAAAGCCCTCAAACGCCAGGCCGCCCGAAAGCGAGCCGTCGCCAATGATGGTGATGACGTTATACGTGTCGCCCGCCAGGTCACGCGCGTGGGCAAGGCCGCAGCCCAGGCTCACCGACGTGGAGGTATGGCCCATGGCGAACAGGTCGTGCTCGGACTCGTTGGGATTGGCAAAGCCAGAAGCCTCACCATAACGTTCCGGATTGATATAGGTGTACGCGCGCCCGGTCAGCGCCTTGTGGGCGTAGGTCTGGTGCGACACGTCAAAGACAATTTTGTCGGTGGGGGAGTTAAACACGCGATGGAGCGCGACCGTGAGCTCAACGACGCCCAAGTTGGGGGCAACGTGCCCGCCGACGGCGGCGGAGCTTTCGAGGATGGCGTGGCGAATCTCGCCGCAGAGCAGCGGAAGCTCGGCGCGGTCGAGAGCCTTGACGTCCTCGGGCGTTGTCGTTTGCGTAAGCAGCATCGTTGTGGGTTACTCCATGCGAATCGTGCGCCGGCACTCCCTCGGCCGGCACAATTGCACAAGACAGTCTCGCACATTTTGGCGTTTGATATGTGACGGCGGCGCGGTAATTCGCCAACTGGTGGGGCAAAACGTTTTGTCCGATGCCATACTGATGTGTTCCATGATGTTTTTATCGATTGTGCGCAGGCCGTGGCTTGTCGCCGCGGGCCGCTGGAAGGAGGCAGCATGTCCGATACCGTTCGTGCCGAGAAAATCGCGCGCGAGGTTGACTATGCCGCCCGTCAGCTCGCCCAGGCGGGCCGCTTGGACCTGACGCACGGGTTTATCCAGCATGGTGATGTGACGGTCTATGCACATGTGACCTCGGTGGCGCGGGCAAGTCTGTCCTTTGCCGAGCGCCTGGGCCGTGTCGGTGTCTCGGTCGACCGCGCCTCGTTGCTGCGCGGGGCCCTGCTGCACGATTACTTTCTCTATGACTGGCACGATCCCGACCCAAGCCATCGGCTGCATGGCTTTCGCCACCCGTTTTTTGCCCTGGCGCGAGCCGAAGAGGATTTTGAGCTGACGTCTCGTGAGCGGAATATTATCGTGCGCCATATGTTTCCGCTGGTGCCGGTGCCGCCGACGTGTCGTGAGGCATGGATTGTATGCCTGGCGGATAAATGGTGTGCTCTGCGCGAGGCGATCGCCGGCCGTCTGCCGCGCAAGGACGAGGCAGACGATGGCGTGAGTGACGAATCGAGCGAAAAGAGGAGAGGGTAGACGGTGGGGACCGCGATCGACATGGCATTTGACGGCGCGACGCTTGCCGCCTGTCCGCTCTCGGCGCTGGTGCTCTCGTTTGCCTTCTACGGTTTCTGCGGCTGGGCATGGGAATCGACAGTCTGCGCCATGCTCAACCACGGGCGCTTTGCCAACAGCGGCTTTTTGCTGGGACCGTGCTGCCCCATCTATGGCGCGGGCGGCATTGCCTGCTGGCTGCTGTTGCGCGGAATTCCTGACGCGTCGAGCCAGTTTGTCGCGGCAGCGCTCGTATGCAGCGTGATTGAGTACAGCGTGGGCGTGCTGCTGGAAAAAACAACAGGCGCTCGCTTTTGGGACTATTCTCACCTGCCGTTTAACCTGCACGGACGCATCTGTCTGTACTGGGCCTGCGCGTTTGGCCTGGGTGCGCTGTGCATTTGCCGTTTAGTGGAGCCGGCATTGCTGGGGCTGCTTGGCCATCTGCCGGTGCTGATTGTGCGGCTGTCCGCCTTTATCGTCGCGGTCGCGATGATGGTCGACGCAGTGTGCTCGTTGGCGAGCTGGCGGCGTCTGTCCGATCAGCTGGAGCGCGTGCGCGCCGACCTTGCCGACCGCATCAACGAGTCGCTTGCCGATGCGTCCGACTCCATGCTCGAACGTATTCCCGATTCGGCGATCGACTCGGTGGCACAGACGCATATCCGCAGCCGTGCCGTTAACGCGTGGCTGGCCGAGCTGGGCGACGCGACGCTCGATGCCCTTCGTGAGAAGGCTTCGATGCCGACGTTTATCTCGGATGGTGCTCGCGGCCTGGCGCTCGCTGCCCGCCGCGTGGCCGATGCCGCGCCGAGCATGCCGCGTCCGTCGCTCAGTCGTCGCCTTGCCGGCAAGCGTATGAGCCGTCCGGTGCCGAGCGTGTCACTCAGCCGCCGCGACCTACGCTTTTTCAATGCCTTCCCGCGTCTGCGCATCAATCGCTACGAAGGTGTCATTCGAGCAACTAATCTCCGCGACCGCGCCCACGAGCTGTTTCGGCGCTAGCCGGGATGGGCGCGCTCACGGCTCCCTTGCTCGCGTATTTCCCGTTCGTTTCGCGCCCGTTGCCGCGCCGTTTCCAAGATTGCGGCACCGTTGGAGACGGCAAGATTTGGGTCGAGCCGGTCGAGGAGGTTATCCGCATACGCACCGGCGAACACGGCTCCGCCGCGGTGTAGGACAATCTTTCGCCTGACGGGCGCGCCTCTCTTGGGGCACGCCCGTTCTCGTCTACAATATCGTGCAGACGAAGGAGAGGCATGCCCATGATCAAGATGTTTGCGAGTGACTTAGACGGAACGCTGCTGAACGCCCTGCACGAGGCCGACGGAACCATCCGCCGCGCCATTCGCGAGCTGACCGAGGCTGGCCTGCATGTGGTTCCCGCGACCGGACGCTCGACGCTGCCGATCGGCGAGCATGGCTTTACGGGCCTGGCGCTTGACGCCTGCTGCTCCAATGGATCAATCGTGCGCGACAGTCATGGCGAGGTGCTCAAAACCTGGACCATCGATCCGCAGGTTACCGAGGAGCTGCTCAAGGCATTCCCGGACATTTGCTTCGACTGCTCCACGCCCGATGGCATGTTTTCGAGCGGTTCGTTCGAGATGCATCAGGCGGGCTTTAAAAAGGACAGCCCCATCAAGCGTATTGTGATGCGCGGCATGCGTGCACGTGGCGGGTATCACGAGGAGCAGTATTTCGACCAGTCGATCGGTGACATCCTGCGCCACGATGTGTGCAAGATCAACTGCCGCGTGACCTCGCCCGAGCTGGAGCGCGACCTTAAGGCATATTTGGCCGAGCGATCGGACCGCGTGGTCAACGCGCCGTTCGATCCGGTGATGTTCGAGATCACGGACGTGGCGTGCAACAAGGGCGAGAGCGTGGCCTGGCTGGCGGGCTACTACGGTATTGCCGAGGATGAGGTCGCGGTCTACGGCGACGGCGGCAACGACATCGCCATGCTCAAGCGTTTCCGCCACAGCTACGCGACCAAAAACGCAAGCGATGCAGCCAAGGCCGCCGCGAGCGCGACCATCGGCAGCTGCATGGTCCACGCCGTCCCCAAACACATGCTCGCCACCATGCGCAAGCAAAACTCTCGCACCGTCATCGAATAATGTGACAAAGGGACAGCCCCTTTTTCATGAGAACCCTGCACCTTTGGCATGCGAACATATATTCGTATATATAACTAAGTTTTGATAGAATCGGTATCGTTGACGGCAGTTCCATGTGCCGGGCAGCGCCCTCCATCTGATGGGAGGTGATGCCCATGACCGATTTGATTGATTTCGTGAGACTTCTGACCGCTCTGGTCTCGTTCTTCACGGCGCTTGTCGGCCTTTCCAAGGCACTCAAGCAGCGTTCGAAGCGCAACAGAAGGGGTCGCCGCCGCTAAGGCGTTGACCCCCTAATGCAAACAACGGCGCTGCCCAGCTTTCCAGAACTTGGGCTGCCATCGACACTATTCTACCCACGAATGACATTTTGAACAATTGGCAATGCCGCTTCAAAAGCCAGGCACAACTGGCACAACCTAGGCGGTCGCTGAATGTGACAAAGGGACTGTCCCTTCGTCACATCTAAAATATTGCCTTTACGTGTTGGTGCACACGGTGTGCAATAATACTCGCACTGTGCAATAGCGCACAGGCTGAGTAACAAGGAGGACGCTTGTCCCAGCTCGAGAAATGCGATCGCCGGTCCCTTCGCTCGCAGCGCGCCCTTCGCCAGGCGCTTGCCAGCGAACTTGCCGAAAGCGGCGATCTTTCGCGCATTAATGTCGCGTCGCTCACCGAGCGTGCCGGCCTTACGCGCCGCACGTTCTATTCGCACTACCGCGATATCCCCGACTTTATCAATCAAATCGAGGACGGCTTGCTGGCCGAGATCCGTGAGCGCATTGAACTCATCACCGCAGCTCAGCTGCCCGATCTCTATCACAACATCGATGAGCTCGAGCCGGCGCCCGGTTCGGTTGATTTGCTGCGTTATCTTGCGGCCAACCGCGACTTAATCGGTGCGCTGCTGGGTCCGGGCGGCGACCAGGCCTTCATTAAAAGAATCATCGACACCGCTCGTGAGGCTGTGGTGCCGCGTGCGCAGACGGGCATTTTGGGCCTGGCGCTGGGCACGTTCTTTGACTACTACGTTACCTACGTCGTAAGTGCCGAGGTCGGCATGATTCAGCGCTGGTTTGAGCGTGGGCTCACCGAATCGCCCGAGGCCATGGCGCGCATTATGACGGTGCTCGCTTTTGTGCGCCCTGGTGATCTGTATGGCCAACCCATCGATATCAACGTGCCAGAATACGGCATGAAGCTATTGAACTTGCAGCTCGAGGACGCGGCTGACACCGCCGCAACCGTCGAGTCCAACAACTAAGAGGAGAGACAGATGAGCAAACTCGTCGAGGGCATCAAGGACCGCATGATCGCCGCCGTACGCGAGGCCGCGCCCACCGTGGTGGACGCCGCGCAGAAGGCCGCGACCGCGGCTGCCGAGAAAGTTGTCGAGGCTGTCGCCGATGCCAAGAACGCGGCGGGGGAGGCGTCCGTCACTAGCGAGCCCGCCACCGCCACCGAGCCCGTAGCCGCCGGCCAGGCCCCCGAAGGCGCGATCTTCAACCCCGAGAACGCCCGCGGCAACCTGCACCTGGGCATCGACGTGGGCTCCACCACCGTTAAACTTGCCGTCCTCAACGACGACAACCAGATCGTCTACGCCAAGTACCAGCGCCACCACACCGACGTCCGTGCCTGCGCCCGCGACCTGTTCGAGGGCGCTGCGACCGTGCTGCCGACGGCCCAGATGACCTGCGCCATTACCGGCTCGGGCGGCCTGCTGCTGTCCCAGTGGCTCGACCTGGAGTTTGTCCAGGAGGTCATCGCCAGCAAGCGCGCTGTCGAGACCCTCATCCCGGCCACCGATGTCGCCATCGAGCTGGGCGGCGAGGATGCCAAGATCATCTACTTCGACAACGGCATCGAGCAGCGCATGAACGGCACCTGCGCCGGCGGCACGGGCGCGTTCATCGACCAGATGGCCACTCTGCTGCACACCGATGCCAGCGGCCTTAACGAGCTCGCGGCAAACGCCACCACCATCTATCCCATTGCCAGCCGCTGCGGCGTCTTTGCCAAGACCGACGTCCAGCCGCTGCTCAACGAAGGCGCCCGCCCCGAGGACGTCGCCGCTTCCATCTTCCAGGCCGTCGTGACCCAGACCATCTCGGGCCTGGCGTGCGGCCGTCCCATTCGCGGCAACGTCGCCTTCCTGGGCGGCCCGCTTCAGTACCTCTCCGAGCTGCGCCACCGCTTCTACCTCACGCTCAACCTGGACGAGGAGCACCGCATTGTGCCCCAAAACGCTCACCTGTTTGTGGCGAGCGGCGCCGCCATGGCGCACGAGTCCAACAAGCTCAGCACGTTCCCGCAGCTCATCGAGGCCATCGATGCCCTGGGCGACACGCAGGGTGCCGAGGTCGAGCGCCTGGACCCGCTCTTTGCCACCGACGAGGATTTTGCCGAGTTCAAGGGTCGCCACGACCAGGAAGTCGTCCCCAAGGGCAAGCTCGAAGGCTACACCGGCCGCGTGTTCATCGGCATCGACGCCGGTTCCACCACCATGAAGGCCGCGCTCGTGGGCGAGGACGGCCAGCTGCTGCACACCTGGTACGGCAACAACAACGGCGACATCCTGGGCACGGCCAAGGTCATCATGGCCGATTTCTACAACCACATCCCCGCCGGCTGCACCATCGGCCACGTGACCACCACGGGTTACGGCGAGGCGCTGCTCATCGAGGCCCTCAAGGCCGATTCCGGCGAGATCGAGACCGTCGCGCACCTGCGCGGCGCCAAGGCATTCCTGCCCGGCGTCGAGTTCATCCTGGACATTGGCGGCCAGGACATGAAGTGCCTGCGCGTCAAGGACGGCGTCATCGAGCACATCATGCTCAACGAGGCCTGCTCGTCGGGCTGCGGCAGCTTTATCGAGAGCTTCGCCGTGTCTATGAACATGGACGTGCGCGCGTTCGCCAACGCTGCCATTCATGCCAAGGCCCCCGTCGACCTGGGCAGCCGCTGCACGGTCTTTATGAACTCGCGCGTTAAGCAGGCGCAAAAGGAAGGCGCCACGGTGGGCGACATCGCGGCCGGCCTGTCCTATTCCGTCATCAAGAATGCCCTATTCAAGGTCATTAAGCTGCGCGACCCCAAGGAGATCGGCAACCAGGTGATCGTCCAGGGCGGCACCTTTATGTCCGATGCCACGCTGCGCGCGTTTGAGCAGCTCACGGGCGTTCATGCCGTGCGTCCCGACATCGCCGGCTGCATGGGCGCCTACGGTGCGGCCCTGCTCGCCCGCGATCGCGCCGGCGCCGACGGCACCTCGACCATTCTTTCTGCCGAGGACATCGCGCACCTTACCGTGACGCAAAAGCATGTCCGCTGCGGCCGTTGCTCTAACAACTGCCAGCTTACCGTCAACGACTTTGGCGGCGGCAGGCGCTTCATTACCGGCAACCGCTGCGAGAAGGGCGCCGGCCACAAAAAGCAGAAGACTGAGGCCCCCAACCTTTTCAAAAAGAAAAACGAGCTGCTCTTTAACCGCGAGATCCTGAGTCCCGACGAGGCCCCGCGCGGCACCGTGGGTATCCCGCGCGCACTCAACATGTACGAGAACTATCCCTTCTGGCACGCGTTCTTTACGCGCTTGGGCTTTAGCGTGCAGCTGTCCGACCAGTCGAGCAAGAAGACCTATCAGGCGGGCATTGAGTCCATGCCGTCCGAGAGCGTGTGCTATCCGGCCAAGATGAGCCACGGCCACGTGATGAACCTCATCGACCGTGACGTCGACTTTATCTGGATGCCGTGCGTGCGCTGGGAGCGCAAGGAGGATCCGACGGCTGGCAACTGCTATAACTGCCCCATCGTCATGAGCTACCCCACGGCGCTGGCGCTCAATATCGACGAGATTCGCGAGCAGAACATCGAGTTCCTGTACCCGTTTGTGCCCTATCACGACAAGACCGAGCTCAAGCGCCGCTTGTACCAGGTGCTCGCCGTCGACCGCGTGGCCGATGCTGAGGCCGGTCGCGGTCGCGTGCGCGGTCCTAAAATCACGCGCTCCGAGGTCGATGCCGCCGTCAACGCTGCCTTTGAGGCCGATGCGCGTTTCCACGAGGACATCCAGACCATGGGCGAGGAGGCTCTTAAGTGGGTCGAGGACCACGGCGGCCACGGCATTGTGCTCGCCGGCCGTCCCTACCATAACGACCCCGAGATCAACCATGCCCTACCCGAGCTTATCTCGAGCTTTGGCTTTGCGGTCTTTACCGAGGATTCGCTCGCTCATCTCGTGAAGCCCGAGCGCCCGATCCGCGTCGTCGACCAGTGGATGTACCACAGCCGCCTGTACGCCGTCGCCCGTTTTGTGACGATGCGCAACGATCTGGACCTGATCCAGCTCAACTCCTTCGGCTGCGGTCTCGACGCCCTGACTACCGATCAGGTGCAGGAAATCCTGGAGGCCAGCGGCAAGATCTACACCGTGCTCAAGATTGACGAGGTGTCCAATCTGGGCGCCGCGCGCATCCGCATCCGTTCGCTCATGGCGGCGCTCAAGGACCAGGAGGCCGAGCGCCTGGCCGTGGCCACGGCCGCGGGCGAGGCCTACGAGCAGGGCGACGCTGCGCCGGTGGCGCCTTCCACGGATGCCCCCGCGTTCGCGAGCCGTAAGTACACGTTCGAGGCGCAGCGCGAGAGTGCTTCGACCGCGTGGCCAAAGGTGCCCTTTACAGAGCAGATGCGCGACGAGGGCTATACCATCCTGTGCCCGCAGATGGCGCCGATTCACTTTGACCTGGTCAAAGAGGTGTTCCGCGGTGCCGGCTACAACCTGGAGCTGCTGCCCTCGACCGACCACGACGCCGTCGAGGCCGGCCTGCGCTATGTGAACAACGACATCTGCTATCCGTCGATTCTGGTGACGGGCCAGATCATGGAGGCCATCGAGAGCGGTCGGTACGACCTGTCCAAGACGGCCGTGGTCATCAGCCAGACCGGCGGCGGTTGCCGTGCCACCAACTACATCGCGCTCATCCGCAAGGCCCTGCGCGAGAGCGGCCACCCCGAGATTCCGGTGATCTCGCTTTCGGCCGTGGCGCTCGGCGAGGATAACCCCGGCTTTAAGATTACGCCGGCGCTGCTTAAGCAGGCCGTGTACGCGGTGCTCTTTGGCGACGTGATGATGCAGATGCTCTACCGCTGCCGTCCGTACGAGGCCACGCCCGGTGCTGCCAACGCGCTCTACGAGGAGTATATGGCGCGCGCCCGCAAGTTGGCGCCCAAGTTCAACCGCCACAACTACACCAAGCTGTGCCGCGAGGCCATCCGCGCGTTCGACACCATGCCGCTCGTGGGCGAGGGCGCCAAGCCGCGCGTGGGCGTGGTCGGCGAGATTCTGGTCAAGTTCCATCCCACGGCCAACAACCACGTGGTCGATGTCATTGAGCGCGAGGGCTGCGAGGCTGTGGTGCCGGGCCTGCTCGACTTCTTCCTGTACTCCATGAGCAACGCCGAGCTACAGAAGGACGAGCTGGGTAGCTCTGCCACGGCGCGCGCTAGCATGCAGGCGCTCATTAAGCTGGTGGACTGGATGCGCACGCCGGTGGAGGAGATGCTCGAAAAGTCCCGCCGCTTTGAGGCACCCGAGCGCATCGGCACCATGGCGGACAAAGCCCGCACGGTGCTTTCGGTGTGCAACAACATGGGCGAGGGGTGGCTGCTCACGGCCGAGATGCTCGATCTGATTGACCACGGTGCGCCCAACATCATCTGCACGCAGCCCTTCGCGTGCCTGCCCAACCACGTGGTGGGTAAGGCCGTGATCAAGGAGCTGCGCCGCCAGCATCCCGAGAGCAATATCGTCGCGGTGGACTATGATCCTGGTGCGTCCGAGGTCAACCAGCTCAACCGTATTAAGCTCATGATCAGCGTGGCGAAGGAGAACATGCGCGCCGGTAAGGGCTTTAAGCTCGAGAAGGTGGCGCCGCTCGCGATGGACGAGGTCACCGGCCAGATGCGTGCCCACGACGGCTGCGTGAGCTGCGGACCTGCCAGCGAGGAGGCCGTGGTATCAGTCGCCGAGCGCCTGGGACGCGGCATTAAGAAGTAACTGGCCTGCTATGGGCTGGATATGAGACAAACGGGTGGTGGCCGTACCGGCTACCACCCGTTTTTGCTTGGACATATGTTGCGTAAATCGTTTTGTTGCAGCCTTCTGTGCACTCGAATTTCGGAAGTGCGGGGAAAAACGCGAACCTCCTGAGCACACCGCCTTTTTAGACTCTCGCGACCTGCGGTTTTGTTGTAAAAAAAGCCGGTCTGGTCGGCGAAACCCGATTTTTCCCCGCACTTCCGAAAACAGCGGTTCAGCAGCGCCAAAAAATGCCCTCAAAATCGAGAGTTAATGAACAGGTGTAGCCGTTCGCCGCAAATTACCGTCCGTTTATAGAACCCACCCCCAGCGCGCGTCCTCCTTACGGTTGAATAAATACACATCTATGGAATTACGTAAGAGAGGACTGTTCTTATGAGCTACAAGACCGTTTGCGTTGCCGGCGGCGGCGTGCTGGGAAGCCAGATTGCCTTTCAGGCAGCCTACTGCGGCTTTGATGTAACGATTTGGCTGCGCAGCGAGGGCAGCATCGGCCGTACCCAGCCCAAGATCGATCATGTGCGCGAGGAGTACATCGCTGCTATCGAGGGCATGGCGGACGGCACGGGCGAGTGGTGCGCCGGTATCGCCGATAGCGACCAGCCTTTCGACAAGGAGACGGCGCTCGCCGCCGTCGAGCGTGCCTACTCCACACTCAAGCTGGAGCTCGACCTCGCCAAAGCCGTGGCCGACGCCGACTTGGTTATCGAGTCCATGGCCGAGGACGCCCAGGCAAAGATCGACTTCTACAAGAAGCTCGCCCCGGTCCTCCCGCAAAAGACCGTCGTCGTAACGAACTCCTCTACGCTGCTGCCGAGCACCTTTGCCAAGTACACCGGCCGCCCCGAGAAGTACCTGTCGCTGCACTTTGCCAACTCCATCTGGAAGAACAACATGACCGAGGTCATGGCCCAGAGCCAAACTGACAAGCGCTACTTCGACGAGCTCGTCGACTTTGCCAACGATATCCGCATGCTTGCCCTGCCCGTCAACAAGGAAAAGAACGGCTACCTGCTCAATTCCATGCTGGTGCCGTGGCTGCTTTCGGGCCTTGACCTGTATGTCTCGGGCGTGAGTGACCCCAAGAGCATCGACCTCGCATGGACGCGCGGCACCGGCGCTCCCAAGGGCCCGTTCCGCGTATTCGACACGGTGGGCATCCAGACGGCCTACAACATCGTCATGCAGTATCAGAAGGTCCCGGGCTTGGTGAGCCCGCTGCTCAAAAAGATGATGATGCCCTACAACTTTAAGGCCATGGCATCCGTCCTCAAGCAGATGCTCGACGAAGGCAAGCTGGGCGAAAGCTCGGGCGAGGGCTTCTTCAAGTACTAACAATGATCCCTCGGGGACGGAGGAAAACGGATCATTTTTGGTCGCCAGCAGTGAGAAGATGGACCCAGAAATAGAAAGGAGTGGCAATGGGCCGGCTCGGGCTTTGAGGACAAGTTACTGCAGGCCCAGGGCGTTTTTTCGCTCAACGCGGGTCAGCACAGCGTGACGTATCTGCCGAGTTTTGACACGGCAACGACTGGTCGCTACCAGGTGCTGCTGTACGACAACAACTTTGGTGCGGCCGAAAGCTATCCCAAGTTCGACTGGGGTCAGCTGGGCGCCGCGGTGGTGACCGACTACAACAAGGGCACGCATTCGTTTGGGCGCATCTTTACGGTGGACGAGACCGCGCGCACCTACGAGCTTGTGGACCAGATCGCCGTGCCGTTTTCGGGCTATGTGAGCAGCGCGCAGCGCGTCGGCAATTCGAACAGCATGCTCGTGGCTTCGGGCCAGGCTAAGACCTTTACCGAGTACGATCGCTATGGACTGCCCATCGCCACCTACGAGATGGAAGCCGAGAAGTACATCTATCGCGTGTACAAGTACGACCTGTAGGGCCGCGCTCTGCATCACTTCACGTCAAATTCCACGCGATCGAGCTCGGGCACATTGAGGTCGATGAGCTTGCGGGCGACGTGGCGGTCGCGTGCCCCGAGCGCCTCGCTTGTCGTCACATGGGCGACAACCTCGCGCTCGACGATGCCTTCCTCATCGCCTTCGGTGGCCGAGGTTTCGACGGCGACGGTGTAATCCTTAAAGCCTGGCAGCACCGCGGCAAGCTCGCGCGTGGTTTCGGTGACGCCGTAGCCGTCCTGCACGCCGGACTGCGCCGAGCCAATAGACCCCGCCGTCATGACGATGCAGGGGATGGCAAAGACTACCGTGCCCACAATGATGCGGCGGCGCACCTTGCGTGATAGCTCGTCGACCTCGGCATCTTCCTCGGCAGTCACAATGCCGTCGCCGTTGAGGTCGCGCTTGAGCGGCACGCGCAAAAGAAGCAGAACGGCTTCGGCCGCGAGTGCGATAAAGACCACGTTGATGCCAAACTCGTAAAGCGCCGAGAGAAACAGTGACCCGCTTGCGATGGCGATGCCATAGCCCGCCGCGCACAGGGGCGGCATGAGCGCGGTCGCCACAGCCACCCCGGCGATGAGCGTGGCGGGTTCCTGGTCGCGCGAGTTGCCCAGGCCACCCGCAAAGCCGCCCGCGAGCGCGACGGCAAGGTCCCACACAGTCGGTGTCGAATTGTCGATGATGGCGGCCGTGGTGGTGCCAAGGGGCGAGAGCTTAAAGTACAACGTGGATGTGACCAGGCAAAAGGCCATCTGCAGAGCCAAGCTCGCGACGGCCTCAAGGGCAATCTCGCGGTCGAGCGTGGCGATGCCGTATGCCATGGCAAGGACCGAGCCCATGAGCGGGCAGATGAGCATGGCGCCTACAATGGCGATATCCGAGTCGATATCGAGGCCGATGCTCGCGATCAACATGGCAATGATCAAGATGCATAAGTGTGAGCCAGTCAGGCGCGCCCCGTTTACAAAGCGCTTGCGAATCACGTGATAGGGCGCGCGTCCCTCGCGAATGTTGAATGCCCGCTTTAGAAAGCGGCTTGCGTTCTCCATGGCCTCGCTGTGGGCGGGGCGGATGCCATGGCGCCGATGATGGCGCTCGCGCAGTCGCTTGAGCTGTTGTTTATCGAGTTCCATGTCCACCTCGTATTGCCGTAGGAACGCGGGTGCGTTCGCAGCATGTACTCTACACCGTGACGGGCGGGGCGGTCATCTTGACATGGAACTTAGGCGAGCAGGCAAAGGAAGACACGCCACATACAAGTACTGCCGAGGGTTTCGGCAGATACAAAAAGCGCGGGGCCGGATGGTCTCCGACCCCGCGCTCTGCACGGGTGCGTTGTTGTTTGGTTTAGCCCAGCAGGCTCAGGCCAACAGAGACAAACGCCAGGATAACGCCGACGATGGACTCGCCACCGAGCAGGCCGCTGGCGACAACCAGGCCCTGCTCCTGGAAGGCGGCATCCTTGGCGGTCTTCTCCTCGTCCGAAAGACCGGCGTTGGCATCGCGGTGGGCTGCCCACTTGTCGTAGGCGAGCTTGACGCAGGAGCCCAGGAAGGCCGTGAGCGACATGTAGAACGGCAGGTACACGCCCAGGCCGATCATCATGGCCGGAATGCCGAGCCAGTACATGACGATGCCGGCGATAAAGCCGCCCGCAAACCACGGCACGCTCGGGATGCCCGAGACCATGGTGGCGACCACGCTTGCCTGTGCGGCCACAAAACTCTTGTCGGGGCCAAAGGCGTCCGGACCATAGGCGGTGACGAGCGCGACCATGACGGCGGCGGCGACCAGGGCGCCCACGATGCCGCCAATGGCCTGGCCGACCCACTGCGCGCGCGGGTTGGTGCCCAGCACGGCGCCGGCTTTGAAGTCGTTCATGACGTCGCCCGCAAGGCCGCACGCCACGGCCACGATGCCGGCGATAAAGAACAGCTTGACCTGAGCGAGCTGCGCGAAGGCGGCAACGATGAGCATGACGATGAGGCCGAAGATCTCCATGGGGTCGATGCCCGTCTGGCCGCAGCTCTGCGCGCTCATGATGGTGGTGACAAAGGTGAACAGCGTGACGATGACGGCCGGAACGGGGCCAAGGTCGAGCACGATGGCGATGATCACGGCGATGGCGGCAGCGCCCAGCCCGATGATACCGGCGTCGAGTTTAAGGGAGCCCGAGATGAGCGACTGCTCGTCGGTGTCGGTGGAGCTGTCGGCGGCGAGGCCGCGGACGATACCGGCGACCTGCGGAAGGATGTCCTTGAGGACGACGGCGACGCCAAAGCCCATCATGAGGCCCATACCCAGGGACTTGACGATGCCCTGTGCGGTCATAACGTCAAACAGACCGGCAGCGGTGCCGCCGACGATGATGCCAAAATTGCCCAGCAGCGCGCCGGCAAACCAGAACGCGACGGGGGCGAAGCCCACCAAAAAGCCGATGGACAGCAACATGGGCGAGTTGTAGATGGCAAAGGTCACGCCGGGGATATTGAGCGTGCACAGCATGCTGGGCACAATGCCCAGAGCGTCGCGCAGCACGCTGTAGATGCCGGCGATGGCCATGGAGCCAAAGAGCTGCTTGCCGGTCTTGCCGCCGGCCTCGGTCGCGCGCAGGGTCTGAGCTGCGGCGTTGCCGGTGGGGAACTCAAGCGCGGCGTCCACGATAAAGTGACGGTGGATGAGTGCCGTGGCCAGCAGGCCTAGGATAGTGCCGGCGAGTGCCACGATAAACATGTCGAGCCAACTGATCTGGTCGGCATAGCCCAGCATCCAGGCGCCCGGGATGGTAAACGCCAGACCGCCAGCGACCATGGCGCCTGCGGACATGATGGTGTGGGTGACGTTGGCCTCGTTGAGGCTGGCGTTGCCCATGAGCTTCAGGAAGAACAGCGAAATGACGGCAGCGAAAATGATCGGCCAGGGGAGGGCGCCCATCTTGAGGGCGGTGTAGGCCGAGCTTGCCGTGATGATCACGCAGCCAAGGACGCCGATGACGACGCCGCGCAGCGTGAGTTGCCCGCGCATCGAAGCGCGGTTCGAGGGATTGCTCATATAAAACTCCTTTGCGTATATCCGCTTCCCCCGGGAGCGCCGTTACGGATACGGCGCGGGAAGTCGGGTTACCAAGGGCCGCCGCGTGAGCTCGCAAACGACCGCGCACCAGTATAGCCGCAAGCTAGTCATTTTGGGATGACTGGTTTAGGTAGGCGATATACTGCTGGGCAGACGAAAGGAGCGCCGACGATGCTTAATGGGTGCGCATATATATTGACGGTCGACGTGGGCAACACGTTCATTCGCTTTGGCCTGTTTGCAGAGGATTCGGCCGCGGCGCAGGAATGTCCGCTTGCGACGTGCGAGATCACCACGCCGTCGAGCATCACGGCAGACGAGGCGCGCATGCGTCTCGTGCAGGTCATGGCCGCACTGGCGGCCGATGCGGGCATGCCGGGCGCGCTTGTGTCCACGGCTGCTGTGCTGAGCTGCGTGGTCCCGGCGCTCGAGCGCCCGTGGAAGGCGGCACTTTCCCGTACCTGCACGGGGCGCGTGCTCACGGTGGGGCCGGGACTTAAGACCGGCATGCCCGTGCACTACGATGACCCGGCCGAGATCGGTCCCGACCGCATCGCCGACGCCGTGGCTGCCCGCGCCGTCTACGGCTCGCCGTGCATTGTGATCGACCTGGGCACGACGACCAATATCGAGGTCATCGACGCACACGGCACCTTTGTCGGCGGCGTTATCGCGCCGGGGCTGGCGCTCGGCGCCCGTTCGCTCTCGGCCGCTGCGGCGCGCCTGCCTCAAGTTGAGCCCTCGGCGCCGACACACGTCATCGGCCGTAACACGCGTGAGGCCATGCGCTCGGGCGTGGTTCTGGGCGAGGTGGCACGCATCGACGGCATGCTCGACATGGTGCTCGCCGAGATGCGTGCGACCAAGGCCGCGGGGGAGGGCGATGTGCCCATCGTCATTACCGGCGACGATGCCGAGGCGCTTGCGGCGCTGGTCGGCCATAGCCTGACGGTCGACGATGCGCTGACGCTGCGGGGCCTCGCCGAGCTCTACCACATCAACCAAAAGCCCCGCCGCGCGTAGCGATGGGGGCAATGGGACAAAAACGTCTCCACCTTCCACCTGCTACAATGGGTCAAACTATTGCGATTTCGGAGGTGTCTGCCATGTCGGACGATCTTCATCAAACCGCGTCGGGCAAGCGCCGCGACGTTATTAGCTGGGATGAGTTCTTTATGAGCGTGGCCATCGCCGCGCAGCGCCGCAGTAAGGACCCCAACACGCAGGTGGGCGCGTGCATCGCCAGCACCAACCACCGCATCCTTTCGGTGGGCTACAACGGTACGCCCTCGGCGCTCAACGACGACTTTTTCCCGTGGGGCACGAGCGATGACCCGCTGCAGGACAAGCATAACTACGTAGTCCATGCCGAGGCCAACGCCGTGCTCAACTATCGCGGCTCGCTCAAAGACCTTGAGGGTTCCACGGTCTACGTCACGCTGTTCCCGTGCCACGACTGCGCCAAGATCCTGGCACAGGTGGGTGTGGGCGAGGTCGTCTACCTGGACAATAAGTATGCCGACACCGATGACGGCCGTATCAGCCGCCGCATTCTCGACTCCTGCGGCATCAGCTACCGCCAGGTCATCGTCGATGTCCAGATTGGTACCGGGGGACAAGCTCAGCAGTAATATGCGTTGTCGCTATCTGGCGACGAACGCAGCTCAAAGAGCCCCGTCCCAAATTGACTACTCGTGAAAGTCGCGTCTGCGCGCATGGACGGCTCGTGAGCGGGTACATGGCTGTAGTAACATAGCTTCTGTCCGCGGGCGTGCCCGCGTTATTGTGAGAAAGGAGCCCCTGTGGCTGTTAACGAAGAGCTGCTTAAGAAGGTTCTTGAAGAGATTCGCCCCAACCTGCAGGCCGACGGCGGCGATATGGAGTATGTGGGCGTCGACGACGAGGGCGTCGTTAAGCTGGAACTGCAGGGCGCTTGCGCCGGCTGTCCCATGAGCTCGCTGACCCTTTCCATGGGTATCGAGCGCATCCTGAAGGAGCACGTGCCCGGCGTTACCCGCGTCGAGCAGGTCAATGCTTCCGGCGAGGCCGAGGACCTGTACGACGAGTACGCGCCGTTCTAAGATGCGAAAGCTGCGGACGGTACGCTCCGCATAGACGTTACGTCCAAATATGCGGCTGCGAGCGCAAGGCCCGCGGCCGCATTTGTATGTAGGGAGCAGGGGATCGATATGCTCAACGACCTCTACCATATGCTTGATCCCGTCGCGATCTCGGCGGGCCCCATCACCATCTACTGGTACGGTCTGGCCTACGTGGTCGGCGCTCTGCTCACGGCGGTCGTTATGTACCGCACGCAACGTCGTTGGGGCTTCGACATTACGATTGATGACCTGACGAGCGTCGTGGTCGGCGCGGTCTTTGGCCTTATTATCGGCGCGCGCCTGTTTTACGTCGTCTTTTACGGTGATGGCTACTATTTGGCCCACCCGCTCGAGATCTTTGCCACCAACGAGGGAGGCATGAGCTTCCACGGTGGCCTGGTGGGCGGCATCTTGGGCGGCATCATCGTGTGCCGCATGTATAAGCTCGACGCCTGGACCATCGCCGACCTTGCTGTGATCGGTGCTCCGCTGGCGCTGTGCCTGGGACGTTGCGCCAATTTCGTCAACGGCGAGCTGTGGGGTAAGCCGACCGATCTGCCCTGGGGCGTGGTCTTTGGCGGCACTGCGGGCGATATGCCGCGCCATCCCTCCCAGCTCTACGAGGCGTTTCTTGAGGGCGTCGTACTCTTCTGTATTTTGCAGGTGCTCAGCCGCAAAAAGCCGCTACTGCCCCAGGGTACGTTTATGGGCGTGTTCGTGATGGGGTACGGCATCGTCCGCTTTCTCGTTGAGTTCGTGCGCGTGCCCGATGCCCAGCTGGGTTATCTGTTGGGCGGCGTCATCACCATGGGCCAGCTGCTGAGTTTGCCGCTCGTGATCGCCGGTCTGGCGCTCATCATCTTCGCCCGACACCGCAATCGCCCCCAGCGCATCTACCTCGACGCCTAACCAAGGCCACCACAAAGGGGACAGGCACCTTTGTGGTGGTCTTGCCGAGTTTGATAGGTTTCTAGAAAGGCTTTCGGACTGTGAAGGATTCCGACCTCTCCACAACGGCTGCGCGCGACGCTGCCCGCATCGTCTGGTTTAAGCGCTATCCCGCCAAGCAGACCCTCATCGCATTTTTGCTCGCGCTGTTGGCGACCACGGCGTTTTCCATCGATCCCGCCCCGGTGTCGAGCAACGCGGTCTTGGCGATTGACCCCAAAGCCTCGGGCATGCTGTACGTGTGCTACGAGGTGCTCCTCTCGTTTGCCGGCCATACCGACGCGGTCATGCTGCTTGCGCTTGCCTGCCTGCTCACGCTGCCGTTTCGCTACGTATTCTTTGGCCGCGGCGACGCTTGGCGTCCCTCGGTGATCCTTCCGTCGCTGTTCTTTGCCGTCTGCATGGTGTTTGGCCGCAGCTACGACCTCACCGATTCGGCCGAGATCGTGCTCGGCGACAAGGCCCGCATTATCTGTGCCTGGATAGGCGGTGCGGGCTGGATGCTCTTGGCGGTCGTTGCTTTCTACCTGGCTTTTGAGTGTCTAGATTGGTTGAGCTCTCGGCGCATTCCGTTTTCCGAAGCGCACTTTGGCCGCGTATGGCGTGTGGCTCACGCCGTGCTCTCGGTCCATCCCTTTGCCGGGCCCTTCCTGGTGCTTATGGTCGCCTGGGCGCCCACGCTCATCGCTTCGCTGCCCGGCCTTTTTATGGGAGATACGGGTGCGCAGATTCGCCAGTGGTTCAACTACCCCAACGGCACGAGTGACTACCTGCGTCTGCTCAATCCCAATGTGTTGCTCAACGGACATCATCCCGTGGTGCACACGGCTATCATCGGTTCGTGCGTCCAGCTGGGGCTTTCACTGTTCAACAGCGCCAACGCAGGTCTTGCCATCTACACCTGCGCTCAGTTCGTCATTACGGCCGCCTGCATGGCCTATTCCATCTCGTCGCTGCGCAAGCTGGGCGTGAGCCTGCCGGTCCGCGGCGTGATCTTGCTGTTCTTTGTGTTTATGCCGATGTTCTCTAACTACGCGGCGTTGCTCACCAAAGACGTGCTCTTTGCCGACGCGTTCTTGGTGCTGCTGGTACAGACCGTCAAGCTCGTGGCATGTGGCTTGCCCCGTCGTGATGCCAATGTCGAGCGAACGGGCGAGAAAGCCCCCGTGCTCTTTGCGCGCCACGACTGGCTGCTGCTTGCTCTGGGCGCCATGGGCTCCACGTTTCTGCGTAACGGCGGCCTGGTGTTTCCCCTGGCGGCATGCGTAATCGCGGCGGCGCTTTGCGCATGGGACGTGCATGTGGCTCGTCGTGCAGCCAAGCAGGCTGGTGCTGCGCCTTCGGGCGCCACCCCGCGTTTCCGCTGGGTGGGAGTTCTTGCGGTGCTTGCGCTCTGCCTTGCCTCTAATATGTACTTCACCAAGGTCTTTATGCCGGCACACGACATCACGCCTGGTTCCAAGCGCGAAATCCTCTCGATTCCGTTCCAGCAGACGGCTCGTTTTGTCCAAAAGCACGACGGCCTCAACTCGGGCGTCAACCCCACGGTTAAGGAGGACGGCACCATCGTGGAGGCTCCTTGCGACGGCTTGGTGACCGACGAAGAGCGTGCCGTGATCGACCGTGTGCTCAAGTACGAGAATCTGGGGCGCCGTTACAACCCGGATAAGTCGGACGCCGTCAAAAATTGCTTTAACGAGTACGCCTCGCAGGAGGACATCAAGGCTTATTTTGAGGTGTGGGCCCAGATGTTCAAAAAGGATCCCGAGTGCTATATCTCGGCGCTCATCAATAACTACTACGGCTACTTTTATCCGAGCGCCCGCGATGCGTGGGTCTACAGCACGGCGCGCAGTGCCGAGATTATGGCGAAGCCCGATAACCTCAAGTACTTTGACTTCCATCCGGTCGATAGCAAGGTCGTGCGCTGGTGCGACCACCTGATCAACCTGTATCGCGTGGCAGTACAACGCATCCCGTTTATCTCGCTCACCATGAGCTCGGCCACCTATGTGTGGATCATGATCGCCGTGGTGGTCTATCTGCTACGTCGTCATTCGTGGCGCGGGCTGGCCATTTGGGTGCCGCTGCTGGGCGTGCTCGCCGTGTGCCTGATCGGTCCCTGCAACGGCTCGACCTACATGCGCTACCTGTATCCGGTCATCGCCTGCATGCCCTTTGCCATCGGCGCCACCATCACCCGCAGCGACCTCCTCTGGTCCTAATTTGGTGCATTGGGGTCAGGTTGCTTTGCACCAAAGGGTGGCATCATCACGACGCCTTCATTTTGGGGTTTATCTCGCAGGCCAGTAGGTATATCATAACGACGTTTGTTTATATTGCCCGAGCATCTGCGCTGGGCTTTAGGTCGAAACCGATAGGAGACACGTATGTCCGGACACTCTAAGTGGGCCACAACCAAGCATCGTAAGGGCGCGCAGGACGCCAAGCGTTCCGCCCTCTTCTCCAAGCTGAGCCGCAACATCACCGTTGCTGCCCGTCTCGGCGGCGACCCGCTGCCTGAGAACAACGCCAGCCTCGCTGCTGCTGTTGCCAAGGCCAAGGCTCAGTCCATGCCCAAGGACAAGATCAAGTCCGCTATCGACAAGGCCTTCGGTTCGGGTGCCGACGCCGCTGTCTACGAGAACATCGTGTACGAGGGCTACGGTCCCGCCGGTGTCGCCGTGTACGTTGACTGCCTGACCGACAACCGCAACCGTACCGCCGCTGATGTCCGTTCCGCCTTCTCCCACGCTGGTGGTAACCTGGGCACCTCGGGCTCCGTCGCCTTCCAGTTTGAGCGCAAGGGCCAGATCGTCGTCGCCAAGGAGATCCTGGACGAGAACGCCAAGAAGGAGACCATGATCGCCAACGGTCCTGCCGGTGACGAGGATGAGTTCATGATGGCCATCGCCGAGGCCGGTGGCGAGGACTACGAGGACGCCGGCGAGGAGTGGATCGTCTGGACTACTGCCAACGAGGTCATGGCTGTCTCCAAGGCGCTCGAGGAGCAGGGCGTCCAGGTCAAGGGTTCCGAGACCACCATGGTCCCGACTACCCCGACCGAGGTCTCCGGCGCCGACGCCAAGAAGGTCCAGCGCCTTATCGACCGTCTCGAGGAGCTCGACGACGTCCAGGACGTCTACAGCACCATGGACATGACCGACGAGGTCATCGCTGCCCTCGAGGAGGAGTAGCGCCTGCACGGGTTAAGCCGTGCATATCTGGGCATAATGAAGCGAGCATGCAAGCCTCGTGGAATAGATGAGCCGGATCCGCGTGCGTATGGCACCGGACCCGGCTCTTTTATAATGATGCGAATCGTTTTGCATTCTGTGGACCGAAACCTGAAGGGAGCGCGCGTGCGCGTACTCAAACGAGCCCTAGCGATCGTGTATCTTGCCGCCTCCATCGTGGCGCTGGGTACGCTTGTCTGCCAGTTCTGGGGACCGTATACGTATCGCTTTATGCTGCTGTTGCGTGACACCATGCCTCGCGTCGTCGTTACGGTGTGCGCCGCTATCGTGGCGCTTGGCGTGCTCATCGGTTTTTTCCGCCTGATGTTCGCGCGTCGCGAGCCGTCCTGCGTGCATCCGGCGGGGGAGCGCAATATCGAGGTCACGCTCGCAGCGCTTTCCTCGTGCGCCCGTGCCGCGGCAGAGTGCGATAATCGCGTGATGGTTGAGCATATCGAGGCGCGCGTTCAAGGCTCCGACGAGTCGCGCGTTCGTTTTAAGGTCGAAGCCATCGCGCTCGATGACAAGGACGTTGCCGCTCTTGCCACCTCGATGCAGCAGCGCATCGAGAAGGCCTGCGACACCATGCTCGGCACGCCGGGCACGACCGCGCGCGTCCGTTTTTTGCCGTCCAAGACTACCGTCCAGACCGTGGAGGTTTCCGGTGAGTGATACCAACCAAGACAAGACCGCCCGCACGCCGCGCCTGACGATCGACCAGAACGCTACGCCAGCAGGCGAGTCCGCCGACACCAAGCCCGAGGCCGGCGAGCAGCACGACAGCGCCGTCAACGTCTTTGACGAGGCCATGGGTCTCATCAAAGGTACGGGCGCTGCTATCTGGAGCTACGCCGTGCGCCACCCCAACACTACGCTCGGCGCCGTGGCTGGCTTTATCCTCGCCGTGCTGGTACTTACGTTGGGCCTGTGGGACACGCTCGTCATCGCATTCTTTGTGCTGATTGGCGCCGTGATCGGCCAGATTCGCGACGGCGAGAACGGTATCGTCAACTTCTTCGGCCGCCTGTTTAGCGGCCGCTAATACGTATTCGACTGTCGCATCCGCGGCAGGCATAAGGAGGAACCATGGCTTTTAACACGAAGGTCGATGTGGCCGATACCGAGCTCGAGGCGAATGAGGCCGTCGCCGATGCCGGGGACGTGACGCTCGAGGACGAGGCGCTCGTCGAGGCCGAGTCCGATGCGGACGAGGACAACGAGGAGATGGACGACGAGGAAACGGACGAGTCCGAGGACTCGCTGACCTATTCCAACGGCGTGATCGAGAAGATCGTTGCCATGGCCACCCGCGAGGTTCCGCACGTCCTGGGCATGAAGGGTAACCTCATGCACTTTATGCAGGAGCAGTTTGGTGCCGAGAGCCTGACCAAGGGCGTGACGGTTGAGGTCACCGATGACAACCGCGTGGTCGTCAACATCTCGGTCATCATCGAGTACGGCGCCTATGCGCCTGCGATCTTTGACGACGTTAAGGCGCGCGTCACCGAGCGTCTGGCCGCGATGACCGGCCTTGAGGTGGCAGGCGTCAACCTGCGCATCGAGGATGTCATCACCCCCGAGGAGTACGAGCACCGCACCAGCCAGCACGAGTAACCTACCAAATAGGGACAGGTTTGTTTCGATGGGTTTTACCTGCGAAAACGCTAAACGGTCGACCGCGCAAGCAAAAGTGCGGTCGACCGTTTTCTATATGCCCCCGATGCAGGCATACCGCTCGTCTAACTAAGGGTTGCAATCTTCGCGTTCCGCGTTACCCTAATGGGCGCATTGTTTCCAAATTGTTAACGAAGGGTTGCCGTAATGGCCGACGAACACGAGACCGAAAGCAAGGCATGGGCGATTGAAGCCGCTGCGGCAGAGGCGGCGTCGCGTGCCGCCGAGGAGATGCATCGTCCTCCGGTGGTGCCGATGGAGCGCGTTGTCGGTCGCGAGGATATCGAACGTGGCGAGCGCGCCGGCCGCAAGCGCAGCCAGGAACCAGGCTTTCCGCGCTTTTTTGCCGAGCTCAATCTGGGCCTGGTCCTCACGGCCTTTGCCATCGTGGCCTTTAAAACCCCCAATCACTTTGCCTTCGGCGGCACCTCGGGCGTGTCGGTCATTCTTTCCACGCTGTTCCCGACTCTGCCCGTCGGCGTCTTTATGTGGATTATCAACGCGGTCCTGGTCATCCTGGGTTTTATCTTTTTGGAGCGCAAGGCAATCCTTTGGAGCGTCTTTGCCTCGTTTGCGCTTTCGGCCTACGTCTCGCTGTTTGAGCTCTTCATTCCGTCGGATGTTTCGATGACGGGCGATATGTGGCTCGACCTGTGTTTTGCCGTCATCTTGCCGGCGCTGGGCAGTGCCATTGTCTTTGACATTGGCGCCTCGACGGGCGGCACCGACATCCTTGCCATGATTCTCAAACGCCGCACGACGCTCGAGATCGGCCGTGCCCTGTTGCTGGTCGATATCGGCATCGTGACCATCGCGGCTTTCCTGTATGGCCCGCGCGTCGGTCTGTACTGCGTGCTCGGCCTGTTTGCCAAGACGCTTGTGGTCGACAAGGCTATCGAGAGCATTCACCTGCGTAAGGTCTGCACGATCATTTGCTCCGAGCCCCTTAAGGTCGAGGAGTTTATCGTCAAGCATCTCAACCGCACGGCAACGATCAGCCGTGGCTATGGCGCCTTCTCGGGCAAGTGCGTCACGGTGATCATGAGCGTGCTGAGCCGTCGCGAGGCAGTGCAACTGCGCCGCTATACCCGCGAGATTGACCCTGGCGCCTTCATCACCATCGTCGATAGCTCCGAAATCGTCGGCAAGGGCTTCCGCGGCACGAACTAGCCCGGTCGTACCCTTCGAATCATTGAATAAACCGGCTACGTTGCAAATCGGTCATCTTGCGGTATTTGTCCCCACATTGGGCGATAATGATGCCAAAGACATCGTTTGCGATCCAGGTGATTCGCTCTAGATACGAAGGGATGATTTCGATGTTCTGTTCGCAGTGTGGCGCCCCCATGGGCGATAACGACAAGTTCTGCGGCGTGTGCGGTGCCCCTAATACCGAGGTTAAGGCCGCCGGTCCCGCTCCGCAAGCTCAACCTCAGCCGCAGGGTCAGCCGTTTGCCCAGCCGCAGCCGCAGCCGTTCGTTGCGCCCCAGCCGGCTATGAACGCGCCCAAGGGTTGTATGGCTCAGGCCTTCAACGACATGCTTAAGGTTCCCGGCGCCTTGGTTCGCGTATGCCAAATCGCCTTTTTGCCGGCGCTGATCTGTGTTGTCTCGGTGCTGGTGCTGTTTATCCCCGTTATCGGCGGTATCGCAGCGGCCATTGGCTTTTTGCTCGCGTACGTGGCAAGCGTGTGCGGCGCGGGCTTTGCCATCGAGTGGGGTCGTGACCTGTCGCTCAAGGATGATAACGGCATGGAGCGTCCGCTTCTGCGCTCGACCTCGTTTGGATTGGGCATTTTCTCGTCTGTCATTACCGGTGTGCTCGAGTTCGTGGCCATTATTCCGGTGATTGGCGTGGTGTTCTCGGCTATCGAGAGCGTCGTGATCGGTGCCGTCGGCTCGTACTATTACTCCGGTTCGAGCGGTCTCGAGGCCGCACTCTTCGGCTCGATGGGCCTGCTCGTCTTTGCCATGATCGTGTCGGTGGTACTGGGCATCTTCTTTAAGATGTTTGGTGATGCTGCCGTGATGCACTTTGCCGTCGTCGGGCGCGTGGAGAGCGCGTTCTCGCTTGAGAAGGTTTGGAAGTCCTATAAGGCCAACCTGGGCAAGTTGTTCTGCGCATCGATTCTCCCCGAGTTTTTGACGGGCATCGTGTCGCACATCATCACGTGGATCTTCACCGCCATCTTCGGCGCCATTGCTACGTTTGGTATGTATAGCTATTACTATCGCCCCACGGGTCTTGAGGCAATCATCGAGGGCGGCGGCATCACGCTCATTCTGTTCTTGATGATCATTGCCTTTGTCACGGTGTTCCTGACTGTGTTTGGCAAGATGCTCAAGTATCGCGCCGTTGGCTATTGGGCGGCACGTCATGCCAGCGAGTGGGCCGATGAGGATGTCGACGATGTCCTGACGTTTGTGCTCCCGGGTGAGAAGAAGCCTGCTCCTGCGGGGTTCAATCCCACGGCCGCCACTGGTGCTGCCCCTGCGCCTGCCCCGGCACCTGCGCCTGCCCCTGCCCCGGCACCCGCGCCTGCACCTGCTCCGGCACCTGCCCCTGAACCCGTACCGGCGCCCGAGGCGACGCCTGCGGAACCCGATCGGAATGCCGTTGCCACGCCGGCGGATGAGCCGGGCGATAATCCTGCTGCCGAAAACAATCAAACCGAATAGTCGGTCGAGGCGCCCTGGGCAACTGAGCCCGGGGTGCCTTTTTCTACTGCGAAAGCAAGAAAATGCCCGGGAAAACGATTGCAGCAAAATTTCTCGGAAATTGGTCAATGTTGCGCAACAACGTCGCGGCTATTGTTGAGAACATAGTCATGTAAGGTTTGAAGGCGTGCAACGCCTTAGGAAAAGGAGAAGCTTATGTTCTGTCCCACTTGTGGTTCTCCCATTTCGGATGATGCCAAATTCTGCCCCGTCTGCGGTTCTGCCGTCGGTGCCGCTTCCGCTGCTCCTGCTCCGCAGCCCGCGCCGCAGCCTGCACCTCAGCCCCAGCCTGCTCCGCAGCCCACGCAGATTCAGCCCACTCCGGTTCAGGCAGTTCAGCCTCAGCCTCAGCAGCAGTACGCCGGCCAGCAGCAGTACACCGGTCAGCAGCAGTATGCTCAGCAGCCTGCACCTGCCCCGATGGGCTATGCTCCGATTAAAACCGACCGTGGCGTGATCGGCTGACTCCTGCTTTCCATCGTGACCTGCGGCATCTATTCATATTACTTCCTCTATTGCCTCGCTCGCGACATCAATGTCATGTGCCAGGGCGACGGCGATTCCACGCCGGGTCTGGCAGCATTTATCCTGCTGTCGTTCGTGACCTGCGGCTTCTACGCACTCTACTGGTACTACAAGATCGGCAACCGCCTGCAGGCTAATGCTCCTCGCTATGGCCTGATGTTCCAGGAGAACGGTACCACCGTTCTTATGTGGCAGATCGTCGGCGCGCTGCTGTGCGGCCTTGGCCCCATCTTTGCCATGAACATCATCATCAAGAATACCAATGCCATGGCAACGGCTTATAACGTCCGTCTTGGCGCTCGTGCCTAACGATAAGAGCGGCGTGAACAGCTCCCAGGGACATAAGGGCGCGGCGGAACTCATTCGCCGCGCCCTTTCTTGCATCGGCGCGCTCTTTGTCGCCTGGCTCGCACTCTACCTGCTCGATATCGGCTGCGTGTTTCGCCTGATGACGGGCATTCCCTGTCCGGGATGTGGCATGACGAGGGCCTGGCTGGCAGCACTGCGCCTCGATTTTGCGGCGGCCTTTGCCTACCATCCGCTGTTTTGGGTGGTGCCGATTGCGTTTGTGCTCGCGTTCGTGCGCGAGGAGGTGACGTCGAGCAAGCTAAAGCGCGGCATCGACATTGCGGTTATTGTTCTGTGCGTGCTGGTCGTTGCCGTATGGATCGTGCGCCTTATCAACCCGGCAGACGCGGGCCTGCTCTTTGGTGGCCACGCTCCCGCCGGAGTTCCCACCGATATCATCCACCTCGAAACCCCACGCTGGCTCACCATCCTTCGCTCTTACCTGTCGTGACGGAGGACGCGCTAGAAAAACGGTCGACATATAAGCGGGGGCGAACGTTGAGATAACGTTCGCCCTCGCTTTGCTCTAGCCAGGTTGTTATGGGTGGGCGTGACGGCTACTCGCCATGCTTCTCCTCGTGGCGAGCGGCAGCCCGCGCATCGTGGATGCCCTTGATTGCGGCATGGCGGGCGGTACGGGCATCGTGCATGGCGTCGCGGGCCTCGGCGGCCGTTGCCTTGGCAGAGCGCAGCTTGGCTGCCAGGTCGGGATTGGTCTCGGCAACCGCGGCGATCGTGGGGCCGTCGAGCTCTTCTTGCGTGGGCTCGGCCAAAAAGTCGATGGCATACTGAGCGGCTACCATGGAGCCCTTGGCGAGCACGCTCTCGTCGATCTTATAGAAGCAGGAGTGCTGGGCATAGGTGGCGCCGATCTGGGGATTGCGCGCGCCGACAAAGGCGAGCACACCTGGCACGCGACGCAGGTACTCCGAGAAGTCCTCGCCCGAAAGCGTGCCGCGGTAATGGCCCTCGCCTGCGGGGCCCAGGCACTTGAGCACAGCTTGGCGGCAGCGCTCGCTCGAGGCGGCATCGTTTTCGACCTTGTAGTTGGCGATGGTGTAGTCGGTGAGTTCGGCCTCGGCGCCTAGCGCTGCTGCGGTGTGCTCCACGATGCGGCGCATAAGCTCGGGCATCTCCTCATGCGTTTTGTCGCCATAGGTGCGCACCGTGCCGGCGAGGTACGCCGTGCCGGCGATAACGTTGCGCGCGGTGCCGCCGTGCAGCTCGCCGACGGTGATGACGGCGGGTTCGTAGGGGCTAATCTCGCGCGAGACGATGGTCTGCAGGGCGTTGACGATCTCTGCCGCAACCATAACGGCGTCGTGGCCGCGCTGGGGCATGGCGCCATGGCACGAGGTGCCGCGGACGTCGATGCGGAACCAGTCGGTGTTTGCCATGCGTGGGCCGGGCTCGCAGCTTACGGTACCGGCGTCGACCTCGCTCCAGATGTGCGCGGCGTAGGCGCCATCGACGCCGTCGAGCACACCCGTGCCAATCATGAGTTTGGCGCCCTGGCCGTTTTCCTCGCTGGGCTGGAATACGATGCGAATCTCGCCGTGGATGTCATCGGTCATGTGGCGCAGAATCTGCAACGTGCCGAGCATCATGGCGATATGGCAGTCGTGACCGCAGGCGTGCATGCAGCCCTCATTGACGCTGGCGAACTCCTCGCCGGTCTGCTCAGTGACGGGCAGGGCGTCGATATCGGCGCGCAGCAGGATGCGGCGGCGCGGCGTGCCGTCCTCGCGGTAGGCATCCGGCGCGGTGCCGCGAAGCGTCGCCACCAGGCCCGTCTTGAGCGGACGCTCGTAGGGGATATTCATGGCGTCGAGCTGGTTGGCGATGTCGGAAGTCGTGCGCTCCTCGGCAAGGCTCAACTCCGGGTGCTTATGGAAGTGCCGGCGCTGCTTGATGATGTAGGGTTCAAACTCGGCGGCGATATCCTGGATGGCCGCGGTGACGTCGTCTGCCGCGCGAACCTCGGTTGCCGCCATAATTTGCTGTGCCTTGGTCTTCGTCATGGTCGATTTGCTCCTTGCTGGGTTGATCGCAAAATCGTACAGGCTTTCTCCAGTATGCCACCTGCCGCTAGGGCTGGTAAAGTTGCCGTTTGCCGCTTGGGGTTTTGTTACAAGGGCGGGGGAGTACACTCGGGGGTGTTGAATTACCTGCCAGAGATGGGGATGCCCATGCGACATATCGATCGGATTATTCGCTCCAAGAACGTCTTTACCGCGCAAGACGGCATCGATACCGCCCGCGAGTTGGCGATCGCCATCGCGGGCGATCGCATCGTCGCTGTCGGCGCGCCCGATGACGTGATTGCCGCCGCACCTGCCGCCACGCCGGTGGTCGATTACGGCGAGCAGTTTGTCTGCCCCGGTTTCCATGACGCTCATCTGCACTTCTTCCATACCTCGGTCGGTTCCTCGCCGTATATGCTCATGGATATGGGCACGTCCGAGGCGGCACTGGTGCAGCATGCGCTCGAGTTTTCCCAGGGCCTGCCCGACGACGCCTGGGTCGTGACCCAGGGCTGGCGCGATTACCGCTGGGATCCGCCCGAGCATCCTACCAAGGCCTCCCTCGACGCCGCCTTCCCCGGTCGCCCCTGTGTTATGTATTCGGGCGATGGGCATACGCTGTGGCTCAACAGCCGCGCACTCGAAGCCCTCGGCGTGACGCGTGACAGCGAGCCTCCGGCGGGTGGCAGTTACGACAAAGACTCAAACGGTGAGCTTACGGGTATTGCCCACGAGGCAGCTGCTATGCAGCTGCTGCCGCGCTGCCTGGAATGGCTGGGCGAGGACCGCATCGCGAGCGCTTACGGCGACCAGATGAAGCGTATGGCCGAGCAAGGCATCACCTCAATCTGCGATATGTCGCTCATGCCCATGCCGGGCTGCGACTTTATTCGCGACGATGTTTACGACAGGCTGCAGGCCGCCGGCAAGCTGGGCATCCGCGCCCATCTGTTTCCCACGCTGCTGGATGACCAATCGCGCTTGGAAGAACTCCAGACCCGCTACGCAAACAACGCGCTGCTCTCGGCGCCAGGATTTAAACAGTTCTTCGACGGCGTGTCGAGCGAGCATACCGCATACCTCACTGAGCCCTATACTAACCCGCGCTTCCCGGGTGACCAGGGGCGCCTGACGGTTCCTGTCGAGCGCATGCGCAAGTTGGTTCTGGCGGCAGCCGAGCGCGGCCACACCGTGCGCATCCACGTTATCGGCGACGGTGCCATCCATGCCGCACTCGATATCTTTGAGGAGGCGGCAGAGCTCTACGGCCTGCCCCAGCACGGTCATAATACGCTTGAGCATTTGGAGAATCTGCTGCCTCAGGACATCGATCGTCTGCGCAAGCTCAACGTCATTGCCTCGAGCCAGCCTTGCCACATCACGCTCGACCCGGGTGGCCCGGAGCGCGACCTGGGCCTGGAACGCAGCCGCATCATGTGGCCGTTTGCGACCTATAAGCAGCGCGGCATCCGCCAAGCTTTTGGTACCGACAGCCCCATCACGGCCGTTACCAGCATGAACGTGCTCTACACGGCTATTACGCGCCAAGACCCTCGCAGCCACTGGCCCGAGGGCGGCTGGCTCCCCAGCGAGCGCATCGATGCGGCAACGGCCCTGCGCAACTACACGCTTGGTAGCGCGTACGCAGCGGGCGACGAGCAAAACCTCGGCAGCCTAGAGCCCGGCAAATACGCCGACTTGGTGGTCCTGGACCAAAACCCGCTCACCATTGACCCCCAAGAGCTGCAAGCCACCAAGGTCCAGGCCACCTACCTGGCAGGCAACTTAATCTACGAGCGCTAATATTCATGCCGTACCGTTAAACGCGGCTCGGGCAGCCTATTTTGGGATGGCGCTCGAGCCGCGTTTGTTTGCCGATCGGGTCCGTTAGGAGCGTCCCCACTCTGCTGGATTTGGGCGCGGGGCGGAGGCACCGCTGCCCCGCGCGCTCAATTTGGACATCAGCAATGCTGTCTCTTGGTGTTTTGCATACTTTCCATTGCAGATTGCATAAATAGGCTGGGATGTTCTTTCTGGTCCTTATGTACCCCCGCCTGGGCCGTGCAAAAAACGGAGTATTCAGCACCGCAAGCCCCGCCGGTGCCGCTGCAGTTGAATAACATTACGGAAATCGACGTCATTTTGGGGTCCGGTGCGACGTGAAGCATGCTTTTTTGTCCTGACGGGGTTTGCCTGGCGATCCAAATTGCCGGTCGAAGGCGTCCTTGGGACCAATATGGTTTGTCCGACGCGTATGCAGCCGTTCTGCTCTGCTGAATACTCCCAAAAATGCACGGTGCTCCCTGGGGGACCCGTGCGTGCGGCGAAA
This sequence comes from Collinsella sp., assembly GCA_048342875.1. Lineage (GTDB taxonomy): Bacteria > Actinomycetota > Coriobacteriia > Coriobacteriales > Coriobacteriaceae > Collinsella. Next base: position 2,940 of record DBGDEA010000025.1, on the reverse strand, counting down.
ACCATGCCCATGTCGCTATCCGCATCGCCATTTTGCTGCACTGACTTTTCTGAATGCCGGGCCCGAATTAGTTAACCTGGCTCCCGGGGCGGACCGGAGGGCATGAAGTTTGTCGCGAGTTCCGCACGCAAAGGAAAGCACTTAATGTGCTTTCCGTCTTGCGCAGGACTGTAGAGCAGCAAACTTCATGCCCTCCGGTCCGCCCCGGGAGCCACCTCTAAGTTATCCCCCGGCATTCAGAAAATCTAAGTGCCAAAAAATAAGATTTTTTGACTCCGTGTTGTATAACCCGCCATTCGTGGGTACCATTCAACGCGTACGCAAACAAAAAGGGTTAACCCGCGCGGCATGACCGCGCGGCCCAAAAAGGAGGAAACAAGCATGTCGTCTTTGAAGCCGCTTGCAGATCGCGTCCTGGTCAAGCCCGACGAGGCCGAGCAGAAGACCGCTTCTGGCCTGTACATCGCCAGCAACGCTCAGGAGAAGCCGCAGCGCGGCACCATCGTTGCCGTTGGCGCCGGTAAGGTCAACGACAAGGGCGAGCGCATCCCCATGGACGTTCAGGTCGGCGACGTTGTCATCTACGGTAAGTTTGGTGGCAACGAGGTCAAGGTCGACGGCGAGAAGTATCTGCTGATGCGCGCCGACGACATCTACGCTGTCGTCGAGGCCTAGTCTCGTCAGAATCTCTGATTCGTCTTTGAACGCGTCCGCCGCATAGGACTCGGAAGCGGCGACGCGAGTCACATTTCTTTTGGAGGATTACCTACCATGGCAAAGAACATTACGTTCAACACCGATGCCCGCGCTAAGCTCGCCAAGGGCGTCAACACTCTGGCCGACGCCGTTACCGTCACCATGGGCCCCAAGGGTCGCTACGTTGCGCTGCAGCGCACGTTCGGTGCCCCGACCATCACCAACGACGGCGTTTCCGTCGCCAAGGAGATCGAGCTCGAGGACAACATCGAGAACATGGGCGCTCAGCTGGTGAAGGAGGTCGCCACCAAGACCAACGACACCGTGGGTGACGGCACCACCACCGCAACTCTGCTCGCTCAGGCCATCGTCAACGACGGTCTGCGCAACGTCGCCGCTGGCGCCAACCCGCTGGCCATCCGTCGCGGCATCGACAAGGCCGTCAACGCCGCCGTCGCCGAGATGAAGAAGCAGGCTAAGCCGGTCGAGACCAAGGAGCAGATTGCTTCCGTCGGCACCATCTCTGCCGGTGACCCCGAGGTCGGCGAGAAGATCGCCGAGGCCATGGAGGTCGTGGGCAAGGACGGCGTCATCACCGTCGAGGATTCCCAGACGTTCGACATCACCATCGACACCGTCGAGGGCATGCAGTTCGACAAGGGCTATGTCTCCGCTTACTTCGTCACGGATAACGACCGCATGGAGGCCGTGATGAAGGATCCGTACATCCTCATCACCGACCAGAAGATCTCCAGCGTTCAGGACATCATGCCCGTTCTCGAGGCTGTCCAGCGCGCTGGCCGTGGCCTGCTCATCATCGCTGAGGACATCGACGGCGAAGCTCTGCCTACCCTGGTCCTCAACAAGATCCGTGGCGCCCTCAACGTCTGCGCCGTCAAGGCCCCGGGCTACGGCGATCGCCGCAAGCGCATCCTCGAGGACATCGCCGTCCTCACCGGTGGCCAGGCTGCCCTGGACGAGCTGGGCGTGAAGGTCGCCGACATCACCGCCGATATGCTCGGTACCGCTAAGTCCGTCACCATCTCCAAGGACAACACCGTCGTCGTCGGCGGCGCTGGCTCCAAGGAGGCCATCGACGCCCGTATCGCTCAGATTAAGGGCGAGATGGAGAACACCACCTCTGACTTCGACCGTGAGAAGCTCCAGGAGCGCCTGGCCAAGCTCTCCGGTGGCGTTGCCGTCATCAAGGTCGGCGCTGCTACCGAGTCCGAGCTCAAGGAGATCAAACATCGCGTCGAGGACGCCCTGCAGGCCACCCGCGCTGCTGTCGAGGAGGGCATTGTCGCTGGCGGCGGCGTCGCCTTCATGGACGCTGCTCCTGCGCTCGATGCCGTCGAGATCGATGACCCCGAGGAGAAGATTGGCGTCGACATCGTCAAGAAGGCTCTGACCGCTCCGGTCGCCACCATCGCCAAGAACGCTGGCTTTGAGGGCGCTGTCGTGGTCGACAAGGTCGCCGAGCTGCCCGCCGGCCAGGGTCTCAACTCTGCCAACGGCGAGTGGGGCGACATGATCGAGATGGGCGTCCTCGACCCCGTCAAGGTCAGCCGCGTCACCCTGCAGAACGCTGCTTCTGTCGCCAGCCTGATCCTCATCACCGAGGCCACCGTCTCCGATGTGCCCAAGAACACTCAGCTTGAGGACGCAATCGCTGCTGCTACCGCTGGTCAGCAGGGCGGCGGTATGTACTAAGGCCGACAAGGTCTAGAACTCCCACCGGGAATCCGGGGGCGGGACGGGGACTTCTCTCCGGAACGTCCTCGGACATGCAAAGAGGCTCCGCATCGCGCTTCGCGCTGCGGAGCCTCTTTGCGTCCTGACGCTCCTATTTGGCAAGGTGTTTTTTAGAATCCATTTTGCGCTCGGCCTCGAAGGCTTGCCTGTCCCAATCGAGCGGAAGTCCGGCCTCGACCCATGCCTCGTAGGCCCTCCTTATGGGCTTGAGCTCCCTTTGGCCCCTCTCCAGCATCGAGATGTACTTCTCGCTGGTTCCCAATATGGACGCCGCCCTCACCTGGCTGACCCTCGCCGCGCGCCTGGCCGCCACGAGCCCCGAGGCGTCCTCGGGCCTCCTGACCTCGTGCGGGCGCATCAGCGCCCGGTATGGATTGGCAACACCTATTTGGACGATTCCGGGAGGGACAGCCCCGCCTCCCTGAACTCGACCGGAGACATGTAGCCCAGCGTCGAGTGGATCCTGAAGTTGTTGTACCAGTGCACGTA
>DBGDEA010000024.1:0-14590 GCA_048342875.1 Collinsella sp. | reverse complement strand
CTGTGCCGCTGGCCTGGGGCGCGCGCGTATTGAATGCGTCGACAAAGCCCTGCATGCCCTGCTTCATAAAGAAGGGCCCGTAGATGGGTGAATTGAACGCAATGGGGACGGAGAAGGCTGCAGCGAGAACGAGCGTACAAATCCATACGGCCCTGTCCCTTAGGATTAGTTTGAGAAGAAGTCGACAGTACATTCAGAAGCACCTACATTTCTCAAAGCATCGTTAGATTAATAATGACAGACCGAATGAAGATACGTGCGACGGGGGCGAGGCGAATGGCCGAGCGGTATCGATATGCGGGTTCAACGGTATTATATTGACCACATAGATTATTAACTTGCATTTCTACCCGCCTTTTTCGTAGAGTCGCCGATACGTGCTTAGCGCACCCTCGGCGCGTCCGGCAGGCTTTGCGAAATGGGATCCAGGAGACTTCGGCGCAGCATCATCTTGCGGAATGCTTCTAATGAGCCTCCCATCCTTCAAAAACAGAATCTCATCGCACAGCCTATCGACCGAATCCAAGATGTGGGATGACATGATGATGCACGTACCAGAATCGGCCAGCTTCCTGAGGATCTCTGAATGCAAGCCCACCCTGCTGGGGTCGAGCGCGTTCATGGGCTCATCTAATAGAAGGTACCGCGCACCCGTCGCATACGCAATCGCCAGGGTAAGCTGCTGCTTCATGCCCTGGCTCAGAGTGCGGATCCTCATCTTCGCGAACTCGCCTATCTGCGTTTGTTCCACTATCTCTTCGATATCGCGAGCATGCGGCCACATATCGCAAACCATCTTGAGGTGATCTTCCGCACGCAATCCGGGATACAGCAGCGTCCCCTCACCAGGTGCATAGAAGATCATAGAACGGACCTCTCTCGCACCCGTACCCTGCACCTCATCCAGAACGATGCTCCCGTCCACGCGAGGACCCGGCAAACCTGCCATCGCACGCAGCAACGTCGTCTTTCCATGCCCGTTCGGAGCGACGAGACCGTAGACCGTACCCGGGGCAAACTCAGCGTCCACCGAATCTACGAGCACCTTCTTTCCATAAGAGATCGTCAGCGTTTGAAGGCCAATCATCGAGATCATCCCCTTTCGATCTTTGGAACACTCAGGCGCACCATCAACGGAGATACGGCGCCCAAAACCACCAGCAGAGCGCCCGATGCGCCGACGACCTCTCCAAAAGGCATCGCGTTCGTCCCTCGCCCAAGGAACCCAATCGTCCCCACCTGGGAAGCGGGATCAAACGAGGCGAATGGAGCCAGCAGCGCGACGCCCATGCCCGCGCTTTCAACATGAGCGCTCAACGAACCCAACACCAGGAGAACCGCGCAAACCACCCCGGTGACAACGGGGTTGCGGCTAATCGCTGCTGTCAACGCAGCGACGACGGAAATCACGCCGTATGCCATGACCAGCAACGGAATGCTGCACAACACCGCCTCCCCCACCATGGACGTTGTCGAAGCTCCCGCCCGAATGAGAGCGACGGGATACTCCGATCCACCCGCACCGTTCTTAATCAAGGACACAACCGCAGCGGGAACCATCGACACCAAAAGCAGCGCCAGGCCAAGCAGGAGAGACAGCGCAACAGCCGTCAGAAAACGCACATGCGCTGTTGCGGGGACTTGGAAAACCAGAAGGGAACGGCACCGCAGGTAGGTGCACGCAAGCGATGTGACAACCACGGGCAACAGCCAAAACAAGGAAGGAAGCGCTGCCTGGAGATACGAAAGAAGGATTAACGGGGGCATCTTCGTACTCAATTCGTAAACCTTGGGGTCCGGCAAGCTTGCGATCGACTCGAGCAGAAGGGCGCGCGCCTCCGCACGAGAAGGAGTCTCTGGCTCGATTCCAATCGATTGCAGGAGGGTCGCATCTGCCGCGCTCAGCTCGCCTCGAGCGCGCTCGTATGTCGCAAGGCTTCGAAACCCCTCCGCAGGCGTAGGTGCATACACGAAACCCGAAAGAGCATCTCGCATGTTTTCCAGGGCCGTTTTGCCCTCGGCGTCCATATTCGCAGCGTCGCGCTCTAGATACCGATCTATTGAACGAAGCTCGCCATCCCTATACCGACCAGCGGAAACGCCATCGGTGTCGGGAAACATCTCAACCAGAGCCGGGACCAGCATCGCCGTCGACATTGCAACCGCGCATACGGCGAGGACGGGAGAATGCAGGAGCAGCTTTCCCATCGCTCTTACGTATGCAACGGCGGCGGTATAAGGGCCCGAACGAGTTGTCGTTTGCGAGGCGATGAAGGCACCCCTGTCAAGACCAGTCGGGAACATCGGACGCGCGCAGCCGCTCTTTCCAGCAACGCAGAGCAAGAAGATTGCCAGCACCTCGATCGCGATGGCGCATACGAGGGTAATTGCCCCACGCTCGAAGCAAAGTCCGGGCAGATTCACTAACTGTGTTGTTGGGTACGGGCTATAGGCGCCTACGGTCAACTCGGTGTTTGCATACGTAAGGGGATTTAACAGGGCGAATTCACGTAAAGCCATGGATCTTCCGTAATACCCGGGAACCATCGTCACCCCCATCAGGGCACATACGAACACGATTCCAAGCGCAGGGCTATTGGCAATCTTCACGGCAAGGTGAACGACGAGCGAAATGAACGCCGCCATCAAGAATTGCAAGATGGTCGTCTGCGCGAACACCAGCCAAGCCGGTTTGATAACCGGAGTCGCAAATTGAATGTAGCCTATCGGATAGAACGGCGAGCCCGGGCCATTCTTCACGAGCGCGGCGATTATCCCTGGAAGATTGATGGCGAAGACGGCAAGCATTGCAAAAGCACTCGCCCATACGCTCGATGCAACAAGCCTACCCGGCTCACCCATCGGTGCCTGGATGATGAGCTTTCCACGTTTGTTAAGGCGCGCGGCAAGGAACGAGACGGCAACGGCCGTTGCGACCCATAGCAAGTATTCCTTCGATCCGTCATAAAAGGAGTACCCTCCGTCCGATATCTGCAGAAACGGAAGCAGAGGAGAGAGCGGCGCCAAGATAAGTCGCCCCGTGTCAAGAGGGTACAGAAGTGCAGGCATGCTTGATGAAGAGGTATAGACGCCCTCCTCTCCCGCATTCACAAGCGCGTCCGCATAGGATGCTGACAATTCCTGCTCAACGCGGGTTATTCCCGACTCGAGGTATTCAACCCGTCCGTCGATGCCAGCCGCACTCCTGAAGACTGGCAAAGCACAAAGAACCATCAACGCAGCAACGGCAACACGGAGCGACCTAGAGGAGAGGAGCGACCTAAAGATCACCTTCGAGATTTTGAACATACGTATCACCAGCTCGTTTCAACACGATTCAGCCCGATGCGCGGGGTTACGGTTGCAGCATGCTGTGATTACTTGCCGGCAAAGTCAATTTAACATAAACTGTTAAAAAGTAACCTGAGTTTTTTAAATTCTTCGGAGGTTATTATGAGTTCCGACAATCGCACTCCCCGGCTTCATTCCTTCCGCATCGCATGTGCGATAGCCTCTGCGGCCCTTTGCGTCACCGCCATCGCACAAGTGGCGTTCTCCTTAAAGCCAGCAATCGAAGTGCTCGACAACCCTGTGATTGCAGACTCCCCCGCGTATCCAGCCCTTGCGATCTCGACATTGGCCCCTGCCGTCATCGGTATCGCTACGACCATCCTCAGCGCCGTTCTCGTGTGGACGATCAAGAGCGCAGACCCCTTCAAGAAAGGGTCTGCGACGTGCTTGAAGGTGCTCGGCATTCTCTTCATTGTTCAAGCTGCCACCAGCCTCTACGCCGGCTCACTCGAAACCTCCGTTTCGATGTTTGGCGGCGAGGGGGCCGTCGGCGCCCAGGAGATCGCTTCATCATTCGACTGGACCTCTCTGGTTCTCGGCATCGTCCTGTTCATGCTTTCCCAGCTCTTCCTATACGCTCGGGAGCTGTACCTCGACTCCGACGAGATTGCGTAAGGAAACGTCATGCCCGTAATTGTTCGCCTCGACAAGATCATGGCCGAGCGAAAGATTTCCTCGAACGAACTTGCCGAAAGGATTGGAACCACGCCCGTGAACCTGTCCCGTATTAAAAAAGGGCATATTCGCGGCATTCGTTTCAACACGCTCGAGCAGCTATGCCTCGCCCTTCGTTGCCAACCTGGAGACCTTCTCGAAGTCATGAGCGAAGAGGATGCCCGAAAGGAGTTCGGACTCGATTGGTCCGCCGAGGATTAGAGGGCGGTCGTACTCGCCCTGCACACGGGGATGCGAATCGGCGAGGTCTGCGGCCTTCGGTAGTGCGATGTGGATTTCGAGACGGGCCTGATCTCGATCAGACACTCGGTGGCGTACGCGAAGGGAATGGGTTCGTTCATCAAGGACACCAAGACCCATGACGCCAGGGGTATCCCCATCGACCCGGTCGGCCTACTCCCCTTCCTGAAGGAGACCCACGAGATCGACTGCGGAAAGCTGCGCTTGCGCGGCCTTACCGGGGCGGTCGAGATCGGGGACTGCTACATCCTGTCGGAGCCGGGCGCGACCTTCGCGACGACAAGCTATATCCGCAGGGCGTTCAAGACGTTCTCGGAGACCAACGGCCTCATGGGCACCAACGACGAGCTGATCACGTTCCACGGCCTTCGCCACACGTTCGCAACGCAGTGGATCCGCCAAGGCGGCGATATCAAGGCGCTCCAATCGATCCTCGGCCACAAGGACGCCATGGCGACGCTCAACGTCTACGCCGACATCGAGCCCATCTCCAAAATCCATAACATGCTGCGCGCCACGCCGTGCCTTTGGCGCGGGCACCTCGGGCCGAGGGTCGATCCGGGTCCCATGTTCCAACAGAGGATCCAGGAGTCCATCGAGACGCTCCAGGCGTTCGGCTACGGCATCACCGAGCCGGACGACCGAAATATCGCCATACGCGACGTGAAGACGAACAGTTGGCTCTAGCTCACCGAGTACGCGGCAGTGCTGGGCCCATCCCAACTGAGGTCACGGTGGTCCGATAGGGGCGCCGCCCGCGGCATGCGCCGCGGAGCGGTATCCCCTACCGAAGGGCGGGGATGCCCTCCGCTTCCAGTTCGGAATCAGCCGTCGGAGGCGTTCGGCTGACTGCGGGAACGGCCTGTCCGCTCAATGTGTTCGGCTGAGATCGGAAATCAACCCAACACGAGCCGGACACGCGCCAGACGGCTCTTCCCCGTACGGCCTTCCCCCTTACGCTCATGTTGCAGGCATGTAACGCCGCAGCGAGCGCGCCTTTTTTGCGCCAGACAGGTACAATGATGAACACTGTACCGTAGCGGAGCGCCCCGCGCGCCGCAACCACGCGAAAGGGTTTCCCATGGCCGAGATCTCGTCCTCCCGTATCGTCATCACCGTCCTTGGCAAGAACCGCCCCGGCATCGTCGCCGGCGTCACCCGTGTTCTGGGCGAGGCCAACGTCGACATCCGCGACATTACGCAGTCTATTATCGAGGACATCTTCACCATGACCATGCTGGCCGACACTGCCGAGTCCAAGCTCGACTTCGCCGAGCTGCAGAAGGCGCTGGCCGAGGCCGGTGAGCTTTCGGGCGTCAACGTGTCCATCCAGCGCGAGGACGTCTTTAACTTTATGTACCGCCTGTAGCGAACAGGCCGTGTGGAAACAGGCTGGCGCATCTGCACCCAAGCACGCCGCCCCCACACGGCCCGGAGAGGAGCGCGCATGGCCTACGACGCCAAGAAAATCTATTACCGCTTTGACGATCACCTGAGCCGCCTGGTTCTGGACTACGAAGCGAGCCGCCAGATTTCGCCTGAGAGCGAAAGCCTCTACCACGGCCTGCCGACCGACCCTTATGACGAGGACCTGTTTGTCGAGCACAATGTCAAGCGCGGCCTGCGCAATGCCGACGGCTCGGGCGTGGTCGCGGGCCTCACTCGTATCTCGGATGTGCACGGCTACAACAAGGTCGACGGAAAGGTCGTGCCCGATCAGGGCAAGCTCACGCTTCGCGGCTACAGCATCGAGGATCTGGTCAACAATGCCCAGGCCGAGAATCGCTACGGCTACGAGGAAGTCGCCTATCTGCTTATCACGGGTTCGCTGCCCAACAAGGAAGAGCTCGACGGCTTCTGCGAGCGCCTGCGTGCCTTTAGACATCTGAGCGACGAGTACGTCAAAGAGTTCCCCATGACCACGGTGTCGTCGAGCATCATGAACGTGCTCCAGCGCGCCGTGCTGCTGCTCTACGCCTTCGATGCCGAACCAGACGTGATCACGCCCGAGCACGAAATCGACGTCGCCATTTCCATGCTCGCACGTCTCCCGCGCATTGCCGCCTTCGCACACATGGCCTCGGTCGCCAAGCTTCGCGGCTCCGAGGTTCACGTGCCGCACCCTACGCCCGGTCTCTCCACCGCCGAGACCATCCTACAGGTCCTGCGCGGCGGCATGGCGTTCACCCGCGATGAGGCGATGCTGCTCGACGTTATGCTCATGCTGCATGCCGAGCACGGCGGCGGCAACAACTCTACCTTCGCTTGCCGCGTGCTGTCGTCTTCGGCCACCGACCCGTATTCCGCCTACGCCGCGGCTATCGGCTCGCTCAAGGGCCCGCGCCACGGCGGCGCCAATGCCAAGGTCGTGTCTATGCACGAGGACATCCGCGCGCATGTCTCCAACTGGGAGGACGAGGACGAGGTCGCGGCCTACCTGGGCAAGATCCTCGACAAGCAGGCCTTCGACGGCACGGGCCTCATCTACGGCATGGGCCACGCCGTCTATACGCTCAGCGACCCGCGCGCCGAGGTCTGCCGCCGTTACGCGCGCTCACTGGCAGCCAAGAAGGACTTGGGCGAAGAGTTCGCACTCATCGAGCGTATCGAGCGCCTGGCACCCCAGGTCATGCGCGACCACGGCATGACCAAGCCCATCTGCGCCAACATCGACCTGTACACGGGCTTTATCTACAAGATGCTCGGCGTGCCCGAGACGCTCTTTACGCCGCTATTCGCCGTCGCCCGCATGGCCGGCTGGTCGGCGCACCGCATGGAAGAGCTCTTCTGCGCGCACCGTATCATCCGCCCCGCCTATCGTCCGGTGATCGAGCCGCTGGAGTACAAGCCGCTCGCCGACCGCTAGGACGCGGACCGTTATAGAACTCGAGCGTGGCCAGGGACCCAAGCCCTCGGCCACGCTTTTTATGCCAGTAGAAAGGGCTGCATCAAATGATTGTGTTTTCCGATATGGATGGGACGCTGCTGACGAGCGATAAGCAGATGAGCGATGCCACCTGGACAATGCTCGACGAGCTCGCACGTCGTGGCATCGAGTTTGTTCCCTGCACGGGGCGTCCGCTGTCGGGCATCTTTGAGCCCATTCTCGCCCATCCCGCCGTGCACTATGCCGTCTGCGCCAACGGCGCCAGCGTCTGGCAGCTCGACGACGATGTGCCCACCGACGCCTCGCGCGCCACGTGCATCTTGAGCCGTCCGCTCGATTGCGGCATTGCCCACCGCATCCATCGCATTGCCGCCGGCCACGATGTGACCTTCGATATCTTCGCGGATGGACAGTGTTTCCTCCCCCGTTCGCTTTACGGGCGCCTAGATGAGTTCTGCGGCGGCGATCCCCACATCGCGGCTTCGCTCAAGCGCACACGAACACCGATCGACATGGATATCGACAGCAAGATCGACGAAGTCGAGACGCTCGAACGCATCGCCATGTACTGGCACGACCCGGCCGATCGCGACGCCATCGCGGCGGCGCTCGACACGCTCGGAGGCATTGAGGTCACGCGTTCTTACGCCATGAATATCGAGGTCATGGGCGAGGGCGCCACCAAGGGAACGGCCCTCACGTGGCTGTGTGAGCATCTGGGCGAGCGTCTCGCCGACGCCTGGGCGTTCGGCGACAACATCAACGACATCCCCATGCTGCAGGCAGCGGGCCATGGCATGGCCATGATCAACGCCGAGCCCGAAGACCGCGAGGCCGCCGACGCCATCACCGAATACGACAACGACCACGACGGCGTCGCCCGCACCATCATGGCCGCCCTCGCCTAGTCACTGGGGACGTTCTTAAACGACTAGTCACTGGGGACACTCTTCGCAAAAAGCTGCAAGGACTGTCCCCCACTGCCGGCAGAAAAAGAACGTCCCCATCTGCCGGATTAGGAGAGACTCTCCAGCACGCGACGGAGCTCACGTTGGACGGCGTGGTCACGGTTACAACCCACCACGCGATCGGCCACCGCCTTGAGCGCGGGGCGCGCATTTTCCATCGCGCAGCCCGTGCCGACAAAGTGAATGATCTCGTAGTCGTTCATCGAGTCGCCAAACGCCATGACCTCGTCGCGTTCGACGCCATAGTGCTCCATGAGCTGCTCGATTCCCGAGGCCTTCGACACACCAGGCTGCATGGCATCGATCCATGCGTTTCCAGAAGGCGCAAAGGTAAAAAGCTGGCCAAGCTCGCGCTGCAGTACGTAGGCACTGTCCATAACGGCACAGTCATCGCAAAAGATACTCGCCTTGATGATATTTACGCTGGGATCGGGCAGCTCCCAAATGCGCTCGGCATTGGGAAGGTCCTTATCGACCTCACGCACGAACTTGCACTCGTCATCGAGCAAGAAGGACTTAGTTCGGTCAAAGAGCGCAAGATGCAGATTGGGAAATGTCCTGACGGCCTGGGCGAGCCTTCGAATCGCCAGGTGGGAATACACCTCACGGTCTACCATCTTACCGTCGGCGTAGACCTGGGCGCCGTTAGCGGCGACAAAGTCCATCTTGTCGCGAACGGGCGCAAAGAACTCGCACAGGCGATCGTAGCGACGACCTGACGATGCGGCGAAATGCACGCCATGCTCGTGTAGCGCCAGAATCAGTTCGTAGGTCTCGGGAGGCACCCGGCCGTTTTCGTCAAGCAGTGTGCCGTCCATATCGGATGCAATCAGTTTAAACATAGAAAAGCTCCCTTCGGGCTTGATGGAATCGGACGTATATCCAAAATCACCGTACCCAAAGGGAGCTCAAATAAGACTCCGCGGGCGCAAACGTTACAAGGACCTAGCAAATAGCTCACGCGCGCCAGAGGCCCCACGGTCGCAGCGTCAGGCGACACGTCAAAGAGTGTCCCCAATGACTAGTCGTTTAAGAACGTCCCCAATGACTAGTCGGCGTAGGTGAAGGTGGTGACGTCGAACATGCCCTCGGGACGGATGCGGAGCGTCGGGATCACCGGCAGGGGCAGGAAGATGATGCCCATGATGGGGTCGAGCGGCGGCTCGATACCCATGGCGCGCGCCTTGACCATAAAGTCGTCGTGCTGCGCGGCGACATCCTCGGCCGTACCCTCGCTCATCAGACCACCAAGCGCCAGCGGAATGCGCGCCACGACCTCGCCGTTGCGCACCAGCACGTGGCCGCCCTGGCCAACAGCCTCGACGGCAGCCATCATATCGCCCGCGTTGTCGCCCACCACGCACACGTTGTGCGAGTCGTGGCCAATCGTCGAGGCGATGGCGCCACCGGTGATGGTAAAGCCACGCACCCAGCCGCGGCCAATATGCTTGCCGACCAGGCCCATGCCGGCGGGACCGTCGCCATCGGCGCCCTCGGCCTGCAGCGACACGCCGCGGCCGTGACGCTCGATCAGCATAATGCGACGCAAATCCTCGTCAGTCTCGGGACGAGCCATGCCCGTGATGGCCTTGCCCGGCACCACGTCGATCACAGCCTCGCCCGGCTTAAAGGCATAGTCGAATACGTCGAGCGATAGCTTCGGCAGCTTAACGGAAGCACGCAGTTCATCGGCAAGCGCTGCGACCTCGGCGGTCTCGGGCGCAACCTCGCCCACAAAAGTGCCGTCCTGTGCCACGAGCGCGCCGGCGGCATACACGCGATGCGGAGCTGTGGCAAACGTCAGGTCGTTGAGCACCAGCAGGTCGGCACGCTTGCCCGGGGCGATGGCGCCACGCAGCCCGTGCGGGTCACGGCAACCGTGGTCCAGGCCAAACGCCTCGGCCGTGGACAGGGACGCCATAGAGATAGCAACCACGGGGTCAATACCGGCCTCGATAGCCACGCGGCAGGCATTGTCGATCATGCCGGTCGAAAGCGCATCGGAGGGAGCGCGGTCGTCGGTCGCAAAACAGCAGCGGCGGGCGCGGGCGGGGTTCTCCAACAGCATCGGCGACAAGTTGGCAAGGTCGTGGCTACACGTACCCTCGCGCAGCATCACATACATGCCGCGGGACAGCTTATCGAGCGCCTCCTCGGGGATCGTCGACTCGTGGTCGGCGATAATGCCCGCCGCGGCATAGGCGTTGAGGTCCTTGCCGGCGACAAGTGGCGCATGGCCGTCGACTTGCTTGGACGGCGTCTGGTTAGCAGCGTCGATACGAGCGCAGGTCTCGGGATCGGCCATAAAGACGCCCGGCAGGTTCATCATCTCGCCGAGGCCAAAAACGTCGCCCGGATGCTCGGCAAAAAACGCCTGCATATCGGCGGCGGTAATGACGGCACCGGCCTGCTCATCGGGCAGCGCGGGCACGCACGAGGGCATCATGTACTTGATGGAAATGGGGGCGCGACGGCCGTCCTCGATCATAAAGCGCAGGCCGTCCAGGCCGGAAACGTTGGCGATCTCGTGGCTGTCGGCGATGGCAGTGGTGGTGCCGCGCGTCGCCGCCATGCGCGCATACTCGGCGGGACGGATGTTCGAGGACTCGATATGCAGATGTCCGTCGATAAAGCCGGGGGCGATATAGCGACCCTGGCAGTCGATAACCTCGGTCGCCTCGTAGGCGCCGGCGGCATCGTCGCGACCGTCGTAGAGCACGCCGACGATCACACCGTCCTTGACGGCAACGCTACCGGGCGCCACACGCTGGCCATACACGTCGACGATCTGCGCATTGGTAAACAGCGTGTCGACGGGCACGCGGCCCTCGGCGGCGTCGATCACAGACCTCATGACCTCAACGGACATACATACTCCTTTAACTGTAGAAATAACCGCGGAGCGGACAAACCTTCACCGCAGCAAGCCAATAGCAATTGTATGCCCAAACGAAGGTCCCGCTAACACCCCATCCGCTTAACGGCACACGCCGCTTGGCGCGATGGGGACAGGTTGCTTTGCACCAATGACAAGAAGTGTCCCAAAGTGCCGGCACAAAAGGAACGTCCCCAAGTGCCAAAAAGGCCGCAGTCGGGAATCCCGACTGCGGCCTTTTTGCACTTGTGAGGTCAACTTGCTCGTTAGACCAACTTGAAGCCCTTGCGCTTGCCTACGGAGAGGGTGTCGCCCAGCTTGAGGGCGCTCGGGTCGATGTTGTAGCTCTTGGGAGCCACGGCCTTGCCGTTGATCTTGACACCGCCGCCGTCGATGTCGCGGCGGGCCTGGCCGGCGCTGGCCGAAAGACCCAGGTCCTTGAGCAAGCCAGCGAGGTAGATCTGGCCCTCGTCGTTGACAGTCAGCTCGACATGCTTCTCGGGGAAGTCGGCAAGCTGGCCCTCCTTGAACACACGGTCGAACTCGGCCTGGGCCTCGTCGCCGGCGCCGGCGCCGTGGTAGGTATCGCACAGGTCGCGGCCCAGAGCGCGCTTGAGCTCGTAGGGGTCGGCGGAACCGTCGGCCAGGGCGGCGTCGATCTTATCGACCTCGGCCGGGGCGAGCGAGCTCGCCAGACGATAGTACTTGCCGATCATCTCGTCGGGGATGGACATGGTCTTGCCGAACATATCCTTAGGAGCATCGGTCAGGCCGATGTAGTTACCGTAGGACTTGGACATCTTACGGACGCCGTCGGTGCCCTCGAGCAGCGGCATGGTGAGCGCAATCTGCGGCTCCATGCCCATCTTCTCCATGAGCTCGCGGCCGGCGAGCAGGTTGAAGAGCTGGTCGGTGCCGCCCATCTCGACGTCGGCCTTGATCTGAACGGAGTCGAAGGCCTGCATCACGGGGTACAGAAACTCGTGCAGGGCAATCGGCGTCTGGGACTGGTAGCGCTTGGTAAAGTCGTCGCGCTCAAGGATGCGAGCGACAGTGAACTTGGAGCACACCTGCAGCAGGCCGGCCAGGTCCATCGAAAGGATCCAGTCGCCGTTGTGCACGATGGTGGTCTTCTCGGGGTCCAGAATCTTCATGGCCTGGCTCACGTAAGTCTCGGCGTTGGCCTCGATCTGCTCCTGCGAAAGCTGCGGACGCGTGGAGTTCTTGCCCGAGGGGTCGCCGATCAGCGCGGTGCCGTTGCCGATGATGAGGGTGACGTTGTGGCCCAGGTCCTGGAACTGACGCATCTTGCGCAGGGGCACGGCATGGCCCAGGTGCAGGTCGGGGCTGGTGGGATCGACGCCGAGCTTGATGTTGAGGGGCTCGCCCTTCTCAAGCTTCTTGCGAAGGTCGGCCTCGGGGACGATCTGCGCTGCACCCGAGGTGATGATACGCATTTGCTCGTCAACAGACAGCATTGGGTATCCTCCTTTTGCTATAGCACCCTCACCGGATACGGCGGTGCTGGAAGTTCATAAACTCTCTTATGATAACCAAAACGGCGCGGCCGAACACCTACGACAGGAAAATCCTCGTCCTGCCGCACGCGTCGATAACGACCGGCAAACGCGTGCCGTCACGTTCGACCAAAAAGCGCGCCCGCTGACGGCGCGAGCAGTCACGGCAACGGATCTGCCCCGTTGCATCCGTGGCGCAGGCGCCCTCGGCAGTCAGCAAGCAGTGCTCGCACGCCATGAGCTCGGAACGGTCGGCATCGACAGGCCCCAAGACACCGGGACAAGCGGCAAGCTCGGCAACACGCTCCGCATCATTGCCGAGCAACTCGGCCGACAAGTACACCCGCCCCGCCCCGAGTCCGCGCAGCCAGGTAAGCGTGACCCGATTCGCGCAGAACACCGGCGCCGCCACGTCAAACGTCATGCCCAGCTCGCGAGCGATCACCACCTGTCCCAGGTTGCGGCAGACGACGCGCCCGGCACGCTGCATAAGCGAGCGGGTCCGATCAACGTCACCCGTGCGGCACACCTCGTCCAGCACCACAACGGCGTCGGACAAATCGCGTTCTCCGCGCGGATCGGCATCCATCAGCTGCCAAGCAAAAACCATGTGAGCGGGAACCGCGCGCTCCGCCAACTCCGTCGACGCACCGCCATCCACCGCAACGTCCTCAAAGGGCAGCACCTCAACGGCGCGCGCAACGGGCGCAATCGCATCCGCCTCGGCCCGCATGCGCTCCAACACCGCCGCTGTCTGATCCAACACGCCGGCGCTGCGAATCAGGTATACCTCGCAGCCCGCGTCCACCTTACGCTTGCAATGCACGACGACGCGCTTCCCCGCTGCGGCATCCACCGGGCAGGGCACCTGCGGCCAGCGCTTGGGCACATCGGGGCGCGCGTCGACGCCCGGATAGAACCGAATCTCGAGCGTGTCACCCGCCGCCACGGCGGCATCGAGCTCAACGGTCACCTCTTCGTGGCCCACAGCGACCAAGCGTCCCACGCGCACGCCCTGGTTAATTGCACGCTCAAAGCTCATCAGCTCGGCACCCGAACGCCCTCGCAGGTACGCATCGGTAAACCCACGGTTAAACGACCTTCCCAGCTCGCGCTCAAGCTCTTCCACGGCACCGGGGTCCCACGCGCCGTCGCGCAGCATATCGAGCGCCCGGCGCCAAACCCGCACCACGTTGAATACGTAATCGGGGTTCTTCATGCGCCCCTCGATCTTGAGCGACGCCACGCCGGCATCTACAAGCTCGGGCAGATGCGCAATACCCAGATAGTCATGCGGACACAGCAGACGATCCCCCTCAACGGCGACAACGCTCTGTCCCGCCTCGTCCACTAGGTCGTACGCCAGACGGCACGGCTGCGTGCAGTCGCCGCGCATCGCCGAGCGCCCACGCCGCAGGGCCGAGAACTCGCACGCCCCCGAATAGCCGATGCAAATCGCACCGTGGCAGAATACCTCGATGGGCACGCCCGTGGCACATAGCGCCGCAATCTCGTCGACCGTCAGCTCGCGTGCCGTCGTCACGCGCTCGACTCCCAGCTCATCGGCGGCAAGCCGCACGGCGCCTTCGCTATGAGCGCCCGCCTGCGTAGACAGGTGAATCTCGACCCCGGGAATCGCCGCGCGCAGCACGCAGGCCAACCCGGCATCGGCCACAATCAGAGCATCGGCGCCCAGCTCCAGTGCATGAGCTCCCAACACCACCGCGTCGGATAACTCATCGTCAAACACGAACACGTTGAGCGTCACGTACACGCGCGCGCCATGGGCATGCGCCACGGCACAACCGCGCACAAACTCGTCATCCGTAAAGCCATGGGCGCTCACACGGGCGTTAAAGCCGCCCAACCCCGCATAGATGGCATCGGCGCCCGCGGCGATGGCCGCAAGCATCTGGTCGAGCCCGCCCGCCGGCGCCAGCAGCTCGGGCAGCGCCGCACCGGCAGCATCCAATCCAGTCTTGTGTTGTCCGCTCGGCCCCATCGTCCGAATCGCCATCGACAAACTCCTTACCAAGGTATGCATTCACTCTGAAAAATGCCGCCTTCCAGCATACAC
>DBGDEA010000023.1:0-20402 GCA_048342875.1 Collinsella sp. | reverse complement strand
CGACGCTGCGCGGGCCGCATTTGGACAATCTGACGTTCAACTTCAAGGGCGCGACCAGAAGGTCAGCGCCCTTTCGTTTCACGTCACCTTGTCTCAAATGCGACCCGCTCGCTGCCGTTGCCAAAACATCGGCGTTGCCTTGCTTCGGGAATGCGGCAGATGGGGACGTTTCTTTTCTGCCGGCAGTTTGGAACACTCCTTGTTTTGGTGCAAATTAGCTACCCTTGCATCGGAAAACGGCGCCCGTCGGCGATGTTGCCGGCGGGCGCCGTGGTCGTGTTGGCGCTATCTGTTGCGGGCGTGCGTTCGAGCTCGCGTGCTACAGCGAGTCGATAAAGCGCTGCTGGGCGGCGCGTCCTGCCTCGTCCCATTTAAAGACGCCGACGTTGTCGAGCACGTGGCCAAACACCACGCCCACCTCCTCGTGCAGGATATCGATGGCGTTGTCGGTCGTAAGTTCATCGGCGCGGCGAGCAAAGACGTCCTCGGCCCACGCGGCGTGGCTGCGGCAAAGGTCGTCGCCCTCGAGCGCGCCAGCAAGGTCGTAGCTGGCATCGGCCTTGGCTGCCAGCAGGTGCTCGCGGACAGCGCCAAGCTCGGGAACCAAGCGCGGCGGCAAAATGGCCAGGCCCATGACCTCGATCAGGCCGATGTTCTCCTTCTTAATATGGTGGTACTCGGCATGCGGGTGGAAAACGCCCAGCGGGTGCTCGTCGGTCGTGATGTTGCAGCGAAGCGCCAGGTAGGCCTCGTAGATTTTGCCGCCGGCGTTGCCGCGGGAGTCGACGCGGCGGATGACGGGCGTCACGGTGTTGTGCGCCACGCCGTCGGCAGTGTGCGCGATGACGCCCACGGACTCATCGGTCCACTCACGCCAGGCGAGGATAATCTTTTCGGCAGCATCGAGCAGCTGGGCTCGGTCGTGCGAGCGCAGACGCAGCACCGAGAGCGGCCACTGCAGCACGGTGCCGCTGACCTGGTCAAAGCCGGGCACGCTAAACTGCGAGACCTCGGTGGCATGCATCATGGGGAACTCGTGCGCGCCGCCCTGGAAGTGGTCGTGCGACAGAATCGAACCGCCCACGATGGGCAGGTCGGCATTGGAGCCTATAAAGTAGTGCGGGAACAGGTCCACAAAATCGAGCAGGCACGTCAGGCCCTTGCGGTCAACGTGCATAGGGCGATGCTCGGAGCTCATGGCAATGCAGTGCTCGTTAAAGTACGCGTACGGGCTGTATTGGAAGCCCCAGCGCTCGCCGTCGAGCTTAATGGGGATAACGCGCAGATTCTGGCGGGCGGGATGGGCGCCGCCGTCGGCTGCAGCGGAGCGTCCGGGATAGCCTTCGTTTTCGATGCAGAGCTGGCAGGCGGGATACTTCTCGCCCGTGTTTTTGGCGGCGCCGGCCGCGGCAATATCGCGCGGGTCCTTTTCGGGCTTTGACAGGTTGATGGTAATCTCGAGGTCGCCCCAGTTGGTGGGGGTGCTCCATTTGATATTGCGCGCGATGGCGGCGCGGCGCACGTAGCCGGCGTCGCAGCACAGACCGTAGAACCAGTCGGTCGCGGCGCGGGGCTCGTTGACGCCCATGCGGCCGTTGAACTCCTCGTTTACAACCGAAGGCCTCGGCATGAGTGCGCCCATGATGCGCATGGCGATGCGGTCGCGGCCCGACGCCGTGTCCTCGGCAGCGCCGTTGGCAACGGCGGCCTCGGAAAGCACAGCAAGCGTGCCCTCTAGGTCGAAGTCGGGGAGTGTATCGGGGTGCAAGAGCGAAATCTTCTCGGTCTTGAGCGCCCAAGCCATGTCGAGTGCGGGGCCCGTGGCGCCGATGCACTCCAAAATGGTGTTGTATGCCCAGATGCGATCGTCCTGGCCGATCATCGATCGGTGGATAGCGTACTCGATCAGGTTCTGCGCGGCCTCGCGCACGTCAGTCATTACAGCCATGCCGCGTAAGCCCCCTTGTCAGAGATAGCGTAGTGGCGGGCAGAACCCTCGCCCAGCCAGCCGTTCATCTTGGCAATGAAGGTGTCGACCAGATCGAGCGGCACGAAGGCCTGGATGGTGCCACCAAAGCCGCCACCGTGGATACGAACGGCGCCGCGGCCGTCGAGCACGTGCTCGGCCAGCGCCAGGGCATACATGGAAGGCTGCTCGGAGCCCAGCTTGGCAACGACATTCTGCAGGTACATGGCAGAGCTGGCGCCGGACTCGCGCGTCAGGACCAGGAACTGATCGATGTCGCCGGCGTTCAGGGCCGCCCAGCGCTTATCGACCAGGCCATTCTCGTACCAGTAGTGAACGGCGCGCAGGCAGGCACGGTCGCCCAGTTTGGCACGCAGCTCGGGGAGCTTGGCGTCAAAATCGGCAACATCGACCTCGCACAGGCGTGCCTTGCCAAACTCGGCGGCGACGTCTTGCATCTCGCGCGGAACGGCAGCGTAATCGTCGGTGGCGGCCACGTGGTCGGCACCAACCTTAACGAGCACGAGCGCATAGCCGTGATCCTCAAAGTTGAGTTCGAGCTTCTGGGTTTTAGGCTGAGCCTGGTCCTCAAAGTCCATGTAGGCAAGGCCGCCCAGGCACACAGCGGCCTGGTCCATCAGGCCGCAGGGCTTGCCGTAGTAGTTGTTCTCGGTGCGCTGGCTCATCTGAGCGAGCGTGACGGGCTCAATGGCGGGCGCGCCCCAGAGCGTCTCCATGGCACGACCGTACGCGGCCTCGACGGCGGCAGAGCTGGAAAGGCCGCCACCCGAGGGGACGGAGCAGGTGAAGGCGAAGTCGAAGCCGTGGGGCTCAACGCCAAGGGCTGCAATCTCGTGCGCCATGCCGCGGACGAGGCTTGCGGACGTGCCCTTCTCGGACTTCTGAACATCCAGCGTGTCGAGCGTGATCTCAAACGTAGGATAGCCCTCGTCGGCGACGCGAATCTTGTTGGAGTCGGTTGCCACGGCGATGCCGTCGACAGCGACATCGAGCGAGCCGGCGATAACGTGACCGCCTTCGTGATCGGTGTGATTACCACTGATCTCGGAGCGGCCGGGCGCGTGCACGTAGAGCACCTGGCGGTCGCCGATGGGGCCAAACTCCTCCTCGAACAGCTTGGTGAGCGTGGCGAATGTCTTTTCGTCGGGGGTGGTCATGGGAGTCCTTTCCTTGGCGCGCCCGGGTGGGTTTTGCGTCGTTATGAGTACGTTAACAACTTAAAGCGGCATGAACCAAGTGTTCACGATACCGCACGTTACGGGCTATGTTAACGTACTCATAACACATCGCTTGTCACTTTTTGAGAATCTGGTAATCGGTAGAAATACAGCCGTGAACGGTACTGCCGTATGGACTTATAAAGCAGAAGAGATGCAGATAGAAAAAGTAGAGTACGTTAACATGCGTCCGACGATAGCGGGCCTCGGCGCGGGATGTATTTCTGCCCGGGCCGGCATTCACGCTATTCAGATCTCGCAAGGGTGAAGGTGATCCTGTGGCAAGGCGCCCGTCCAACGATACCAGTTCGCGTTCGGTCTCCATGGCCGACGTCGCCCGCGCTGCCGGCGTTTCGCAGCAGACGGTTTCGCGCGTCGCCAACGGCTTGCCTAACGTTAACGAGCAGACGCGCCAGCGCGTACAGGCCGCTATGCAAAAGCTCGGCTTTCGTCCGAGTTATGCCGGTCGCTCGCTGCGCGACGGCCGTTATCATTCGGTCGGCCTGTGCGTCAACGATGTCACCAAGTTCGGCAACCTCTCAATGATCGACGGCATCGCCAGCGCTGCTCGCGAGCATAATTGCGCTATCACGCTGGTCGAGATGTCCAAGACCGAGGAGTTTTCGCTTGCCGAGGCCACGCGTCGTATGGCCGCATTGCCGGTGGACGGCATCATCATCGGTATGAGTCGCATGGCGCCCGATTTTGAGACGTTTGATCCACTGCCGGGCATTGGCACGGTCATCGTTACCATGTACGCGCACCCGCGGGTGACCACGGTCGATTCCGACCATTACGGCTGCTCGCTATTGCTTATGGATCACCTGTTTGAGCTAGGGCACGAGCAGATTCGCTATATTGGCGGCCCGTCATTCTCGGTCGACGAGCAATTTCGTCGCGCCGGTTGGCAGGATGCACTCGAGCGTAAACACATCGAGCCGGCAGAGCCGCTCGAGGGCGACTGGTCTGCCAACAGCGGCTACGAGGCCGGCAGGTACCTGGCCGAGCACGATCGCACCATGACGGCGATTTACGCGGCAAACGACCAGATGGCAAATGGCGCGATTGCAGCGCTGCGCGATAGCGGTCTGCGCGTGCCCGAGGACGTGAGCGTGGTGGGCGTCGACGATTCGCTCGATGATTTTGTGGCACACAACGAGCTCACGACCGTTCGATTCGATTTGCATCAGCGTGGACGCGAGGTGTTCGAGCACGCGGTTCCCAAGGCGGGGGCAACGGACAAAACCGTTGCCATTCGTATTCCCGGCCAGCTTATCGCTCGACATACCACGGCAGCTCCGCGCACATAGTTTTTGCAGGTCAATGGCGATATATTCCGCCTCAATAACAATCGATAAGGATGCTGGCAGATAGCCGTGGCTATGAAGACGAGTGCTATGATAGACGGGCTCTTTTGTCTATCTAGGAGGCTTTGCCTGATGGAGATCACCAAGGATATCCGCTACATTGGCGTTAACGATCACGACATTGACCTGTTCGAGGGCCAGTACGATGTGTCCGAGAACGGTATGGCATACAACAGCTACGTTATCTTGGGCGAAAAGATCGCTGTCGCCGATTCAGTCGACGGCGGTTTTGTTGACGAGTGGCTCGGCAACCTCGAGGCCGTGCTCGATGGCCGCACGCCCGACTACCTGATCGTCCATCACATGGAGCCCGATCACTCCGCCGGCATCGCCGCCTTTATGGAGCGCTATCCCCAGGCGCAGATTGTTGCCAGCATGGGCGCCTTCCGTATGATGGTCAACTACTTTGGCACCGACTTCCCCGAGCGCAAGATGGTCGTCAAAGATGGCGACGTGCTCGACCTGGGCGGCCACAGCCTAACCTTTGTCGGTGCCCCCAATGTTCACTGGCCCGAGGTGCTCTTCTCCTACGAGGCCACCGACAAGGTGCTCTTTAGTGCCGACGGTTTTGGCAAGTTTGGCGCCAACGACATCGAGGATCCCGAGGGCTGGGCTTGCGAAGCGCGCCGTTACTACTTTGGCATCGTCGGTAAGTTCGGCAAGTTCGTGCAGGCCGTCCTCAAGAAGGCCGCCGACCTGGACATCCAGATTATCTGCCCGCTCCACGGCCCCGTGCTGACTGAGAACCTGGGCTACTACCTCGACACCTATAACACCTGGTCGAGCTATCAGCCCGAGGACGAGGGCATCACGATTGCCTATGCGAGCGTGTACGGGCATCTGAAGGCTGCCGTCGAGGAGCTCGCATCTGCGCTTGAGGCTCGCGGCCAGAAGGTCTCCGTCTTTGACCTGGCTCGTGACGACATGGCCGAGGCCGTTGAGGATGCGTTCCGCTACGACCGTCTGGTGCTCGCCTCCATCACCTATCAGGGCGAGATCTTCCCGTGCATGAGCACCTTCATCCATACGCTCGCCGAGCACGCCTACCAGAACCGTACGGTGGCGCTCGTCGAGGCCGGCTCTTGGGCACCCGCGGCTGCCAAGGTTATGACCAAGGAGCTCGAGGGCATGAAGGACATCACCCTGACGCAGAACAAGGTGACTGTGCTGGGCTCGCTCAACGAAGCCTCGCGCGCTCAGATCGAGGCCCTCGCCGACGAGCTGTCCAAGTAGCGACACATTCACTTCTGAGGCTCAACCACCACAAAGGAGACCTTTGTGGTGGTTTTTGTTTAAGCGCCGGCGATGAGGAGATTTGGGCGGGCGTTGTCGACGATCTCGGCGATTGAGGTGGCGACGGCATGATCGGGGTCACGGTCCATCACGATGGCGTCGACATCGGTCAGCTCGGCAAAGCGGTACATGCCGCGTCCGTTAACCTTGCTGGCGTCCATGAGGGCGACGCTTTGATGGGCCGCGGCGATCATAGCCGTTTTGGTCTCGGCCATCTGCGGAAAGTCGGTCGTAAAGCCGCAGCTGGAGACAAAGGCGCCGGGGCACATGACGGCCAGATCGGCATGGACCATTCGGAGCGCCTGCATGGTGAGCGGTCCGTACAGATAACGATGACCTTTGCGCAGCGCCCCGCCCAGCATGACGACATCGACCGAGGGCATGCTCTCGTCGATATAATCGGCGATGGTAATGTCGGCCGTGATAACGGTGATGCCGTTGCGCTGATCGAGGAGCCGGACGAACTCGAGCGCCGTGGTACCCGAGTCGACGAGCAACGTGTCGCCGTCATTGACGAACTCGATGGCGCTTTGCGCGATGGCCTGCTTGGCGGCGACGTTGACATTGATGCGGCGATCCTGCGTGGAAACAGTCAGACGCTTGTGGAGCGATACGGCGCCGCCATGCGTGCGGCGCAGCTTGCCAGACTCGGCGAGTGCGTCCAGGTCGGCGCGAGCGGTGACAGAGGACACGCCAAAGGTTTGGGCAATTTCTGCCACCTGCACCGAGGCGTTATGCTCAAGCATTTCCATGATGGCGGCACGACGCTCATCGGCGAAGGCTCGGGTTGTCGCATGGGCCATAGCTGCTCCATTCTCGGCCAAATTTGCAGGAATTGTGTTGACTCTATTTTCGTTCATTTTCTTTTTGAGTAAGAAAACACCTTTCGATTACTTATCTTTTCTATAAAAGAAAGACGCTGAACGCCCAAAATTCAATATCGAACATGTCCGCTCGGCTCAAATTCCTTCCGTTTGCTTTTCAAAAACGACGGTATTGACCTGCATGGCTCAATATCTCGCACGTGTAAAGCCGCTGAATTTCATACAATGAGCGCAGCAAAACGCAAGGTAAAACGCCTTGTGAACAACTACGCCCGATGTCCAGATGCGGGCGAGGGAGAGGAGCAAACGCTCATGGCACTTGTTACCACCGAAAAGATGCTCAAGGACGCTCAGGCCGGCCACTACGCCGTCGGCGCGTTCAACGTCGAGAACCTCGAGTTTGTTATGGCCGTTCTGGCCGCTGCCGAGGAGACCAAGTCCCCCGTCATCATGCAGACCACCCCGGGCACCATCAAGACCGCTGGCCTGGATTACTTCTACGGCATGGTCAAGGCTGCCGCCGAGCGCGCTTCCGTGCCCGTCGCTCTGCACCTCGATCACGGCGATGGCTATAACCGCTGCATGCAGGCTTTCCGCACCGGCTATACCTCTGTCATGATCGACGGTTCGCACGAGTCCTTCGAGGACAACATCGCCCTGACCAAGTCCGTCGCCGACGCTGGCCGCGCCATGGGCGTGCCCGTCGAGGCCGAGCTCGGTAAGGTTGGCGGCAAGGAGGACGACGGTCCCGCGGTTGAGGGCGAGAGCCCCTACACCGATCCGGCCGAGGCCAAGGAGTTCGTCGAGCGCACCGGCTGCACCTCCCTCGCAATTGGCGTTGGCACCAGCCACGGCGTGTACACGAGCGATCCGCACATCGAGCAGTCCGTGGTCAAGGCCATCCGCGACGCCGTCGACGTGCCGCTGGTCCTGCACGGCACCTCCGGTGTGCCCGATGAGCAGGTTGCCGAGGCCGTGAAGAACGGCATCTGCAAGGTCAACTACGCCACCGAGCTGCGTCAGGCCTACACCAAGGGCTTCATGGCCTACATGGCCGAGAATCCCGCCTGCTTCGACCCCAAGAAGCCGGCCAAGGAGGGCATGCGTGAGATCACCGAGCTGGTTAAGATCCGCATGACCAACCTCAACTCTGTGGGCAAAGCAGAGTAACAGCAAGGGTACTCCGACTCGCTACATATCCCGGGGAGGGACGAGGGCTTAGTGCCCCAATCGTCCTCGGGCATGCAAAAAGCCTCGCTGCGCACTTCGTGCGGCGAGGCTTTTTGCCCCCTGCGGAAAGATTGGGGAACTAAGACCTCGTCCCTCCCAGGTTGACCTACTCGAGGTCGTCGCCCTTGTGGCGTTGGGGCGGAAATGGGTGGGGCGTTAGGGCTTCTTTGTTGGTGGGGGTTAGTATGCCCGGGCTTGGTTGGGGAATGACTTGTTTAGGGATGCTTGGAGTTTTTCGAACGATGCTCGCAGGTTGAGGTTCTGGTCGGTTGAGCGTTTGGCTTTTGTGGTGGGGGAGTCGAGGAGGCCGTTTCTCTGTGTCGGGGGGAAGGAGAAAAGGTCTGCATGTTTTAGGGATGGCTGCTGTGCTGCGTCATTGGAAGAATGCATGCTTATGCGGCCTCCTCGATGTCCACCAAAAGGTTGCGCACGGGGTGTGCTGCTAGGTCCCGTGCGTTGGCAGTATTATGCCGCGGCTGTTGCAAAGAAGCGCTAAAGAAAGGCTTAATGAGGTTTGATGTTGCTATGAAACCGCAGGTCAAAGCTATCGAGTAACACTCTTGAAAGGTTTTGAGCTTAAGGGCTTTCTAAGGTTTGTGGCGCGGATGTGGCTCGCCTGTGTGGGGCGTGTAGATGGCTCGTTCTTAGCGCTGCGGCTCTGCGGCCCGCACCCGCTCGATGACCTTTTCCATGGTGGCATCGATGCGGTCTTTCTTGAGCTCACATTCCCAGACGGTGATGGGCGTCCAGCCCATTTGGGTAAGTGCGTTGATGGCTGCTCGGTCGCGCTCGACGTTGCGGCGAAACTTTGCCTCCCAAAACTCAACGTTGCGCTTGGGCTGGCTTGGATTGCACTTAGGGCAGCGATGCCAAAAGCAGCCGTTGACGAAGATGGCGATCTTGCGCCCGGGGAAGGCGATGTCAGGCTTGCCGGGTACCTTCCATTCCAAACGATAGCCCGTAAGGCCCGCGGCCCGCAGGCGCTGACGTACGAGCAGCTCGGGCTTGGTGTTGGCGCGCTTGTTGCCCTTCATGGACTTTTTTATAGCAGCGCGGCGGCGCACCAGTTCGCGCTCGTCGGCGGAAAGGTCCGAGGTATCGATGCCGTCGAGCAGATCTGGTTTGGGACGCTTTTTGCTGCGGCGCTTAGGTGCGCGCTTGGGCCTGGAAGCGGGCTCGTCGGTCGTGGCGGCCTCGGCGTCGTTGGCAGTGCCGTTGGCCTCAAGCCGATCTTTCTTCAACTCAATCAGAGCATCGATAAGCCCTTTGTCGGCGGGCATCCACTCAACGGTGGCAAGCGAGGTGCGCGGAATCCAGCGGATATCGAGCTGGCGGTCGTGCTTCTGGGGCTCGCCGGACTCTTTGGCCATCGAGCAGTAGTAGCACTCCATGGAGAGATGGAAATCGGGGTAGTCGTACTCAACGGTATAGAAATCGCGCAGGTTGGTGACTTTTACCTGCAGTTCTTCCATGAGCTCGCGGCGTACGGCGTCTTCGGGCGTCTCGCCGCGCATGAGCTTGCCGCCTGGGAACTCCCAAAATCCCTGCATGTCGCCATAGCCGCGCTGCACGGCAAGCAGCTCGTCAGATCCTTCCTTGCGAATGATCCCAGCGGCAACATGAACAGTCTTCAACAGGAGTCCTCTCTCAATATCAACACGTGGCAGGCTGGCTGCCCTACCTTACACAACGGTAAGGCAAGCGTAAGCCATATCGATGGTAGCCGACTCGTCTTCTTGCGACTATAGATGCCGTAGACTAATCGCAAGAAAGGACTCGGTATGCAAACCACGCACATGGCGACCCCGGTACTGGAGGTCGCGCATCTCGAAAAGGTATACGGGGCGCTGGGCAACGTGACCCGCGCGCTCAACGACGTCAGCTTTACCGTCAACCGTGGCGAATTCGTCGGCATCATGGGCGCTTCGGGCTCGGGCAAGTCGACGTTGCTCAACTGCGTCTCGACCATCGATAGCGCCACGAGCGGCACGATCCGCATTAACGGTCAGGACGTGACGCGCATGAAGCAGGCCAAGCTTTCGCAGTTCCGCCGCGAGGAGCTCGGCTTTATCTTCCAGGACTCCAACCTGCTCGATACGCTCACGGCACGCGAGAACATCGCCCTGCCGCTAACCATCGCCCGCACAAACTCGGCAGAGATCTCGACCCGCGTGCAGGATGTGGCAGCGCGCCTGTCCATCAGCCAGGTGCTCGACAAGTATCCCTACCAGATGTCCGGCGGTCAGCAGCAGCGCGTTGCCGCGGCTCGCGCGCTCGTCACCGACCCCACCATGATCATGGCCGACGAGCCCACCGGCGCCCTCGATTCCAAGAGCGCCCGCCTGCTGCTCGAGAGCCTGGAGTCCCTCAATCGCCGCCTGCGCGCCACCGTGCTCATGGTCACGCATGACAGCTTTGCTGCCAGCTACACGAGCCGCGTGCTGTTTATCCGCGACGGCAAGATCTTCACCGAGCTGCGCCGCGGCGACACCGACCGCCGAGAGTTCTTCGACCGCATTATGGAGGTCGTTGCCATGATGGGCGGTGAGGGCTCCGATGCTCTGTAAACTCGCTTGGGGCAACGTCCGCCGCGCCGGCCGCGACTACCTCGTCTACCTTTTGACGCTCACCCTGGGCGTCACGGTCTTCTATGCCTTTAACACCATCTCAATGCAGGTCGACATCGCCGGAATCGATGAAGAGAGCTTGGCGCAGGTAATGGGCAGCATGCTCGGCGACCTGACGTACTTTTTGGCCGGTGTCATGGCCTTTTTGATGGTGTATGCCAATAACTTCATCATGAAACGCCGCAAGAAGGAGTTTGGCCTGTACCAGGTGCTCGGCATGGGGCGCGGGCGCGTCGCCACGATCATGGCGCTCGAGACCGTGATTGTCTCGGTCGTGGCCTTTGTCGCCGGCATTGTGCTGGGTATGGGAATCTCCCAGCTCATGACGTTCTTTACGGCCTCGCTCTTTAAGACACAGATCGCCAATTTCCACTTCTTTTTCTCGGTGCATGCGTTCAACCTGACCCTTGCTTGCATGCTCGTAATGTTTGTGCTCACGCTACTGCTGAACCTTCGCGCCGTGCGTCGTACCAAACTCATCGAGCTTATGGGTGCCGAGCGTCGCAACGAGAGCATCAAGACACGCAACCCCTGGATTGCGATTGCCATCTTTGTCGTGGGCGTGGCGCTTGTGGGCGTGGCCTATTACCGTCTGCTACGTGATGGGTTCCCGCTAACCGCGACGGACAGCAAGCTGCAAGAGGCCATGAACCAGTTTGGCATTACGACCGCTATGGTTACCGTGGGCACCTTTGCCCTGTTCTGGGGACTCTCGGGCATGCTCATTAAGCTGCTGCAGAGCCTGCGCGGCGTGTATTGGCGCGGCCTCAACATGTTTACCGTGCGCCAGCTTGCGGCCAAGGTCAACACGGTGTGCTTTTCGATGGGCGTCATCGCGATGCTCCTGTTTTTGGCCATCACCTCGGTGACGTGCGGTATGTCAATTGCCAACGTGATGAATGAAAACCTGGAGCGCTATAACCCTGTTGACGTGTCTCAGACGTATGTCTATTACACGCCCGATACGCTCGGCTACTACAAAGAGTACGTCAATCCGCCTGAAGCCGATCGCATGGTGCTGGCCGATACAACGGTCGATTTGTACCCCGCATGGCACGGCGATCCATGGCACGGCGATCGTATCGATTCCGATAACGTTGCAGACGGTATTAAGGGCAAGTCGGCGGACAACAACGACGAGACCGGCAAGAAGGTCAATATCGCCGATGTTGCCGGTGAGCATGTGCAGATCGATTCGTATCTGAGTTACCCGTTTGGCGGCTCGAATCCTTCGGTGACCCCAAGTGAGATGTGCAAGACCATGGGCGAAAAGCTTCCCAAGGCGTTCGGGGGTAGCAATGCCGATACGATGGGTCTGTTTGTGACGCCGGCGAGCCAGTACAACAAACTGCGTCAGATGATGGGCGAGGAGCCGGTGAGCATTGGCCGCGACCAGTACTTGCTCACGTGTGATATGGGCGGCGAGCTGGTCGACCTGTACACCAAGTATATGGCTGGCGGCCATGCCCTTACTTTGGGCGGGCATACGCTCAAGCCCGCAACCGATAAGTCGGACGAAGATACGGCGGCCATCGCCAACTCGGCGATGGGCAGTAATCCGGGTACCGTCGTCGTTGCCGACGAGCTGCTGTCCCAACTTAATCTGCAGCCGTATTCCAGTAGCCTGCTCGTTAACTACAAACAGGGGATGGATACGACCGAGGCAGACGAGAGCATTAAATACACTGTGCTCGACAATCTGCTCGTTGACGGCAAGGAGCCGGGGTCGTGGGGAACCTTCATCACACGCTCCGAGATGTACACGCAAGCAGCGCAAATGAACGGTCTTATTAGCTACCTAGCCATCTACATCGGCTTTGTATTGGTCGTTGCATGCGCGGCGATTCTGTCGATTCAGCAACTCTCCAACGTGGCCGACGGCAGCCGCAGCTATCGTGTGCTGGCACAGATCGGCTGCGACGACCGCCAGATTCGTCATTCGGTGATGGCGCAGCAAGCGGTATTCTTCCTGTTCCCGCTGGCAGTGGGCCTGGCGCACTCCTTTGTGGCACTTAGGGTGATCATTGAGCTGGTGAGCATTTTCGGAAATATGAGCATCGGCGGCACCGTGGGCCTCACCTGTGCAATCTTCCTGGCAGCATACGGTGGCTACTTCCTGGTGACCTACCTCATGAGCGCCGGCATGGTGCAAGCTGCCATCGCCACCCGCTATAGCGAATAACAAACGGGCAAAATCGTCGCAAAATCAGAGGCATATGACCGCCGCGAAGGGACTGGGGCCCTCTCGCGGCGGTTATTTTGCCTATCTGGTGCGTTTCGGATGCAAGTGAGTAGACTTTTTTGAACTTGCCGAGCACATCGCGACAAATGATCTATAAAACTGCAGGTCAGAGCTGTGGCGTGTTTAGGGTGTGCTTGGCCTCCTGCAAAAAGCCTACTCACTTGGTTTTCTGCTAAAAGACCGCCACGAGGGAAGACAGCTCTCTCGCGGCGGTTGGCGTTTGCCCAGATAAAACCTGCCAAAATAAACCTGTCCCTTTTTGGCAGGTTAGCGCTTCCAAAAGTGGAGGATTAACGTCGTGCGATTTTGCTGTTCGGTTTTGACCAGGATGTTGTGGATGTGGGTCTTGACGGTGCCCACGGCAAGGAATAGCTCGTCAGCAATCTCTTGGTTCGACTTGCCCCGCACTACCAGACGCAAAACCTCGGCTTCGCGGTTGGAGAGCTTGTAGGCGTTGCGATAAGAGGGCATTTGCTCTTCGATGTGTCGATCAAGATCGCTGGCGTTCTTTTCTTCGGACGCCTCCTGCATGCGAATCGAAAGCACGTGATAGGCGTAGGCGATGAGCAGAATCGCAAAGTAGCACGCAAAGACGTTCTCGCTAAAGTTGCGCTCGGACAGGTATAGCTGCAGCCAAGAGGGCGCCAGGCTCATGGGGACGACCAGGATGCTGTAGAAGTCCTCGGCAACGATGCACCCGACCAGGATGGCGCCGATAATCAGGTGCTTTCGTTGGTTGTTAACGCGTGCCTTCAACTCGACCTTTGTACTTTTATGAGCCGTCCAAAAGATGTACAGCCCCACAAAGATAAGGAACACCTGGCGCATTGCGTAGTAGAGCCACTGATGCATGGGGCCGTAGGGGACAGCGACGATAGTCAGCGACCCGCACAGCAAAAACGTTACGACGGGGATAACGAACTGCTTTTTAGAATGTTTGTCGAGCAAGTCCCTGGCAATGGCCCAAATAAAAGCCTGCGAAGCGGTCGCCACAAGGGTCCGCATCACGGGCATGATGATTGAGTAATAGTCGCTAGCTGGAAAGCTCTAGTTTTTGCAGCGTGTATTCAAAAAAGAAAATCTCGGTCATCTCGAAGGCATAGCAAATAAAAACGCCGCTGCCATAGATAAAGAACTGTCGGCGAGACGAGGCGTAGGCGGCAAGCGAGAGCGCCGCTCTCGAGGCTCTCGAGCAGCTCTAAGCCTCAAGGCTTCTAAAAGCGCGTCTGCGGGCGTCGGATGCTCGTCTCCTGTCGCCCGCTCACCGAGGCTTGGCAATTGTCTTAATATCTTAAGGGTCTCGATTTGTCCAAGACTGAGCGAAGGAGCTCATCATGAGCGACGGAAAGAAGAAGCTTTCCTTCTTGACGGTCATTTCGACCATCATCTGCGTCGTCTTCGTTTGCGAGGCCGCCGCTCCCGCTGCTGCCATTGGCAACCAGCAGTTCTTCTGGTGGATCTTCCTGATCCTGACCTTCCTGCTCCCTTATGGCATGGTCGTTGCCGAGCTCGGCACCACCTATGACGGCGAGGGCGGCATTTACGACTGGGTACGTGATGGCCTGGGCGACAAGTGGGGCGCCCGCATCTCGTACTACTACTGGGTTAACTACCCGCTGTGGATCGCCTCGCTGGCTACCATGTTCCCCGACATTCTGGGCATGGTCTTTGGCGTCGAGTTCAATCTGATCGCCAAGTTGGGTATCGATCTTGCCTTTGTGTGGATCGTCTACCTCATGGGTCGCTCCAAGGCGGCCGACTCCGAGTGGGTCCTGAACGGCGGCGCCATCGTCAAGGTCGCCGTTGCCGTTATCGTCGGCGCTCTGGGCATTTGGTATGCCATGGAGAACGGTTTTGCGAACGACATGTCCGCTGCCACCTTCCTGCCCGAGCTTACCAACACCAACGCTCTCGGCTACCTGTCGATCATCATCTTTAACTTCATGGGCTTCGAGGTCATCTGCACCATGACCGACGATATGGCCGATCCCACTCGCGATATCCCCAAGGCTATCATCGTTGGCGGCCTGTCTATCGCCGTGATCTACCTGTTCGCTGGTTTTGGCATCGGCGCTGCTGTGCCGGCCGATTCCATCGATCCCGACTACGGCATGATCTACGCTGTCCAGACCATGGTGGGCGACTCCATGATCTTTAAGATCATCTGCATCGCCTTCCTGATCACCCTGTTTGCCAACATGGCTGCTTGGTCCTTTGGTGTCAACTCCGTTGCTCGCTACGCTGCCGAGCACGGCAACATGCCTAAGGTCTTTGCCTCGATGATCTCGGATGACGATATGCCCAACGGCGCCAACCTGGTCAACGCCATCGTTGCCTCCCTGGTGCTGTGCCTGCAGCTGGTTCCCATCGACGCCATCTCCAACGGTGTTTTCTGGATGCTCTTCGGCACCTCCGTCGTCTTTCTGCTGCTCACTTATATCCCGATGTTCCCG
Organism: Collinsella sp.; assembly: GCA_048342875.1. Taxonomy (GTDB): domain Bacteria; phylum Actinomycetota; class Coriobacteriia; order Coriobacteriales; family Coriobacteriaceae; genus Collinsella. The sequence goes on along the minus strand of DBGDEA010000023.1, from coordinate 5,162 downwards.
GCGTTCCTCAACCTTCGCAAGAACGACCCGAACCGCGAGCGCATCTTCACGTTCCCGTTTAAGGGTGCCATGATGAATGTCATGCTGGCTATTCCCTGCATCGAGCTGATTCTGGCTATCGTTGCAACGCTGATTCCGTTCTCTGTCGATGAGATTGGCGATAAGGTCCCGATGATCGTTATCTTCATCGTGCTCTTGCTTATTGGCGAGGTTGTCCGCGTCGTCAGTGCTAAGGGCCGCGAGACCGAGTACAAGGGTCTCACTCCCGAGCTGGCTGCTCAGCGCCTCGCTGAGGAGTCCGAGGAGGACTAGAGCGCCCGGATTCGGGGCTCCAACCCTCCTCGCATACCAACGTACGCTTCGTCGGGCTTGTCGCTCCCGACTCGGGACACTCTAACCTCTTCGGAGACGTGCCCAAGCGACAGGTTTGCTAACCTTTCTCCGGGGTGGGTGTGAGCGAAGGCTCCGGTAACCACCGCCCGCCCCAATTTCTCTTCCGTATCCTTCGTGCGTTTTGTCTCCGCGCGCCAGGTTACGTCGTCGCTTGCCGGTGCGACTCCGTGAAAACCGGCGCCGGGCGCCCCGACCTTTGCCGGGGAACGGGCGTCCGCCACCTCTTGGTTTTAGGCTGCGGGCAACCCGCCCGCAGCAAGCGATCGTTCGATTTGGAGGAAATCTTATGCGTACGATCACCGAGTCCGAGTCCACCCCTAAGGCCGACGGCTTCTTTATGCCCGCTGAATTCGCCCCGCAGGATCGCGTGTGGATGGGTTGGCCCCACCGTACCGACACCTGGTCCCACGGCGCCAAGCCGGCTCAGAAGCAGTATGCTGCCATCGCCCGCGCCATCGCCGAGTTCACCCCGGTTACCATATGCGCCAACCAGGCCGACTACGCCAACTGCAAGGCCGCCTTTGAGGAAGACGAGAACGTCACCGTTATCGAGATGACCACCGACGATGCTTGGTTCCGCGACACCGCTGCCACTTTTGTTATCAACGGCAAGGGCGATAAGCGCGCCAACCACTGGCACTTCAACGCTTATGGCGGTCTTGTCGACGGCCTGTACTTCCCGTGGGACAAGGACGAGCAGATCGCCCTTAAGATAGCTGAGCTTTCCGGCTGCCGTCGTTATCGTCCCGATGACATGATCCTCGAGGGCGGTTCCATCACCGTCGACGGCGAAGGCACTGTGGTCGTGACCGACCAGTGCCTGCTTTCCCCGGGCCGCACCTGCTCTGCGGTTCTGGAGGAGGAAGAGGACCCCGAGTCCATCTGGCCCAAGTTCAAGAGGAAGTTTGAGCCCTGGAGCGAGGAACTTCGCGCCTATATGGACGAGCACCTCAAGGATTACCTGGGTGTCGAGAAGGTCATCTGGGTCAAGGAGGGCATCGACCCCGAGGAGACCAACGGCCACATCGATGACGTCGCTACGTTCATCGCCCCGGGCGTCATGGCCTGCATCTGGACCGACGATCCCGAGTATCCGTTCTACGAGCAGTGCCACGCCATCTACGAGACCCTCTCCAACGCCGTTGACGCCAAGGGCCGCAAGATAAAGGTCTACAAGCTCTGCATGCCCGTGAACCCGCTGTTCATGGATCAGGCTTCCTGCGACACCATCGACGCCGACGAGAACGCCGAGCCGCGCGTCGCCGACGAGCCGCTGATCGCCTCCTACATGAACTACCTGGTCACCAACCACGGTGTTATCGTCCCGCAGTACGGCGACGAGAACGACCGGCTTGCCGTTGACACGCTCCAGAAGATCTACGACGAGGTCTGGGGCGAGGGCGTCTACAAATGCGTCGGCGTTAAGTCTGAGCAGGTCGTCTTCGGCGGCGGAAATATCCACTGCATTACGCAGCAGGAACCGTCCGCTTAATCGTCTGGCTCTCCGAGGCACCCCATCTCGCCGCTCAAACCGTCGCTCGCGTACCGAAGTACGCTTCGCTCCTCTTTCGCGGCGACCTGGGGCACCTCGAAAACCCAGCCGGTCAAGCGGACCGACGTAGCTAGTTACCGCATTAGTCATTGGTGCCAACCTTGGCAACGATGCAGGTCGAAAAACGTCAGCGAAAACCCGCCAGAGCGAGCAAGGTGCCTTGAAGCGAGGCGGCATTGACCTTTTGGTCATGCCGTCGAAGCTGAAAGGCAGATTGCCGTTCTGGCGGGTTTGCAGCGTCGAGCAGTTACGCGGTTTGGTAAAACCGCGTAACTAAATACGTTCCGCGATCTCGTGGATGAGGTAGTCGGTCTTTTCCCAGCCTAGGCACGGGTCGGTGATCGACTTACCAAAGACACCGCCATCGACCGGCTGGTTGCCGTCCTCAAGGTAAGACTCGATCATAAAGCCCTTGACCAGCTTGGAGATGGACTCGTTGCGGCGGCAGCTGTCGAGCACCTCCTTGCAAATGCGATACTGCTCCAACGGACGCTTGCCCGAGTTGTCGTGGTTGCAGTCGATGACCGCTGCCGGATTGGCATAGCCGGCGTGCTCGGTATAGCGCTCGGCCAGACGCTCGAGGTGCTCGTAGTGGTAGTTGGGGTAGGTGCGACCGTCGAGACCAATGTAGCCACGCATGACGGCGTGTGCGAGTGGGTTGCCGTCGCACTCAACCTCCCAGTTGCGGAAGATAAAGCTCTGGTGTGCCTGCGCGGCGTAAATGGAGTTGAGCATGACGGTGGTGGAACCGGCAGTGGGATTCTTCATGCCGACGGGTACCGAAATGCCGCTCGACACCAGGCGATGCTCCTGGTTTTCGACCGAGCGCGCGCCGACGGCAACGTAGCTCAGCAGGTCAACGAGGTATTGGTAGTTGGACGGATAGAGCATCTCGTCGGCGGTGAAGAAGCCCGTTTCCTCAATAACGCGCAGGTGCATATGGCGGATAGCCTTGACGCCCTCGAGCAGGTCGTCGGGGGCCTCGGGATCGGGGTTATGCAGAAGACCCTTGTAGCCGGTGCCCTTGGTGCGCGGCTTATTGGTGTAGACGCGCGGAATGATGATGAGCTTGTCCTTGACCTCTTCGGCGGTCTTGGCCAGTCGGTTCATATACTCGAGCACCGAATCCTCGCGGTCGGCAGAGCACGGGCCGATGATGAGCACCTTACGTGCGTCCTCGCCGGTAAAGACTTTGGCGACCTCGGCGTCAAATGCCTGCTTTTTGGCGGTAAGTTCGGCAGAAAGCGGCATTTCCTCGCGGATCTCCATGGGGATCGGCAGCCTGCGTTTGAATTCCATGGCCATAGGGGTCTCCTCAATCTATAGAAAGAGCAATAAGCGTGTTGTCGAATGCTCGGCATTATCCGCTGTCGCACGCTAAAGTGCAAGTCCTTGTCACCCCGAAACCTACCAAAAAGGGACAGTTTTTTTTGGCAGGTTTTATCTGGGTAAACGTCGGCGGATGCCGGGAGGGAGCGGCGCCGCGCGGGACCCTAGGGCTGTTGTCGGTTCCCTAGGAAATACCCTGTGGGCAAAAAATGCCAAATATGAGTACGGTTGCTATCTTAGTATCATATTGCCTTCGCAAAATAATATACATAACAGCAAAATATGTTCATTAACGCAAACACATATAAGTCCGCTATGGTGCTGTTTGATCAATTTAGGGACGCGTGTAAGCCGTGGGAGCGGCATTTGAGGCGGTTTTGGCTGTTACTAAAAAGATAACAGTACTCATATTTGCCCTTTTTTGCCCACGGGGTCTGGAAAGCGCCGTCAGTGAGGTAGCGCACAGAGATGTGGTGTAAGAGGCGGGGCATGCCCCGCCTCCGCCCTTTCTTGAAAGGGAGGGGACACCGCCTAGAATTCGTCGTTGGAGTAATGAAGGTGACGAATGGAAGGAAAGGCGATGCCCCAAGAAGAGAGTGTACTGCGCCTCGGCCGCGACGAGGCCCTCGAGGCGGCGAGGCTTTGGCGGGAGTGCGGCGACGCGCGCGAGTTCGCGTGCAGGGTGCTGGGCGGCGTGATGAACGCGCTGATGGACTCCGAGGCCCAGCAGATGTGCGGCGCGAGCCGCAACGAGCGCAGCGACGGCAGGGAGAACAGCCGCAACGGCTACCGCCCCAGGTCGCTCAAGACCGCCGTGGGCGACGTGGAGCTCGAGATACCCAAGCTCAGGCACGGCACCTACTACCCCGAGGGCATGCTCGCGCGATGGTCGCGCGTCGACACCTCGGTGGCCGCCATCGTGCAGGAGATGTACGTGTGCGGCGTGTCCACCCGCAAGGTCGAGCGCGTGGCGTCCAGGCTGGGCATATCCTCGCTGTCGAGCTCGGAGGTCTCGAGCCTCTGCTCCGACCTCGACGCCGAGGTGGCGGAGTTCCGCCGCCGCGACCTTTCGGGCACGCCGTGCTGCTACCTGTGGCTCGACGCCACCTACATGAGCTGCAGGGTCGGCTCGTCGGTCGTCTCGCAGGGCGTCGTGACCGCGATCGGGCTGGGCGCCGACGGGCGCAAGCACTTCCTGGGCTGCGACGTGGTCGACACCGAGAGCGAGGACTCCTGGGCGGCATTCCTCGGCGGGCTGCGCGAGCGCGGGCTGGCCGGCGTTCGCCTCGTGGTCTCCGACAGCCACGCCGGGCTCGTGGCCGCCGTCTCGCGCCTGTTCCAGGGCTGCGCCTGGCAGCGCTGCGTGACGCACCTGCAGCGCAACCTCCAGAGCGCCTGCTCGGGCAGGCCCGAGGACTCCAAGGCGGCCGTCAGGGACCTCGTGCACGCCGCGGTCTACCAGGACGACCCCGACCTCGCGCGCTGCGTGTGGGCCGAGGCGGCGCCCTGGGTGGCGTCGGTGTCCGCCAGGGCCGGCGAGGTCTTCGAGCAGGCCGAGGACTCCGCGCTGGCGTTCACGGCCTTCCCCAGGGCGCACTGGGCCAAGCTCCGCACCAACAACGTCCAGGAGCGCGCCAACCGCGAGATCAAGCGCCGCTACAGGGTCGTGCAGTCCTTCCCCTCGAGGGAGTCGATGCTGCGCCTGACGTGCGCGGGCCTCATGGAGACCGAGGGGCAGTGGTCCCAGCAGCGCGTGTTCTCCGAGACCTCGGTGTTAGCGTCAATATAATTTTCACCATTTCCACCAACGCATTTTCGCCAATCGCGCCAACGCGGATACGCCGGATCCGCCAACGCGGATGTGCCGCTTTCGGCGCCTAGGCGCCCT